>DASYAN010000164.1:0-4154 GCA_036501345.1 Ktedonobacteraceae bacterium
ATATGGTAGGCCGTATTAGAGAGGTTCTTGAAGGAGACAGGAGGTCAGTACAAGAACCTTCTTGGAGATTCCGAGGTGATGAGCAGAGGAAGTGGAAACGATTTCAGAGGTCTCGGAGTTCATCCAGGGGCTCATAGAGCGTATTCTCCCGTCAGAATGGCTCCTTTTCGCCTTTCTATACACACTCTTACCTTACTCTGCCAATCCCTTCTCCACTGTAGCGAGATACAGTTGAATAGTGAGAGCAAAACTGGGAGCAAAACCGACGAATTCAGGTTATCATTAATGGACAAAATAAGCCCTTCCATACACCCCAAGATGACCATCAATGCGCATATCAAGCCACCTGAAAAGCTATGCTTGCTGAGGTTCAAATCCTCTCACCCCGACCAGCGGCGACGTCAATTGTCGCCGCTTTTTTCTTTGCTGAGTTTGCCGATGCATAAAATATGACGTATTTTATAGAAGGATTTCTGCGAAAAATTATGGGGGTAGTAGCAAGTGTAGCTTCAGATACAGCTGGAGAGTATTATCTGCTGTATGAGAAGGCGGCGAGGGAGGGACAGCATATTCTCAATGAGTACGCTCCCACGCCAGAACAGCAAAATAGTGCACACACTATTTTAAAAGCCTATCATGGTCATACTATCAAATTCTTTGGTCAATGGGCGGTTAAAGACTTTCCTTAGAACTCCCATTCAACCCTTGGAAGAAGCCCTGCAGAGAAGTGGTAACAGTTCTGGGCTGTTGCCTTTTGGCTACATCTGACTTCTCTTCTGTTTCAGTAGTGTTTTTATCTGGTTCCGCGTCGTTACGATTGTTTTCACCTACAATTCCCATTGACAAAGCACGGGTAACGTTTAAAGGTCTTGTAACATGTGAGGGGCTTGTAACATGTGAGGGGCTTGTAATATGTAAGGGGCTTGTAGACTCGCGTTGTTTTCTTTCCTCTTCTATTCTATGCTCTCGAGGAGAATGCAGCCAGCCTGAGCTCTGATACGGATCAGACCCGAATGAGTTAGCCATAAGACGATTTCCCTTCTTTAAAAAATTATTTTTAACTCATAAAACGTATAGACAACACTACCCTAACAGTCAAAAGCAAAGGAAAGAAAGCAAAATCTTCCCTGTAGCCTCTGCTTTTAAGTATAACCAAGAAAAGAGCTCTTTTCAAGTATAGATAGGAGACAAGTTAGACATTCATGTAGGGACTACACCACCGTGAATAAAATAGGGAGCCCGTTTTTAGAAGAGGAGACGACTTGCAGTTTACTCAAAGTTCTGCCAGCCGGGGAGAGCTCCGCGCATCTACAAGTTAGGAGTTGTATTACCAGACAGGTAAACGATCTAGCACAGCGCGGAACCAAGTATTACGCATCTCCGCACCTACAAGAGTCAGAGTAATCCACACACCCAGCAACGTACCAACCACCCAGAAGGCTAGCATCAGCGTCCCACTATTTATTCTGACAATCTCATTCCAGAGATGAATAAAGAAAAGCGAGAAGCCGTCATCACCGTTGGCAATCGGCAAAGCTGCCCGCAACGATGGCTGTCCCAGGGTTATGCCTAACATTGCAACGCTAGCCAGCACCACAACTGCAGCCAATTCCTGCAACGAGAGACGGAATGCAGCTATACGGCCATTGCGTTCCTGATGCATCCTCTCCACCTGCTGCTCATTCAGGGCTACGCGCCTCATTACATTTGCAGTCAGATTAGCTGGTTCGGTGATCAGTTCCACCCCTCCCAAGACACATGTAATGTCTTCAAATATGGACAACTCCTTCCGGCATACGGAGCAGATAGAAAGATGGGCTTCGAAAGCCTGTATCTGATCTTGCTCTAGTTGCTTGTCGATATAGAGTTGGATCAGGCGAGTTGCTTTAGTACAATGCATAATTATTCTCTCGCTTTCCACTCTTGCTCTAAGGCTTCTAGACGCTCCTTGAGTAAATTTCGTGCGCGAAAGAGATGTGTCTTGATAGTACCAATGGGTACAGTCAGGATCTCGGCCATCTCCTCATAGGTCATTTCTTGCAAGTGACGTAGCACCAATACTATACGGTACTTCGCTGGCAAATTTGAGAGATGTTCGCGTATGACTGTCTGGCGATCATGCACCTCGATTTCAGCTTCAACACGTTCATCGCTATCTATACACTGATCGGCCTGTTCAGCCTGGATCGCCAATTGCAAAGCTTGATCACGCTTGCGTTGTTCCAACTGCTTGAGCGTACAGTTATAGGCAATACGGTACAGCCACGTCGAGAAGCGTGCATCTCCACGAAAGCCAGGGAGGCCTTGCCAAGCGGCTAAAAATGTATCTTGCGTTACTTCATTGGCCTCTTCATACTGCCCAAGCATGCGAAAGACAAGGTTGAAAACATAACGTTGATGGCGTTGAACTAATAGAGCAAAAGCATCCTGGTCTCCGACTTGAGAGGCAGAGACCAGCGTGACATCGTCTTGCTCAGTGTAAGATGAAACAATATTAGGAATAGACATTCTAGTGCTTTGTGATGATGGCAACACATACTCACTTATCATATATTGGTTAGAGCATTCATCGTAAGAAAATGTTTCACTACTTTAACTTAGCGAAACATTTTTCTGCTTTCAATTATCTTACCATAGAGGTACTACACAGACAAAGAAGGATATGTCAAATGTCTTACAACATCATAATCGTACTGCTAGGATGGGTACTGATCATCGCAATCTTCCTGGGCTTTATCGTGCTATTGCGCTATCTTAAGCATCGTGAACGCATGGCCCTGATTACCCATGGCATCAATCCCGATAGTTTACGCAAGCAGCACCGTAATCGGGGTTTGCTGCGTGCAGGGCTGATCACGATGATGGTTGGACTCTCGCTCACAGTTGGGCTTTATCCCATCAGCTTCCTGTTGCCCCCAACATTTCCAGCTGCCCCTTTTCACCTTGGACCCTGGCTTCTGCCGGGTCTGATCCCTCTCGGTGTAGGGCTAGCGCTCACTGTGAGCTATTATCTGGAGCAAAATACGCAACCTCCCGTAGAAGAGGATGAAGGCAAAGTAATTGCTATTGAAGATCATCTGGAGCGAGAACGCCGAGAGCGTTAGAATATTAGAGACGTGTATTATCCTTCAATTTGAGGACAATACTGACAATGCAGATGAGCAGAATAACCATAATTCCTAAGGCTTTCCACATTAAGAGGAGATGCTGTACAGCCTCTGCATGTGTATACGTCGAGAACAGTGTCCCACTATAAATATCTTGCTGGCCCAATAACTTATCTCCACCTAGCTTATCACTATGTAAGCCAATTGTTGATCCCAATGCTCCTATAGACCAACGGGAAGTAAATAGCATAGCAATGATCTGCGCCGACCAAGTTTTGAAAGCGAAGACAGTTCCTCCAAAGATTACCTGTGGAATGAGAATGATTGGGATAAAGTTCATAGCACGATCGGTCGTGGGTGCAATCGCCGAAACCGTCAGTCCAATCATCAAACCAGACAGTGACGTTAGCCACAACGTAATACCTATCTCTAAGGCCCCCGGCAGAAAGATACCCCGCGGGAACGGAGCAACGGCATTGACGATCGCTACCAGGATAGCGTCCTGTAGAAGACATAGCAGACCTAGCACCATGATCTTTGAAAAGATATACGGAAAAATGCCTAGATTCACCGCTCGCTCACGGCGATAGATGGGGGCCTCTTTGACAATCTCACGTGCTGCATTAACACACCCAAACAGCATAGCAGTAAAGCTTAGAATAAATAGAACTTTTTGGGCATCCAAACCTGAGCGTATAGCAATAAAGTTCTGTAATGCATTTATCTCACCACCTTTCTCTATTGCATAGGCCCGCCCTTTAGGATCGTTTTCGAGTGCCTTCTGCACACGGACACAGTTATTTGAGATAACTGGACTACTTGGACCAGGAATGTTAGGTCGCCCATCGCTAGTAAAAATGCTTGCGACCGTTGGACATGTTACAACACTCGTTTGGCTGAACATTGCAGTCCCGATTTCATATTTCATGAGCGCGATGAGTAGGAGTGCGATCACTGGAGCTTGTAGTAATAGGACGAGCAAGCTCCCAGGGTCATTTTTGAGCACTTCGAGATAGCGCATAGAAAGTAACCAGAACTGCTTCCACA
>DASYAN010000165.1:0-4300 GCA_036501345.1 Ktedonobacteraceae bacterium
CGTGATAGCATTGGCGGTTTCGTGCCAGCTTCCTCTTCTGCCACCGTAATCCAGGGGCTATCAAGTGGCAATGGCTGTGCTATCTCATCGTTGGTGGTTGCAGGAGCTGCATTATCATTATTCTGCTGTGTATCATCAAGAATGAACAGATCTTCATCCAGTATATCGGACGAAGAGGATACAGTTGTTGATGAGTTTTTAGAAGTAGGACTAGTCTGTTGTTGTACTGGCTGCCACTGCGGTATTCCAGTCTCTTCTAGTAGAGCTTGTCGTGTGGCTTTCAGGATTGCTGCAAAGATCCGACGCTCTTTCAAAAAGCGAATTTCGGTCTTGGCGGGATGCACATTCACGTCAAGGAGCGTAGGATCAATCTGAATATTCACAACTGCTATTGGATGACGTCCTGCCAGTAAAAGTGAATGGTATGCTCCTTCTGCTGCTGCGGTGAGCATACGGCTCATAACCCAGCGCCGATTGACAAAAAACGAGATATACTGGCGGGTACTCTTATAACACGTGGGGCGGCTAACATAGCCTGTCACTACAGGATATTCTGTATCGTTCGATCGCTGCTCATTACTAATCGGCACCATTTGTTCAGCTATTTGCAGGCCGTAGACCTCGATCAGGACGCTGGAGAGTTTCCCATCGCCCGGGGTAGTAAAGATCTGTCGTCCTTCGCTAAACACGCTAAAACGAATTTCAGGGTAGGCCATTGCGTACTGTTGCAGCAGGTGGTGACAATGACTCACCTCCGTATTACGGCTCTTGAGAAATTTGAGACGAGCGGGTACCGAGCTGAACAGATTACGGACAGTAATCGTCGTACCCTCCGCCGAGGCAGCTGTGATAATCTCAGAGATCTGACCATTGTGCGCTTCGACCTGGGCGGATTGCGCAGTACCGCGCTGGCGACTCAGCAGCGTCACTTCGGCCACAGCAGCAATACTTGCCAGAGCCTCCCCACGAAAACCGAGCGAGCGGATATGTTCCAGATCATCAATCTGTGCCACCTTACTAGTAGCATGACGTGCTAGAGCCAGAGGAAGTTCATCAGCTGGAATGCCAGAGCCATTATCAGTGATGCGAATGAGCTGCAAACCCCCATTGATCAAGTCAACACGAATCTGCGTTGTCCCGGCATCAATACTATTTTCAATCAGTTCTTTAACGACAGAAGCGGGACGCTCAACCACCTCGCCAGCAGCGATTTTAGCAGCAACATCAGGTGCAAGTTGTTTTATTGGCATAAAAATCTCATCTTTCCGTCAGGCACAACACATTAGTCTCTATAAATAAGAACGAGTGTTCATGGTAAATTATAACATGCGAGGTGGTCGATGAGAACTTTGACACTTTGACGTTTCTGAGTAAAGGGTAAGATGGTAGCTACCGGATGAGTTGAACAGTTACCTCATCAATCATTTTCCACCCGCCGTTCAGTTATCAGTTTGTCTACAAGAGAACGGTCCTGGGATAGGTAGGTATTATCTTCCTCTGCTATTAATAGGGATACGGAAACGTGCTATCTAATCGAAAAACGTGCTGCCTACTAGTAGAAAGCAAGTAGAATTAATAGCAGCAATCTTCTGCTCGTTTGATCGAACACTATAGAAAGCAAGACGTGCTGAGTCCTACCTCTGGTTTAGATCTGTGGTGACTCTCGAGCGGAATCTATTTCAGTGAAGAGTTTCCACGGTTCAACTTCTAAGACTTGTGCCGCCTTGTCTACGAAATCTAGCGTCTTTGGTCCTAGTTCTCCGTGTTCCCATCTCCTGAGAGTCATCACATGTATTCCGATTCTAAAAGCGAGCTCTTCTTGAGTCATTCCTCGCTTTATGCGGAAATAAACCAGTCGTTGTCCAAACAGTGTTTTGAGAGAAAGCACAACAAATCCTGTACTGTTGCTGTATAGAAGTGTAACCGCACTATATGGTGGATGTACTCAAGAATTCGAGATAATTGAGTGCGTATGAGGCTGCCTCCACCACTTAATGTAGCTGTACCACAAATCCCATAACATTGTCAAACGTTGTCGGAACAATGTTGCTCCATAGGATAACTCAGTTCGGTTTGCGTTACCAGCACAGTGAGTGTTCGGTCGAGATACAATAGCCTAACAGTGAGTGTTCGGTCCGTGGTATAATATAAGAAAGTAGACATTTACTATCAGATTGTGTAATTTCATTCAAATGTCGTCAAGTGTTGAAGGAGAGAAGGCGTTGAATACTGTCGGGGGATCATTGGAAGTTAAACAATCCTCAGAACAAGAATGTGAAAGCAGCAACAACCTTGAGAAGGATGTTTATGATATTTTAAACTTATTGAGTTTCCTTAGTGGATGGGCTTCGATACATCCGCAGATAGCGCCACAGCTCAAGGAAGAAATCTATGATCTCGTTGCGAGATACGTAGAGAGTCCTAGGCCAGATATCTATCTCAGAATGCCTGTGCCACTGGATCTCTGGGAGAGGTTTGTCCAGGCATGCGGTAGAGAAGGATATTGTGTTGAGCGGGCTAAAAACGTTTTTCTCGTGGCCCTTGAAGGATACACAAAATACTTCAGTAACATAAATAATATTGAAAAACATCATTTGTAATGTAATGTATACTAGTAATTAGATGCACATGTGAAATGCATCCGTAATTAAAAAAGAGATCCTTTCTTTTTTGATGTTCCAAACTAGATAAAGGATCTCTTCCACTTTCTAAACAAGAGAAAGGAAAGTTTTGAGATGAATGTGATGAATGTGATGAATACTTCAACATTAGAGTTGAGTGATGAGCAGCTTGAACAAATTGTCGGAGGCTGTGGTGGATACTGTGGCGATGACGGTTATGATGATGGGTGTTATGGTTATGGCAATGACGGCTGTGATGATGGGTGTTATGGCTATGACAACAGGGATGACCATAAAAACCGACACCATCACAAGCATGGCAATAAGAGGCGCTACTAACACAACTGAGTTTGATTGAGACTTAGAGCTTATTCCGAAACCCTGAATATGTCATGGCCTGAAGGGGCTTGAGCATAGTTTCCGAATAAGCTCTTAGAGCCTATCCGATTTACTATCCGAAGCCGCTTAGATTGAGAAGTGAAATGGGGTATTCGGATAGGCTCTTAATTTCCTAAGCTCGCTCTCTGAATCGGAATAAGGTCTCTTACTTCAGAGTTGCAGTGGCTGTACCCGATAGGGATGTGCATGCTCCTCGCCCAGCCATAAAATGTTGCCTTCTTCCATGACAACCTTTTGCAAATCATCCCAATACTGAGGGTAGGATTGCCACTACCGGATAAGCTGAACACTTACATCAAGTGCTAGTTTCTCCCATGCTTGATCTGTTGTGAGCGCGGGAAGATTGCGAGCTCTAGCGAGAGCCAGACAGGCATGATCTCCAAGTGATAAACCTGCATGTCTTGTAAGTGGACGTAACATACCTGTCTGGTGTGCCAGTGATTGGTTGAAATCGATAATCTCTAGTGCAAGCAAATCTAGCACCTGACTAATAGCCGTTTCTGGCATACCAGTGTCGCTGAGCTTTGAAACTATCTCGGCAACATTCACCGTACTGATTGCAGACCCCGCAGCAATAGCCTGCTCAACCCCTTCCCAGCCTTTCTCCCGACTGAGTAAAGCTAGCACTGCCGAGGCGTCTAGAATAAACTGACTCATCAATCGTTCTCCGCCCGCCGTTCAGCTATCAGTTCGTCTGCAAGAGAATGGTCTTGCGGTAGGTAACGGCTTACCAGTTCCTGAGCACGCTTAATAGCCTGCCGGAGCGTAAAAATGCGTACCTCACCATCTTCCAAGCGCAAGATCAGTTCATCGCCAACCTGCAACCCTAAAGCTTGCCGATACTCCGCTGGTATCACTATTCTTCCACCTTCAGTAAGTTTTGTCCTAGTGTCTGTCATATGTCAATCCCTTAAAAAATGGCATACTAGTAATAAAATGACATCCAAGATAGATTATACCATATACCATGATAATTGCGTACTTTTCTCGCAGGTGACTTTCAGTGCTTTAGAGTTGCAGTGGCTGTACCTGATACGGACGTGCATGCTCCTCGCACAGCCACAAAAGGTTGCCATCCTCTGTGACAACCTTTTGCAAACCATCCCAATACTGATGAGAGTCAACCTCTTTCAGGAAACTATGCAATACCCGCAGTGCTGGCCCAATGCTTTGCTCAAAACCTCCTGAGTGATATCTCTCCGCTAGACTGGTCGGGTCATGCTCGGCCATATCGGGAAGGTCTTCAATGATCTTCTCTAACAGTTGCACCTGATTGTCAA
>DASYAN010000166.1:0-4236 GCA_036501345.1 Ktedonobacteraceae bacterium
ATTGACAAACACGGCCTGGAAAAGTTATGCGAGAATCGCACAAATCACACATGACATATGGATCAGCTTTACAGGCTAATGCACCGCATCGCTTGGAAAAGTTATATGAGAGAAAAGCGAAATTTTATCTGAAAAATATCATATCCAAGTGTGTTTTGAGGCTCACTGAAGAGCTTTTTGGGGGTTACGAAATGTTCTCTATCCAAATCTTACATCACCAGTGACATCCAAGAGCCTTTACAACGGTTGACAACAGTGTACTCAAATGGACCCTTAGGAGCCCCATCATCAAGCACAAAAGCTGGAAAGAAGTCGTCTCATCTCTCTGGTGCACAGTCTCATTACAACAGCTCCATTATAAATGTACTCACAATTAAGGTCTCAACTAGCCAATAAAGGAGCACCAGCTTGTTTATTTCAGGTGAATAATGGTAGAATATAACTGACTAATGCTAAAGGAGCATTTATGCAAGATACTCCATTATACTCACCTTTAAATAATGACCCAGTTTACGCAATAGGATATGTACGTGTGTCTGATCGCTCACAAGAAACGGATGGCAATTCTTTAGAAAGCCAAGAGAAAGCCATCAGGCGATTCGCAGCAAGTAAAGGATGGATACTCATAGAAGTAGTCCACGAAGTATTCTCTGGATATTATTTACGTGAACGAAAAGAACTAGCAAAGGTTAGAGAGCGAGTACGCACCAAGGAGGTACAAGTTGTTATTGTTAATTCACTCGATCGACTTTCACGTGAAGCAATTCATCAAGCAGTATTGCTCAATGAAATGATCGAACATAAAGTAACACTTGAGAGTGTGACGGAGCAGATAGACCAGACTCCTCTTGGTAATTTTCTACGTCAAGCCCTTGCATTTGCAGCCGCGATTGAACGCGAGAAGATTATAGAACGCAGCAGCCGAGGTATTCAAAATAAAATGGAAAAAGGCCAGATGATTGGTACAGGAATGCCAAAGTATGGTTACGAATGGGGAGATGAAAAACACACACACTACATTATTAATCCGATGGAAGCAGCCATTATCAGCAAAATATACCACATGTATGTCTATGAAGGCATGTCTATTCGTGGTATTGCAGCGTATCTTCATGAAACAGGAATACCTACAGCTAGGAACAAAGGCGTATGGGGTACAACAACTGTAACACGAATCCTATCCAATGAATTCTATAAAGGAGAAGCAGTAAATCACAGAGTTAAATGGGAATGGGTAGACGGAAAGAAAAAATATACGAAACATCCCAATCCTATACCACTACCAGAAGGAACTGTCCCTGCAATCGTTACACCTGAATTATGGTCGTTGGCAGCCGAAAAAAGAGCAATAGCTAAACAAGACGCAGCAAGACGCAATCCAGAGCCTCACTCAGCTTTGTTACGGAGTGGATTTGTCGTGTGTGGTTACTGCGGACATGTTATGACAGTCGTAAGATATAACAGAGCCTACCCCGATGGCGGAGGTCGCAAAAACCCACCACCATCTTATAGATGCAGCGTCGCCTCAGTACGAGCATGGCAGGGATGCAATAAAAAACCATCAATGGCTGTTGAGAGACTAGATAGCATTGTATGGGAATTTGTACGAGACCTTCTAGGCGAGCATGAACTTCTCCACAGCGTTTTTCACGATTATCAGTCCAGTGCTCAGGCTGATATTAGTTCTATTGACTCACTTATCAAAAAAATTGAAGAAGAGCAAGAACGTATCATTCTAGACTTACGCGGTCTAACTGGTCGCGCCAGAGAATTAATGATTACTGATCTCAATCGTCTAGAAAACGACCTAACAAGTCTACAAGAAGAGCGGCTAAAAACGGTTCCCAGCGTGAAACATGCAGAGCAGATCCAAGAGGAAGTAAACGCATTCCTTGATTGGTGTGAAAAATTCAAGGGTCATTTTGACGATGCCACCTATGAAGAGAAAAGAAGAGCACTCAGATATTTAGGCGTCCAAGTAAAGGTCTTCCAAAAAGATGACACCACCAACGAACAGTACAAAATTACGGTAAAACCGGAGCTAATGGAGCGCCTTTTTAAATCGTTTTGTGATCCCACCTGTTCACAAATAACTACTTTGTAGCCGCGCTGGATGAGCTTGCCAACATAATTATCCAGGGCATGGAGTGGAATACCAGCCAGCGGGACACGCTCTTTGCCCTTACCATAGGAACGCGTTGTACGCACAATTTGCAACTCACGGGACGCAATATAAGCATCTTCATCAAAGGTCTCATAGAAATCCCCAACCTGGTACATCAAAATAGCATCGGGGAACTGCTTTTTCAGCTCAAGATACTGCTTGCGGGCAGGACTTACGGTAACACTGGACATGGATAGCCACCTCTAGATACTCTCTTCCGTCTTTTGAAAACAAGGATAGCACAGACGTTCAAAGATGACAAGAGTAAAAGTAGATTATGATGTCTCCTGACTTTTTTTTGGTTTCCCACTTTCTTGTATAATTTGCGTCTTCTTCCTCTGTAACAGCAATCTCAACCTAATCTCAACAAAATCTTAATGCTTTCTGTTCACTGGGCTGCTAAAATAGCCATATTGATATGTCCCGTTTGTTAACCTGAAAAGGAGTTCTAATCGTGCAACCCAACCCTGAATATCCACCTCAACAGTCGTCACCATATCAGCAATATTCGCAGCCCCAAGTGCAATATCCGCCAAACTATCCTCCTGAGTATCCATCACAGCCTCAACAGCAGGCCTCACAATCAATGCCACCTCAGTATCCGCCACAAACACCACCTCAATACCAACAGCAGTATGCACAGCAGCAGCCATCATACCCACCTCAATATCAACAGCAGCAGCCATATCCACCTCAATATCAACAGCAGTATGCACAGCAGCCATATCCACCTCAGTATCAACCGCAAGCACCAAACATCACGGTAAATATCAATCAGCAACCACCGAGCTTTCTGTTGCGTGTTGTCTGGTATATATTCATTGGTTGGTGGCTTGGTGGTTGGTGGCTTGCATTCGGCTATTTGTGTTGCTTGACAGGCATAGGTATTCCGCTCGGTCTAGTAGTACTCAATCGGCTTCCTAGAGTGCTCACACTGCGGCCCGTAAATCGGCAGACGAGTGTAACCATGAATGGAGGCAATGTTACAATCAACATTGGTGGTGTACAGCAAACGAACTTTCTGGTACGAGTTGTATATTTTATCTGCCTCGGCTGGTGGTTAGGCGGCATTTGGGCATTCATCGGCTATGGATTATGTTTGACAATTCTAGGGCTGCCACTAGGATTAATGATGCTCAACAGGTTGCCAGCCGTGCTCACGCTGTATAACCAGTGAGCTAGTACATACAACATTTACAGCCCTAAACAACAAAAAAGCTGATTAAGGCCGTCTTTTCACCTGAGCCCCAGAGCTTTTCGGAGGAGACGGCCTTAGTGCACAAAATGGCATAGACCTACAGGCTCAATTATTGCTTATCACCTGGGACTTCATTTCCCAAATCCACCCGAAAATGACTGAACTATGAGAGCAAATGTTATACAATAAAGGATATTTCTAACACAGTGCTATTACTCCACATGTCACGACGAAATTGCACCAGATAATCCCATAACAAATGTAATAGAGGTAAATAATGATTGATCTCGAAGCTTCCATCAAAGAAGTCACCGTCTATGCCGACTGCGCTCTGGTCACTCGTAGAGGCAGTATCCAGCTTGAGGCTGGTGAACATGAACTGCGCATCAACAACCTGCCCCAGTTTTCTCGCGACTCGCTGCGAGCTGCCGGACAAGGTCCTCAGGGCACACGTATCCTGAATGTCGATATCACCACAGCATTCTACAATCGAGCTCCCGAGGTTGAGCTGCAAACCCTTCAGGATGAGCTGGAACAGTTACAGCAACAGCGGTACCTGCTTCAAGCAAAAAAAGATGCTCTTCAAGAGCGTCGTCAATGGCTACATACTCTCGGCGAGCAATCCCGCGATTTTGCCAAAGGTTTGGCACAAGGACAAATGAAACCACAGGATTGCGCCGACTTTTTTAGCTTCATGGCCGACCAGTCTCTTCAGGATGCCAAGGCATCGCTAGAGCTGGAGAAACAAATTCGTCAGTTGCAATCGGAGATCGATGCTAAACAACGCGAATTCAATGCCAAACAAGGAGCCGCGCCAACTGATCGGCTAGCCGCTACGATTACACTCGAATTGCCAACAGATGGCGAAGTGACG
>DASYAN010000167.1:0-6889 GCA_036501345.1 Ktedonobacteraceae bacterium
TATTGTGGAATATTGAGATCGGGCGCTCGTTCATCAATGTGTGTTGCGACCAGAATAACAGGAGAATCGGGGGCAAGAATACTGATCGTACTGAGCCAATAGTCGAGCTTGCTCTGGGCTACTCCAATCCGCGCATTCCACACCACGAGGTAGAGCGAACGTCTCGTAAGAAAAAACTGGTGTGTGGCACGATAAATGTCTTGCCCACCAAAGTCCCAGGTATTGAGCACCAAGGGCTTTGAAGGTAGAGAAGGGTGAGGCAAGGTCAGGATCTCGATCTCAATGCTATGAGTGGTTTCAAGTAAAGGATCAAATAGCTTTTGCTGTACAGCTCGCAACAATGATGACTTACCCGTTCCTGCTTCACCCACCAGAATCACTTTTGCCTCATACCTGCGACGAACCGTATCCCGATTCAGCTCTCGCAAGAAAGTAAGTGTGGCTTGAGTACCTTGTTCTACGATTTCTGGTGGTGGAGTCAGGAGGTCGGGATTATTTTCCAGCCGTAACATCTGTAAATTGGTGAGCAGGACCAGATCAGGAGGCAGTTCGCGCAATTGGTTATTGTTCAGGTAAAGCTCCTGCAGGTTCGTCAAATGGCCCAGATCAGGAGGCAGTTCACGTAATTGGTTCTCATCCAGGTACAGCCTTTGTAGGCGGGTCAATCTCCCCAGATCAAGGGACAGCTGGCTTAGCTGATTACCTCTCAGATAGAGTCCCTGAAGATTTGTCAATTGTCCTAGCGAGGCTGGCAGTTCGTCTAACAAGTTATCGTTCAAAACGAGTTCCTGGAGGCTGATCAACAGACCCAGTTCAGCAGGTATTTGATGCAATTGGTTATTGTTCAGATAGAACCTTTGTAAATTAGTTAAGTGTCCCAGCTCAGCAGGCAGAAGTCTCAACAGATTGCTACTCAGGTCTAGATGCTTCAGATTGATCAACTGTCCCAACTGAGAAGGCAAGGCATGCAGTTGGTTATTATTGACGTGCAATTCCTGCAAGTCAGTTAACTGTCCCAATTGAGAAGGCAAGGCATGCAGTTGGTTATTATTTACATGCAATTCCTGCAAGTTAGTTAGCAGTCCTAATTGAGGAGATAATTCATAAAGTAGGTTATTATTTACATGCAATTCCTGCAAGTTAGTTAGCAGTCCTAATTGAGGAGGTAATTCATAAAGTAGGTTATTATTCAAGTATAGTTCTTGGAGATTGGTCAACTGTGCCAATTCATGGGGAAGCTCACGCAACTGGTTCCCCCTCAAGTCGAGTCTTTGCAAGTGAGTAAACATGCCCACTTGAGCAGATAGCTGACGCAGTTGAAATCGAGACAGGTCTAATCTAATCAGATTATCTTGCAAATCATAGGCTGTTCTTGCTGATGAGATTGCAAGCGTGCCCATCAATTGACTCAAATTGGTACGATCATCGTTCTGTTTTCTCATATATGATCATCACCTGTTGGGCGTAGTTCCTATCTCCTGCCTGTCCCCTGCAGCCATGAGTCGCTTTTGTTGACTTTTGAGAAGACGAGGCATTTTGAATTAGCTATGATTGTTTGATCACTAATAGTAATGATATACTATATATGGTCACTAAAGCAACTCCAGTTCACAAAAGTAAGGATTAAAAAGTGCGTAAAAAAAACCTGACGTTTTAACGGAGTAACCAATATGAACATTTTTGTGGATCGAGAGGAAGAAATGCAACTCATTGAAGAGAGGTGCACTGCATTGATGCAGAACAAACCCGTGCCACAGCAAATTGTTGAGTTTCACGGGGTCGGAGGTATCGGCAAAACGACGATACTGAAGAGAGTAAAACGCCACTGCAATGAACAGCATTTACCTTCCATCTGGACAGATGCAAATCAGAGCATTGCCTTTTTTTCACACGAAGTTATCCAGCAAGTCCAGACATACGGTGTGCAATTTGCGCCAAAAAACAATGATTTGCTCTCTCAATCTATTGATGCAACAAAAGCTCTTATTGATCAGAAACCAGCCGTTTTCCTAATAGATAGTTTAGATTCTGCTGACGACGAGCAACTTGGCTGGATTGAGCAAATGCTCGATCAATTGACCAAGGGTACCAGGTTACTTTTTGTGCTAGCCAGTCAACGTAAAGTATCATTCGAGCATACAATGTCCATTGCACGTAAGCTTGAGCCAATCCAGGTAAAGTCGCTTAATCGAAAACATTGTATAGATTATGTCAATCAATGGCCACAACAAATTGCTCCAGAAATACAAGAGATTGTCTTCGAGTGGACTGGTGGCTATCCTCTGGCAGTCAATGTCATGGTTAAGACAATTCAAGATGAAAAGCTGGACCCGAGAAAAGATAAAGACCAGAAGCAGCTCATGCAGCGGATAACAGAGCAAGTGATTGACCGTAGTGTTTTGGCTCGTGCGGTCTCTACACCTGCAGATCTTGAGTGGTATCAGACCATGCTTGGCCTCTTTTCCATTCCCAGACGATACAATCTCGACATTATGCAAAAAATGACCGAGAAATTCGCCCCACACTATAAATTAAGTAGCAATCTGGCATATATGAGTCTGCCCAAAAGACTGGATCAAAGGACGGATGTGCTTAGTTGGGATCGATCCAGATCTGGCTATTCTCTAGAAGCCCCAATTCGACATATCTTTCTGACGAAGCTCAAAATCGAACAGCCTGAAAGATATATGGCGATTCACAAATTCCTGGCCGAGACAAATTGGCGACTTGCCATGGAGAGTCCGGGTACTGATCGTGTTCGCTACTTGCAAGAGTATCTGTACCATAGTGCAAACTGTGAAAATGGTTCAGTGTTTCCGCAAGTCGTTGAGAAAACGTTTCAACAGATTGTAAGCGAACCAACAACATACTTTTCGATTTTTCGAGAAGAGTATGACAAGGATGAAGAACTCAGAGCGGTACTTGATAGCCATACAGTGCTTATCGCATCGCATATGTATCAGCACTTAGCAAAACTGAACTGGCAAGTTGCAATTGAGTCATCAAGGCAAGATCCAAAAGGGTGCATCTTCTCACTGCAAGAATTTTTTTACTATAGTATCTGCAATCCTACAGAGAGCGATATTTTATCGCTTGCACAACGATGTATTCAACAAATTGTTAAGGAAATGGCACATGAAATTTGTAGTAAGTTATATGAAGAACTTTCACGTGATATGAAGATCCTGGAACGATTGAAGGAACATGTTCACATCTTGTCTTCTCTCAATCCTGGTAATGCTTCATCATAGGGAGGAGACATAGCTATGCTATCTCAAGAGATTATCAGCAACTTTATTGGACGCAGCAGAGAATTAAAGATTTTTAAGCAATGGCTAACTGATTCAGATGCTCCATGGATATTGTACTTTTATGATGCAATTGAGGAAAAATCCAAAAAAGGGGGTATTGGCAAGACCTGGCTGTTAAAGCAGTGTGCAATGCTGGCGAGACAGCGTCAGCCGGATATTGCAATTGTGATGATCGATTTCTTCGACATTGCCTATCGTGATGGCGTTGCAATTGCTGAACATATCGTGAAGGAATTAGAAACTAAATATCCGCAATGGTCTGCAAAAAGCTTTACCAAATTGCTCAAGGAATATCACATAGCTAATAGCGCTGAGAGTGTAGAAGGTACAGATCTTCGTATTGACTTAGCAAAAGCACTCAGAAATGATTTAAGCACACTTGATCGAAATCTTGCTAAAACAAAGAAATCGCTACTCGTCTTTTTTGACACATTTGAGTTAGTCGAGCAAAATCCTAGCGTTGCCGTTTTGGGTCTGGCGCAGACATTTCCTGACAGATATCAGTTTGAGCGCATAGGTGTGGTGATTGCCTCCCGTAACAATCTCGACTGGACCCATCCAAACTGGTTAGGACGTGAAAGAGAGACTCAGTGTGTTGCCATGGCACCCTTTAGCCAGCAAGAAATGATCGAGTATCTGAGTATGCAATCCGTCTATGATATACAAGCTCACCCTACAGAAGCACAAGCATTATATGGACTGACCGAAGGTCGTCCTATCTTACTTGGTCTTGTCGCTGACCTACTCAATAATCGTGTGATGACCATTGAGAGTCTTGTTAATATTCCTCCTCACACAGAATTCGAACCCAACCTTGTAATACAGATCAACGAACTGGAGAATCCATTAAACTGGGTTATTCTATTCATGGCTCATGCTTATCACCGTTTTAATGCGACAGTACTCGACTGGATATTAAGTGAGTCAAGTTTGAAAGACCTAGTGCAGGACATCTCGCATCAGGATTTAATGACACGACTACCAACATTGTCTTTTGTGCGAGGATCGGGCACAGCCAATGACCTTGTCTTACACGATGAAATGCGTCGTCTGGTCACGAAATATTGCTGGCAAATACATGACCCGGATGAAGTTTATCGTAAAGAAATTAGTCGCTGCATTATTAGCCATAACGAAGGGGAGATAGAGCAGTCTCAATCCGAAGCACTGCGCCAAGCATATGTAGTTGAGACGCTTCACCATACCCTATTCTTAGACGTAAATGCTGGCTTGCAATACTTCGGCCAGCACTTTGACAGAGCAATACTAATCTCAAAGAATACATTTGCACGTGTATTACTACAAGAAACTCGGCAGTTTGAGGATGCTCTGTCTATAGAACAACGTTGGAATGTGCAACGGTTAGAAGCGAAGCTGCTCCGTATGGAACAAAATCCATTGGAAGCACTGGCAGTTTATCAAAAGCTGGAAGATCAAGCAGATCCAAGTTGGATTGAACCATACTCTGCGAGCATTCTGCTCGAAAAGGGAAGATGCTGTAACTTACACAGCAATTTTTCCGAGGCCATTACCTGTTTCACCGAAGGCTTGAAAATTGTACGAACACAGAATGATCAGGAACAGGCTGCTGTTATGTTAAGGTGGTTAGGGTATACCTATCGGAGTCAGGGCCAATTTGATGATGCTAAGCATTACTACGAGGAAGGATTTGCACTTTATAAGCAATTAGATGATCAGAGCGCGTATGCAGCAACACTCAATAATCTGAGTTATATCGATATGTTGCAGGGAAAAACCCAAGAGGCATTACGCCGATGCAGGATTGGCTTGCGTATTCGAGAAGAGCTATTCAGGTCTGGGAAAGGTAGTGAGTTCGATGTCGCATTAAGTCTTAGTACCTTGGGACAAATCTATCTTGATGCAGGACATCATGTATGGGCTGATAAGCGCTTTAAAGAGGCTTTTGAGGTTTATAGTCGTATTGGACGAAGAAAAGAAATAGCAGCTACCTATAACCGCTTTGGACATATTCAAATGTCAAGAGGCGATTTTCCGTCAGCGGAGCAGTGGTTTATCAAAGGACAAGAAGCGTCTGCTGATATTAACGTTGAAGCACATATCACCAGTTTGAGTAAGCAGGGACAGTTGCTTATAAAACAAGAGAAGTGGGAGGAGGCCCAACCACTTTTTGAACAAGCAGTTACCACGGCAAAGCAGATACACCACGAGTATCAAGAAGCTGAGAACCTCGTTTATCTCGCTGATACACTGGCTCACCTTGAGCAAGAACAGCAGGCAAACAAACTCTTAGAAGAAGCAGAAGCGATCTCCAACGTACGCAATTATTATGATGTCTTAGCCTATGCTCAAGAAGCCAGAGGTGATATCTTTTATGAATTAGCAGACTACAAAAGGGCTTTTAAACATTATCAAGTTTATTGCCGCTTTGTTGCTATGCGTAGCGAAGTAGAATATAATAAAGCCTTACATCAAGTCATAGACAAGTTCTTTGATGTACCAAAGAGCGAGCTCCCAGTTATCATGAATGAGTTCGTTGCATATTGGGTTGATCAAGGTCTTGATAAGGATTATCCGACGTTAATGGACACTATCCAGGAGGTCAAAAGGGCCCTCTTCTTGGAAGAAGAACCTTCCTAGACTATAAGCTAGGCACAAGGAGTTCTAAGCAGATGGTAGCTCCCCACTCTTCCCATAATGATGGATGGCTCCCAGAGAATAGTGATCTGGGACAGATTTTCATTGCTCGTCAAGAACAACTCGATCTTTTCTCCTTTTATCTGGATCGCTGGCTTGGAGAGATGCCAGTCTTTCCCGATAACCCAACAATGACGGTCCCCTCTCCTAATGAGCGCATCCAGGGGTTACTTGTGTTACTCTACGGGCGCGGCGGTTTTGGCAAAAGTACCTTGCTTAAGCATTATCATGATATGGTGAGAACGCATCACCAGAAGTTCCTAGACATTAAGATTGTGGATTGGGAATTTGCAGCAGAAGGCAAACGCCATTTCTTCCAAGGTGCTTCAGGGCAAGAGGTCGACGCAACAGAGTACTTTCTTTTGCTCTGTGATCGCCTCGCTCATGCGCTTGCCAAGCAGATCAACGAGTTCAAGGAGTATCAAAAAGCGGTCAATGTTATCAAAGAGGCCAGGAAACAGATGGACAATGAGCTAAGGCGCCTAAAAGAGGATGATCGGTACGCCTGGATGCGCAAACTGGCAGGTAACGGGCTAGTAATAGCACTACGCCAGTTTGTTGTGCCACTCCGTCCTTTTTCTCCTGCCAACCCACATGATGCTCCCTTTGCACAACCCTTGTTGGCATGGGCTCGGCAGCTCTACCACATCCATCCTCGGGTCATTCGCCTGGACGCCGCCTATTGGGGCTTACGCCTCATTGCTTGGATTCACAGCGTGCTTGGGGCCGTCGCCGTCGTGGCGTTCAATCCCAAGAACCTCAAGAACCGCTCCTGCTTGCCCCCAACCTGGACCAGAGAAGAACTGGGCAAACGTAGTGCTATCGAGCGCTTCTTTGGTCGCGTTTTTCTCTTTTTTCACCTCCAGCGTCCACCTCTGTGTGGTTGGTCTGAGATTGCCTCG
>DASYAN010000168.1:0-5975 GCA_036501345.1 Ktedonobacteraceae bacterium
CTGCACTGATCTGCCAAGTCGATGAACATGTGTTTGACCAGCTCATTGTTGCTTCAGATGGGACAATTCTGACGCGTCGTGTTCATGGAGCCGTTCTCATTTGTGTCAAAACGGCAGCCATTCTCGGCATCGTTTTGGCGCTTGATAGTCTCAAAGAAGAAGACTACATGCGACTCGTGAAACAAACCCTTGAGCCTAAAGATCGGCTGACGGTGCTTTATGAGTGCAAGCATCCCTGGCCCTGTTTTGGGAAACCTGCCGTCATCTTTCACGACCGGGGCAAGATCTTTACGTCTGAACGGGCAACGCAGGTGCTGGTCGATCGCCTCGGTATTACGACCCAGCAGGCTCCTCCTTATGCTCCTTCTGCAAAAGGAACCGTTGAGGCTCTTTTTACCTGGATTACACGCAAGTTTTCCCATCGTCTTCCCGGAACAACAAAAGCAACGCCCATGGATCGTGGGACTTATGATAGCACACGCGAAGCTGAGAAAGCAGGTATCACGCTTGATGTGTTGGAGAAACTGTTCATTCAGGCCATTGTGGATGGGTACATGCAAGAGTGGGATACGCTCCGACGGCAAACCAGAATAGCGCTCTGGGAGGAGGCCGTTCAGACGAAAGGTCTTCCTCGCTGGATGGGATCTCAAGATGACTTGAAATTGCTGCTTTTGAAAGCAAGAAATCGCAAGAATCCCGCAAACGGACGGTACGCCATCACTCACGACTCGCTCTCCTTTTTGGGGCGACGCTATGTGAGTCCAGGGCTGCTGAATCGTTTGCGAGGGAGGGAAATTGATATTTATTACGATAGACGCGACATTTCCGTTATTTATCTCTTTCTACATGGAGAACTGGTTGGCGAAGCGTTCTGTGCTGAGTTGATGGGAAAGCGCATGAGTATGTGGGAAGCAGATGCTCTCCGGCGAGCTGACACAAAACATGCAGAGAAAGCCTCAGCTGAGAGCTTGGCAAATCGTCAGCGCATCCAAGAGGAAGCACTGTCTGGACGTAAGCTCCTTTCCCTTGAAACCAAACGGCTTGAGCGAGAGCGGCAACTGGATCAGCAACGTCAGGAGATTCATCCTTCGCATGCTCAGGCTACCTTGCAGGCCCTCAAAGGTCAGCAGGCTCCATCTCCTTCTTCTCCGTCGAAGGCAGGACTTCTTCCTCCTGCTGTTCCTGAAGATGATCCTCCAGGTGCCGAGATTACGCGTGTGCCTGTACGAAAATGGAGGCAAGAAGATGATTGATGCTAGACAGAGACCATATCCGCCCTTTGTCCCGAACCGAGCAGGGTCTCACGCCAGAGATGGCGAAACGCACCTAGACATAGACTCCACACTGTGCTAGATTCGTACTCCAATTACCAGTGGTCCCTTTTGCCGTTGGGCAAAGAAAAACTGAGGGGTTGGTCAAATGAGTCAAGACAATGGATCGATCAAGGTGGAGAGAAACCAACGCCAAGCAGCCAGAGAGCAGTTAATCACAACCATGCTGCAAGGCCACACCTTCGAGGAGGCGAGCAAAGAATCAGATGCCCCTTTGAAGCGAGCCATGGCCTATCGCTTGCTTCGCGAGGTCCGAACACAAGGGGAAATCGCTTTGCAGGATGAACGACATGGTCACCCGGTCAAGCTGCGTGGAGCCGCCCGTACCTTCCTGGAAGACTATTGCCGACAGACCCCCTCCACGCCGAGTCCGGCGATCCAAACACTGCTACAAGAGCGGTTTGGTTTGAGCATAAGTACCAGCCAGATCAACCGTGTCCGAGCGACACTCGGAGTGAGCAACTGCCGACGGAACCAGGAGCAGGAAAAAAAACGGGAGTAAAAGCTGATCCTTTCACCGACCCTGCACAGTGGCAAGAAGGTGCTGGCAGTCTTCTCTTACTTGCTGCTGCCCATCAAACAAGCTTGCTTCCATCCCTGGAAACAGCGCTCTCGCCGGACCTGCTCACGGCTCATCCATCGTCACGCCTGGCCCACAGTCGGCCTGCAACGCTGCGCAGCCAGTTCCTGACGCTACTCTTCTTGGAAGCTGTGGGACTGCGACGAACGTGGGATCTCCGGAGCTACATGGGTCAAGCACTGGCACTGCTCACAGGTCGTAGCTTGGCCTATGGGTATCGACATACCGAGCGCTTTTTGGCGGAATTGGCTCAGGCTGGAGTAGATGAGGCTCTGAGCGAAGTCCTGGCAAGCTGGACAGCCTCTCTCTGGAAACCACCGTCGTACACGGCAGACGATCCTGTTCTTGTCTTCTACATTGATGGACATCGCAAAGCCGTTTATGCTGATCATCTCATTCCGCGCGGACTGGTCGGACGCCTAGGAAAAATTCTGGGTTGTCGCGCACTCGTGGTGTTACACGATCAAGAAGGCCATCCACTGTTGGTGACGACCTCTCGAGGAGATCAGCATTTGACCATTGGACTGCCAACTATCATCACCCGCTATGAGCAAGCAGCGAACTTGGACAGCATCAAGCGAGTGGTTGTAGATCGCGAAGGGATGGCGGCTGAGTTTCTTGCCACCTTAGCAAGTAAAGGACGTAGGGTGGTGACACTCCTACGAACAGATCAGTACACTGGCTTGGAGTCATTCCGAGAGGTAGGTGAGTTTGTGCCCTTGCAGGTTGATCGACACGAGAAAGTCATCCGTGAAGTTGCTCTTGCCCGCTTCAGTATCCCATTACCAGAACATCCAGGACAAGATTTGGAACTGCGAGTGGCACTGATTCGTGACCTGCGCCGTCACGTGGTCGATGACAAGCCACCAGAGGATGAGTACGGACCACTCCGATGGGATGAGAGGCCTGATGGGACTCGTGAAAACTGGTTAGAGGACCACTGGCAAGCAACCCCCATGCCTCCAAAACAGACCAAGCCAAAGTTGATTCCAATCGTGACCACGGCACTAGAGGCAGACGCAGTGGAACTGGCTCAAACCTATACCAGACGTTGGCCTGCCCAAGAGAATGCTATTCGAGACTGGCTCATTCCGCTTGGGATCGATGTCAATCATGGATTTGCCAAGACGGCTGTGATCAACTCAGAAGTCTCAAAAAAGCGTGAAGCGTTGCAGCAGCGACTCGACAACGTGAAGCGTTGGACTGATGGAGCACGCAAGCACATGCGCAACGCCAGCAAGCTCTACACGAAACGCTGTCGACTCACCAAAGAGCGAGCGAGGGAACTGTACCGTGTTCTCAATGACCATCAGATGGAATTGGAGCGCCAAGACATGGACCGCTGGCTCCTCCGCCAAACCATCAAGGAGGAAAAGGCCGTTGCAGATGCCGAGATCGAGGAGTATCGAGTATCAGCAGCGACAGTGGAAGGCTTACCACACCAGCAACCAAGAGTTTGCCAAGTGTGAGAAGTACTGCCACGAACAGCGCGAACTGCTACGGGCCCTGGAAGACTTGACACAACAGGAACGTGAGATGTATGAACTGGATAATCGGAAAGACCAAATCATGACAGTTTGTAAGGTAGCTCTGGCGAATTTGGGCATGTGGGTGCGAGATCAGTATTTTCCAGCTTCGTACGCTCATGCAAGCTGGGAGCGCTTGTACGTCTTCTTTCAGTTACCCGGACGCATCTGCTGGGGAGCCGAAAACGTTGAGGTTGAACTCAAGCAATTTAACGATCGTGCTCTCAACCGAGACTTAGAAACGCTCTGTGCAAGGGTTGCCGAAGGACAGCTGTGCCTACCGGATGGACGTCGTCTCATTTTCCGTATGCAAGGAACAGCTATTCTACATCTAGATGCGCGACAAGAAGAGGTGGCGTGAAACCCTGCCGAGATTTTCTCGAAACGGCTTTTGAACGTCGTTTTCAAGGATGGCTGAGGCATGCCTGGCACAATCGAAGCTGGCACGTGATTGCGGCAGTCCCTGGGAGCGGGAAGTCTCTCGGTATTCATGATCTTGTGCTTCACAGTGGGGCTTACAAAGCGGCAACAGGGACAACTCGGCTCCCCATCCTTGCTGTGCGTTCTCCGAAGAACGATGCGCGAGAGCATGGTTTAATCAGTGCTCTCTCATCAGCCTTTGGAGTTGTTCCTACCATGTCTGGGACGCTTCGCCGTTGCTGGTTAGTACGAATGATGGCTTCAGCGCAGGTAGAATGCCTCATCATTGACGACATTCAGGACTTGAATGTGCGTCATTTCGCTTTTCTCAAAGAATTGACCGACAATCTTGCTGCGCCTCCCTATCAACGATCTCTCGGTCTTTGTTTCGTTGCCGCCCATGGCAGCAAGACAGTTCCTTTTCAAGCGACGTTTGCTGGCCCTGAGACCCTTTGGCGGCAATTCCATCGTCGGTTGGACACAGAAAACCGCTATATCATTATTCCTGGACACACCGAAGAAGAAATCCATCCGATTCTGGCAACATTTGAGGATCTCTATCGAGATCAGCTCCCCGATGTGCAGTTACGACGCTGGACCAAACCCCTTTTCACGTGGCTGACGAATCCGATCCTTGATCCTGACGCGACCGGGCGTGTGACCATGGATAACCTAACAAAACTAGTAACAATCGCCTTACGCCGAGCATATGAACGAGGAGCAACGGACGTGGATACCACGCTTCTGGGCGAAGTTGCTGATCTCATGATCCTTCGGCGCGACGAGATTACACCGGGAGATACGCTGTTCTTTAGCAAGCCCGGACCAGAACGGGAGGCAGGCTGATGGATGTGCTTACTCTTGGCAATGCGGAGTGGTCAACAACCTTTCCTGGTCGGGTTGCTCCCTATGACGATGAGTGGCTTGTCAGTTTGCTCCTACGCTCTGATGAGATAAACCAGTGGGAAAGTGGAGAAACCTTCCGCTATCTCCTCCGTTCAACAGACCACCCAGGGTTTGGCCCGCAAGCTTCTCTGCTTGTCGTGCCCTTCTCCGTTCTGGAATGCTTGGCTCACGTCCTGATGATTTCCCCACACTGTCTTCTCGCGACAACCTATTCAGCCGAGTTGGCACGGCTCTATCCTTCTCACCCACCCCATTCAAAGCTTCTGCTTGGTCCCAGGTACTACTCAGAAAACTGGGTATGGAAACGCCGACGTGGGCCACGAGAATTGAGCATCAAGCGCGAGATACATCTTTGTCCAGCATGTATTGCCCACAGGCGTCTTATCAAACGGACTGAGGCATTACCGTACTTACAATATTGTCCGCTTCACCATATTGCATTCCAGGAGCAATGTTGTTGTGGAGCGCCCCTCATCTTCTTCTCTCGCGGGGTAGCACCATTTGCCTGTTCTAGATGTGGGTTGGATTGGGCACAATGGCCTCAAATTCCCATTCCCCCAGACCGAGTGGCTTTGGAACACGACCTCTGGGTGCTGTATGAGTTTTTCCTTGCGCAAGGAACGGAGGAATTGAAAGTATCTGCCTTGCGTCTAGCTCTTGGTCAGATAAGGAACGAATCGCTTCACTTGAGGCTCAGCGGGAGGAAGATGCTCCAGAGAACCATACCTGTTCTGAGCCAACACTCTCTGGGATATATTGTTGATATTCTTGTAAGCGTCGGGATCTCTCCGAAGGATATTGCCAACGCTGAGGTTTCGTTGCTCTAGATGTTCCCACGAGATACGCAACGAGATGAAAGCAAGCAGACAATGAGAAAACTAACGACAGAACCACGAAGTGGAAGGACGGAAAAGGAGAGATAGATAGACACAGATCAATCTAAAAAGAGAGATGAAGTGAGAATGTCCTCAGAAAAAAACTACAATCGTAAACTTTGCATGAGACAAGCACGAAATGGCCTTTTCTGGTCCCTTAGAATGAGCGTGTGCCAAGCAAAGTTTGCGGTTCTAGGAAAAAAAGAAGCAAGCGGTGTTTGGGAGCGTTTATGCAGCCGTTACTACATCAAAGCCAAAGAACTGGGCAAAGAGAACTGGGAGACCATGGATGGTGACTTCAAGTGGTGGGGCAGTAGATGGGCGAGCATTGCGAGCA
>DASYAN010000169.1:0-3277 GCA_036501345.1 Ktedonobacteraceae bacterium
AGCATCATCGGCAGACTTAATCTGGAAGCGCTTATCCGGTTGTTGCATACTCAACCGTTTGCCAAGCTCCAAGGCTGCCTTCAACTGTGCGGTTTTTGCCAATCCCAGCCCATATTCAGCACTTAATTCATGAAAGTCAGCGCTCATCAGGCCTGCAAGACCTCCATATTTAATGAGTAGCTTAGTTGCTAGCTCCATCACATTTTCTTGTTTTGTACCTGTTCGTAGGATGATAGCAAGCAAATCTGATGTGGAGAGCGTGTCAGCTCCGAACTTTTGTAACCGTTCACGTGGCCGCTCATCAGGCGGAATATCGTGGACCGTAGGATGATATTCTGGCTTGATATCGCTACTAGGTAATAATGCTGGGGATGGATCAAATGAATCGTCAATTGGCGTAATATTGAGCATTATCAGCACAACTCCTCTACTTCTTAAGCATATCGGCAAATACTCAACTATCAATCTTCTGGCTAATCAACGCGATTTACCGTGTCACCTTTAGTGATCACGCCCGCCACGCCGTTCCCCAGAAAACATTACATTGAAAAATTTGCATCGTCAATACGTAAAAATAAGGAGATCAGTTATAACGCCTTATGCTCATGAGAGCATATTCGTTGTGCCTGTT
Source organism: Ktedonobacteraceae bacterium (assembly GCA_036501345.1). Classification (GTDB taxonomy): domain Bacteria; phylum Chloroflexota; class Ktedonobacteria; order Ktedonobacterales; family Ktedonobacteraceae; genus DASYAN01. Next base: position 632 of record DASYAN010000169.1, read on the forward strand.
AATATTAAGCTATCGCTGGCCGTGCAGGGAATGTGCGTATCAGTGCCAATGGCAGCTTTGCTGACAGTAAATAGGCCACCCAGAGTACCAGCCAATTGCTGACTGATCTGATCCTGGATCTGCTGATCGTAGCTATCATCGGGGAAGGTGAAGAACTGGACAGCAACATCAGTCTTCGTCACATGGAGTAACAGGTTACCGTTCTCTACTAACGGCAGAATGTGTGTGGTACTCGAGCCCACAACAATGCCCGTCTGCCAGAGCGAAATGTCGGACCTGACAACTATTTCATTATCCTGGATGCCAATACGGATATTCTGGGCAGTCAAATTCTGGCTAACCGGGAAGCTGCCAAGCTGATTTCCCAGCGCAGATAATGCCGAGGAGGTAATTTCCACGTAGGCATTGGCTGCATCCGTTGAGGGCTGCTGGATCATCTCCGTCGACTGGACTACCTTAGCCTGCGGCGCTTGTTGCCCTTGACCAATTGATATCGGAAAACCCAGCTTGACTGCCAGGGCACTATCCCCACAGTTCGGTGTTGGGGAAATACTATTTACATGCCCTTGCGTTACCTTAATTTGAGTCAAAGGACCGTCCAATGTTAAAAGGCTCCCCGGCGTCGGCTGTGCGCTAACTTGGATGGTAGAGGAATCCGGAACACTGAATGTGAGCAGCGTAGTGGAATCAATTGGTGGAGGACCAATTGGCAGGAAGCTCTGGCTCAGTGTCATAGCAAGGCCATCACTTTGTGGAGTCAATTGAGTAACGGAAGGATGGATAAGAGATCCTGGGCCTGATTGGAGCTGCTGATCAATCTGACTCTGAAAGATTGGTTTCAGAGTTGCTGTAGGTAAGTAAATAATGGCATTGAGGGTTATCGTGTTCGCGGCAGGTCTTGGTATCTCGGCTGAGACATTTGCAAAAATAACAAATAAGCTCGATAGCAGTATCAGGAGTATATTTAACCATTTTTCCCGTAGATTGATTCTGTGTAGCATAGAAGGTATGCTATCGCCTAAGAACGATCTTAGCCTGTTCTGCAGGATTTGCCAGAGCTCGAAGGGCTTGCGTGGTCTCAGACGATATGACATAGATTTCTTACTTTTCCGCTAGAGAGAATAAACGAACGGCATTGGTTGAAGTGATCTCAGCAATTTCCTCAAAGGTCATACCGCGTATCTCAGCCAACTTCTCCGCAACATGTTTGACAAAGAGTGGTTCGTTGCGCTTAGCATGTTGTGGTTTGGGTACCAAGTATGGACTATCTGTCTCGATCAGAACGCGGTCCAGCGGGACCATACAAGCCACTTCGGGCAGAGCATTGCCTTGCTTGGTAAGTGGGCCTGCGAAGGAAAGCATAAACCCTTCAAAGGCGAGACATTCCCTGGCCTGAGCGACATCTCCCGAGAAACAGTGAAAGACACCTCGCAGATCGCGACCATGGGCATGCAATAGCTCCATTACATCATCATGCGCGTCACGAACATGAATAATGCAAGGCAAATTACACTTGCGAGCTAACTCAAGGTGAGCACAAAAGACGTCCCGTTGCACATCACGTGGCGAAAGCATGCGAAAATAATCGAGCCCAAACTCCCCGATAGCAACCACCTCAGGCTCGCGAGCTAATATCTGCAGTTGCTCACCTACCTCATCCGTATATGTGGTCGCTTCATGTGGGTGCACACCTACGCCTGCAAAGATAATGCCGGGGTATGCATGTGCTAGCGCCAGGGCCTCCCGACTTGATGCAAGATCGCAGCCAGGATCGACCATGCGCGTTACCCCACCTGCGATGGCTGCTTGAATAACCTCTTCGCGATCGTGTGCAAAACGAGCAGTATCGATATGTGCGTGGCTATCAACAAGCATGTTCTATTCTCGTACTATCTTTAACTCACTCATATATCCCATTCGCAAGCAATTCCTCACTTATAGCTCATACTACTTGTAGCTTGGTAGTAACTTCAAATAGTGTTAAGTCTAGCATACTATCTTCATATTTTTCCTGCTTTTGAGATTGGCTTTCCATGATAGTAGCTCTCATCTGGTTTGTAATGGTGTCCATTGGGATATAGCAGCGTATCACAACATGAACAGCAGAGTTACATCTGTCACAAGCCAGATTCTCATACTCACTTCTATGTACACTATGCTGGTATGCATCTAGATTGGTGCAAATAATTTCTATGATATGTGAGCAGTGCTGACAATACAGGTCTACGTTCATTCTCTTCTTATCCTACGAATACAGTCATCATGACCCCTATCCAATAGCAATAAGATGTCATCCATGATCTTATTATTTGTCTGCCGAAAGCAACAAGCAGGTCACATTGTAGCACACATAGTTGAGATGGGAAAGAGTTACCAGTGCATTGATGATAGGATGGGACTACTTAAGTTGGAGTAGTTTTGCCAAATGCCTCCTCGATCCACTTCACCTCTTGTCGTAACTTATTCGAATCCTCTTCACTTTTTCCAACATCCCATGGAATACCACGTTTTTCTAACTCCTTTATCAGCTTTAGCGTCTCCGTTGAACCAAGTTTCTCTGGTTCCCTAATGACGACTCTCTCGATATATTTAACGCCCAGACGCTGGTTTTCCATTAGACTTCGATGTACTTGTACTTCTAAGTAT
>DASYAN010000170.1:0-6008 GCA_036501345.1 Ktedonobacteraceae bacterium
GAAGTCCGGCAGCTTCTGACTCCCCGACGTCGTCGCTTCTCCGAGCAGGTGTGGCGTAGCCACGGCTCGATTGAGTGCGTAGTGGATCGGCGAAATCGCGAACAGGCTCGACCATCCTCGAGTGACTGTCCTGGGCGGCGCCATGCCCGTTGGTGTTCTCATGCCTTGCGTTTCCAGGAGGTGGCTGGGCCCCTACGCTTTTGGCGTCTTGGAGAAGACCAACACCCGCATCTTACGATGCTAGCCTATGGGAACGTACCCACATAGGTGGAGGCTTTTCCTGATGCTATTCTTTATTCAAGCGCCACACGCGCCTTTAGCCCTTTGGATTGGTTACCGGAACCTTCGTAGCGCAAAATAGCTTGTACATCTGGAATAACACGGTAGTGTTTTTACCCGTAGCCCTTCGCTACGTAACCCGTACACTATTCAGTTTTCAAGGTGCTCTATTATCTACAACGAAGCATATTTCAATCTGTAACAGTGAAATATCCAACAAAGTATGATCGTATAAGGAAAAAGAGGAACGAATCACATGCTCACGGACCTTGGGCTAAAGCCACGACGCCTAACCGCTCAGGCTGAAGCCGTGGCGGCTTGCGGCGGGCTAAAGCCCTTTTCTGTCAGAAGGACAAGCGATGTCAGTTCAGCACTGTGTAGTGCTCAATCCATTTAGCCAGTGAGGCCAAAAGTGATCCGATAGTTGCAGTCTGGAGCACAAGTAAAAGTACTCGTCGCATCATCATCGGGATAGGAATACGCGAAAGGAACCGCATCCTTAAAGACCTTGGCATAATTGACAGGCCAATTGGCAGGATTACACATGGCACGAGGCATATAAGGTCCCCTGCAACAGTACTGATCAGTATGGAAGACGTTACAGGCGACCTGGCAGGAGATTACCTTGCCACTGGCATCCTTCTTTTGCAATACCGCCGGACACGTCGCATTGACATCTTGGATACAGCCAGAAGGGCCAGCACTAGCAGGCCTGGAAATGCAGCCATTGGAAGTAATAGGATCGGGTTTGTTGCCACCAAAGGTATTGATGAACATGGGCACATTATAGCCATCTACCAGACTTATATCGTAAAAATCCATGCCATCCCATGAGTTCAAGTTGAACTCACCCAGCGATCGGGGAAGTTGACCGTCCGCGCCTGCACATTGCAAACGGCCATCACAGTCGCCCGTCTCGCAACTTCCAACACCCGCACTATTGAATGTACAGCCAGTTCGCCCCCAGATACGTCCATTCCACCCAGAGGGAAGGATCACGCTCATACTTGCACCAGGTGCTAATGTCCAGCCACCGTTCAATGGAATATACTTACTGGACGACATACCAACCCAAACGGTCTGACTCATGGTATTCCTAAAACTAAATGTATGCTGGCCCGCTGGCGCTGGCGGCGGGACTGCCGCAGGTGGTCCTGCTTGCGTCGATCCTGTTTGGGTTGCAGGGGATGTTGGACTCGGTGTGGGTGTTGGTGGGGATATCAGCATGCTTCCTGCAAATACCTCGATGCCATTGACCAGGGCATTATCCTTGATCCTGATGAACTGGATAGTAATTTTGCCAGTGGGATCTGCAGTGGCAGAAAATTGCTTGACAATGGCTTTGTTGGCCCTGCCGACGGCAGCAAGAATGTCAAAGTTGCTCAGGACCTGCTGACCATTGAGTTTGACATTAAAGATACGCTGTCCTGCCTTGGTCCAATAGGTTTCGGCAAAATCTAAGTGTACCGTGTAGCTCGCATTAGGGACCAGATTGGGAATGCTATAGCTAAAGTTACCGTAACGATACGTTTGGTAAACTCCTTGTGGGGCCGGATTGCTTACCCCGCTGGCATCAATAGCTGCTTTGGTCTTGGAGGCTATTCCCCCATTGCCATACTCATCAGCAGCGAAGGGAGAATTTGCTCCTCCTCCTGTATTAATCTGTACAGTATTCACTTGCGGAGAGGCCTGGGTTGTCAGGTAATGACTGGCAGAGATGCCACCAAACAAGACCCCTGCAAACATTATGGCTACTGTAAAGAACACTCTACTCTGTGTGGCAAAGAAACCCAGTCTTTGCTTCATACACTCTTTCCTTTCTTGTTAATCAAGTACGCTTCTCCAGGGCAAGGTTTCTACTTTGCTAGGGCAAAGCTTGCCACACTTGCACTGTGTGGTCATAGGATGCTGAGGCGATGCTCCTGCCATCGGGTGACCACTCTAACGACACCACGACATCCTTATGACCAGAATAGGGAAAAGGCTGACTGCCATTGCTGGCATTCCACACCTGCACTGTCGTATCCCAGGAGCCCGAGGCGATATGCTTGCCATCAGGTGACCAACTTGCAGAGGTGACGTAGTAAGTATGTCCGGTATAGGTGAAAGGCTGGCTGCCATCACTGGCGTTCCACACTTTTACCATACTATCCCAAGAGCTCGAGACGACGCGCTTGCTATTGGGCGACCAATCTACCGACTTTACTTCTTGGGTATCACCACGATGGGTAAAGATAGGGTTGCCATTGTTGGCGTTCCATACCTGCGCCGTGTAGTCATCAGATCCTGAGGCAAGATGCTGGCCATCGGGCGACCACCTCACTGAGTTCACTGCATTATCGTGACCATGATAGGTAAAGCGCAGTCTGCCAGAACTGGCATCCCACACCTGCACGGTGTTGTCCTCAGATGCCGAGGCGATGTACCTGCCATCAGGGGCCCACGTTACTGAGTTCACATCATCGCTATGGCCACTATACGTAAGGATACGGCTACCAGTCCTAGCATCCCATACCTGTACAGTTTGGTCAGCTGAACCTGAAGCAATACGTTTGCCATCGGGTGACCATGCCGCTGAGTACACAATATCGCTATGATTACGATAGGTGAGGAGGCGGTTACCATCACTGGCATTCCACACCTGTACCGTTTCATCAGTCGAGGCCGAGGCGATACGCCCCCCATCGGGCGACCACCTCGCAGAGCGTACACCGTTGCTATGACCACGATAGGTTACTAGGCATGTCCCTTGAGGATATGACTGCCATGGCTGGCGTACCAACCAAAGAGCGCCTGCACCTACAATCGCTGCTGTTGTAACTCCTGCGGCTCCAGCTATTACAGCACGCCGAGATATTCTCCTCGTTGGCCCATGACCCTGCTCAGACAATACAATAGGGACTTGCTCAACCAGTGAATCTGCTTTAGGTATGAGCTGCTCGGAATAAAAGGGTCGCGACTGATCAAGAGACGCGCTAGGAGGATTGCGATGCTGTTCAGGAATCATATCTCCCACCTTTCAAATATTATGCACATGAAATGCCTTTTAAAAAACCGCTAAACTGGTACCTGGAAGCTTGTTGAAGCCTCTGGAATGTGAGAATAGGGTTGCGCCAGAAAATCCAATGTTAACTGAGTATCTCGCTCAGGCATTAAAAAGTAGATAATGCCGATATCACCCCTAGGATCAGCTGCAATAGCTAACGGTAGCGTCGAATCTGTCGGGCTCTGCAAGGCATCCTGCGACTTGAGACGGATGTTGTTATCTGGCTGAGGATAGAAAGGGCTTGATCCAGTATTATGGGCAGATAACTCGACTGCGATATAGCGCATCCCTGCGTCCGCTTGCTGACCATTCGCGCTCAGGCTAGCTGTCACCTTTGTGACAGTCCAATCAACGCCACCATACTGGAACTTGTCCTCAGGCGTAGTCGTCTTTGATTGATATGTACTCACATTGGGATAGTTAACCAAAGGAATGTTCATCTGGTGTTCGTCCGCTGTTCCCACGCGCAGGACGAGCTTGTTGAGGTCCTGTTGATCATTCAGCGGAAAATCTATCCAGTTATCTGTAGCGATATTCTGATTAATCGTGCCAGGGGTTTCCTCTGCAGAAGCTGGTATAGTATCGCCGTCTGGCAAGATCAAGAGAAATGCATCACTATAGGGAATATACACGCTCGTGTTAGCCTCGTTGCTCTCTTTGACTCCAATACGAACAATAGAAGCTGCTCCAGTAGTACTATCATCATCAAAACTGCTCTGCTGGGCCACCGAAACAATCTTAAAATCGACATTTTCATAGGTAAAGGCGGCATAGTCAGCATTAAGGTGGTTTGTAGTCGAAAGCGTGTTAGGCGCTGTCAACAGTCCGCCAGAATTAAGGCGGTTTGTAGTCGAAAGCGGCTTAGATGCTGTTGATTGACCGCAAGCAGTGATGGCCAGAGTTAAACCCAGTAACAAGAAAAACGGGATTTTCTTGATAGAGAAAATAAGAAAATTCACTTGCAAGTCCTCCTCACTCGTTCATCAGGTACATCTCTCCAGAGCAGGAAGGAGTCTGTGGCATCAGACACAGACTCGCTCGAGAGAACTGAATTGTTACGAGATTGTCACGGCAGAAATTCCGGACGATGTGCCAACGAAGATGAGATTCCCCGAAAGGGTGGGAGTAGCAAAACGTTCGGCTGACCCAGAAAGGTTTATCTGTGCTCGCACTGCTCCTGTTTGGCTATTCAGTGCATAGAGGATTCCTCCAGTAGCGCTGTAAACCGTATGACCACCAACAACTGGCGAGTTATTGATACCTCCAGGAGCTTTCCAACCGCTATTGATTGTGTTTCCGGCCCCGATTGTCAGTTGGAGAATACCATTTGAGCAGGGCACAAAGATGGTTGAACCCACTGTGGCAGCTCCACCAAATGCATTACAGGTACTTTGTTTCTGCAGTTCACCACCTACACCGCCGAGGTTGTTTGCATTGAGTAAGTATCCGGTACCTGCTTTGCCATCAATGAAAACCTGATTATTGGGAAGCAGGACCGGACCCATCGAGCCAAGATCCTGATCTCCCCCATTTTGTGCCCCCCAGTCTTCAGGGGAGAAACCATCTTCAAGTTGGAGTGTGGGTGAGAGGCGCAGAACGGAGTCACTATGATCCCAGGTTCCACTGCTCGCTGCACCGTTACCTACTGAAACAAAGATATTACCATTGGCATCAATTGATGGTCCCGAAGTGCCCCAGATCCCACCTTCACGTGCAGTTGGTACCCGGTAAGAGAGAGCTGGTCCCTGACCATTAGTTGGCAAACCAACCACAGTGCCGATATAGTCACTACAGTCACCAGCCAGCCCGCCATAAGCGACGTAGACCATATTCTTCCACAAGGCCAGTGCAGCACGCTGTTGATGTGCCTTAGGATCCATGGCAGGCACATCCGCACTCTCTTGAACCTTTATTGCACCAGTCTGAACATCGAGACCGAACAGCGTATGTGTGGCTCCTTGCACTTCGGCTACAGCGAAAACTAGCTTTGTTGCAGGGTCATAGACAGGAGTGCCTGTAATGCCCAATGGATTGATATCGCCACATGGCAGTTGTGATTGAGGCTCAGGAGTGCCAACACTCGTATGCCATTGAAGCTGCCCTGTATTTGCATCCAGAGAATAAATGCTGTCATTCTCGGTCGCGACAATCACATGTCCACCAACGACCAGAGGCTCAGCATAAACCTTACCATCCAGAGGCTGCTGCCAAGCTGAAGTGAGCTGCTGGGGATCAGGTGTGTTTGGCAGGTAGCCTGTGCGGGCGGGATCGTTATGATACATCGTCCAATCGGTCCCAGCAGAACCAACACTGGGATTTCCTGTCCCACCACTGCTTGGAGTAGGCGTCGGTGTATTCCCTCCGACTTCTGTGCTGTTGCCCTGAGTACCATTTTGGTCCGCGTTTCCTCCAAGTATCTCGATGCCACTGACCAGGGCATTATCTTTGACCGTAATGAGCTGGATAGCAATTTTTCCATTAGCATCAGCAGTGGTGGTGAATTGCTTGGCAATCGCTTTATTGGCCCCGCCAGCAGCAGCAAGAATGTCAAAATTGCTCAGAACCTGCTGGCCATTGAGCTTGACATTGAAGATACGTTGCCCTGTCTGGGTCCAGTAGATTTCAGCAAAATCCAGACGTACGGTGTAGCTCACATTAGGGGTCAGATTAGGAATGCTATAGG
>DASYAN010000171.1:0-15586 GCA_036501345.1 Ktedonobacteraceae bacterium
AGCATGTTCAGGTTTCTGTAAGGTGTTTGCCCTAGATAGCAAGTATGTTGTAATCTGTAGCAGGTATTTTCTAAGCAGAATTGAACCTGTAAGAGGTACACACATGCCATACGAGCAACCATCACCCACATCGACGATCCTACTAATTGAAGCTGACCCTTCCTTGCGCCGCTTGATGACGTTGGGTCTACAACATAGTGGTATGCATGTCATTGAAGCCTGCTCTCTAGAAGCACTTGCCCCTGTTACTGCCCAGTCTTGCGATTTGGTTGTGCTAGATGTGGATCGTGGCACGACAAGTGACTGGTCTCTGCTTGAGAAAATCCAATCCAATCCCCATTTCGCTTCATTGCCAATAGTTGCATTGGCATGGGATCAGCCTAGCACTCCATCTATTACCACGCCTTCACTTTCTATTGCTTCCACTTCTATAGCAGTATCCACCCATTCACAGATAACATTGCTAGATAAGCCTTTTGATGCGCGTGCCCTCTATCGTACAATTCAACAGCTCCTAGCCTCTCGGGCTGCGCAAAAGGCCGCTAGAGAAGCACTTGCTGAAGCCAGAGTGCTTGCCATATACGCCCAGCATGCGGCTCCAAGTATCTGGCCTGTGGTGACTGCAGCTGGCTTGTTGCTGGCGGTCATCGGTTTGCTGCTGCACGTCATCATTGTTATCACCGGAATGCTTGTCGTTGTGGTCGCACTGCTGCTCTGGACTCTGGGATCAAAACCTGAAACAGCCCCGATAGCGGTTGGAGTGGGCAGTCAATGACGCTAGAGCTTTTCCAACTCAGAGCCGGATTTGGGGCACACAGCTTATCATTCCACATCCTCCAATGACAAGGAGTCCAAACTTTCCCAGAGCAAAAGAAGATCAACAGAATCACTCTCTCAATACGAAAGATGGAAAAGGGCATTGACTTAATCTGCTATGCTGTCTTTGTCATCAACTCTAGAGTATCTTGCACTAAGGAAGCTGCACGCCAGACAGGCAGAAGCCCTCTGATTTCGCTGTAAGAATACAAAACTGCCTGATTAGCTCTTCGTAGTGCTTGAGAACGCACATTGAGAGGAATCAGGGTATATGCCAGAAAATTTTTATCAGTATTACCTTATTGAAACATTGAGCAAAAAATATTCGCATGCGACCTACCTTGCATCTCCAACCAATGAGCCCGAACGTCACGTGATTCTCACTACATTTGCTAGGTCGCTTTTCCATTTTCCCCATGAGCACGAGAAGCTGTTGCAGAAGGTTCAACGCATCAAGCAACTCCAGCACCCGCACCTGCTGCCTATATTAGATATGAGGATGAATGAAGAACAGCCCTTCATTGTGCGGGAATATCTCTCCAACGGTTCTTTACGCAGCCGCTTGAAGCAGATCTCTCCTGAACGTATGGAACTTCGGGATGCTCTCACTATAATATTGCAGGTGGGAGAAGCTCTGGCCTATGCCTATGAACATAACATTAGTCATGGCAATGTCAGGCCGGAGAATATTCTCTTTGATGCCAATGGGCATGCTGCATTGACAGATTTCTCTCTTGTTGAGAGGAAGGATGCCATCATCCGTGACCAGACCTCACAAGAGTATGCCTTCTGTTATCTGGCCCCCGAACAATTTGCAGGCATCAGCGATGCCAAGAGTGATCAATATGCTCTGGGTTGTCTAGCTTACGAACTGATTACAGGATCTGTTCCTTTTGCCGCACAAAGTCTAGCGTCCATGATGGGACAGCAAAACAATGCCCTGCCAGCTCTTCTCTCAGAGCATGTGACTGGCCTGCTCCCTTCTCTTGAAATTGCGATCCTCAAGGCGCTGGTCAAAGAGCCTGCTGAGCGCTTTTTTGATTTCTCGCTGTTTCTGGAAGTGGTCCAATCCGCTTTGCTGCCATCCCCAGCATTTCCTTTTGCACCTTCTCCTAGGAATAGGGCTATTTCTCATCCTGTGCAATCGGCAGAAGCCGGAGACACCTCTTCCTTTCCCATCAGCAACCATACTACACCTTCAGATTCCGGGTCTCAGCTGCAAGAAGCGTCTGAAGACTTTGCCGGTCCTGAAGTTGACGCGGCAGAACCTATGGATACTTTTTCCATATCCCAAATTAGCATGCCTGAATGGTCAGGCATTCTTCCTGTTTCTGAGTCGCTAGAATCAGTTCTCCAATCCGATCAATTCTCTTTTCCTCTTCCAGGAGAGGTATACCCTATCGGCGATAGAGAACATGAAGAGGAAACAGATGACTTGGAGACAACCGATACCTTTGTGCAGGAAAAAGCCGATACAGCAGCAGATAAGACTTTATTTGTGGCAAAGAGTTCCAATAACGGTGGCTCACACTTTGTACAACCACTGCGTAATAGAGGGAGAATATTAAGGTTCATGGTGCTTCTCTCTGTGATAATGGCTGTGACCGTAATTGCTTCTGCTTTTTGGACAGCTAGGACATCCGCACCTGACACGAGATCGCCCAGTACTAAAAAGATGATACAAGTGGTACCTCTGACAAAAGCTACAGATATACTCACAGTACAACCTTCTGTGCAAGCCACGAACGTACCTACAGCGCAAGCCACGGATGCGCCTACAGTGCAATCATCTATACAAGCCACGAATATTCCAATTGCACAACCTTCTTCTTCAACACCTGCTCCAATCATTACACCTACACCATCTCCGCCGATAAGCTATGAAGCAGAAGCTACACAGAATACTATGGCTAATGGCGCAAGAGTGGTTGGTTGTGGTACAGGCGCAGGTGCCTGTTCTAATGGATCCCGGGTAGGTTACATTGGTCTAAATTCTGGAGCAGCAGGAACCTTGCAGTTCAACGATGTTGGCAAGACTATTGGTGGCCGTTACACACTCACGGTTTACTATATGATTGCCGGATCAGATACACTTGTGATTTATGTAAGTGTGAATGGTGGATCGGCTGTAACCCTCAATATAGCTCAAACCCCTACATTTACACTTGAGACAACTAGCATCACTATCAGCCTGAACGCTGGTCATAACACCATAGAGTTTTCTAATCCATCAAATCCTGCTCCTGATATTGATCGGATTGTTGTATAAATACCATAACACGACAGCATCCCATTACCAATATGTGCAGATTTTGCGTGAATATTAAAGTTTTCTAGCACGAAAGAAGAGTCTGATGCCACCTTGTCTTGAAACAACAGGCTCTTGAGCCAGAATGTGGACCGCAGTTCCGAGACCCTCAAGAGCCTCATAAATGTTCAGGCCATTGTAAGGTGTGCCGATTTGTCTGCAAGTTGCCTATCAGTCTCAGGCACCATAATCAATCTGATATTCTCTATCATGCTGAGATTGTAGGTTTATGAATACAAAGAACATCGCGGGCGAAAAAGTAGAAATCCAGCAAAATACGGATAAAAAACCGCGTTCACGTAAGCGTAGTATTATCACCTTCGTGATAGTGAGCCTTTTGAACGTTGGGCTGCTCACCGTGCTCTGGACTCAGTTGATTACTCCGCGCTCAGGTCAGCCTCAGGCTGATAGTTCTTCTACTATCGGCTTTGTATCGAGCCCGCTACTTGGCAAGTCTGCACCCGATTTTTCCTTGCCCGTCTTAAACGGCAATGGCACAAAGCTCCACTTGGCGAGTCTCAAGGGAAAGGTTGTTATGGTCAATTTCTGGGCATCATGGTGTGAGCCTTGTCAGCAGGAGGCCTCTGCTTTGCAGCAGGCTTGGACAAAATGGCAATCAAAGGGTGTAGTCCTACTTGGAGTCGATGGAGCGGAGTCAGAAAGTGATGCGCTCAACTTTGTACATCAACATGGTATTACCTATCAGAGCGTGCGCGATACCATAGATGGAGGAACGGCGATTAGCTACGGTGCGACAGCCAATCCTGAAACGTTCTTTATTAATCAGGATGGTATTGTTGTTGCCCGCTGGATTGGTCCAATCTCTGAGCAGAATGTGCAAACTGAGCTAACAAAATTGCATGTCACATGAGGCTTGTAGGGAATGATAGACTTTAGCTGGCTAGTGCGCTCTATTCATATTCTGGCAGCTGCAGTCTGGGTGGGCGGGAGTTTCATGTATCTCGTGGTTGTGATTCCTTCCTTGCGCAATGGTGGTCCAGCACCTGGAGTATCCTCGCAGGTAGCGATCTTGTTCAAGCACGTAGTTAACTACTGTGTTGGTATCCTGTTATTAACTGGCGCCTATCTGACATTTGATCGCCTGACACAAACGACGTTGGGACTGCCGTACCTGATAGTTCTGGGACTGAAAATTGTTGTTGCAATAAGCATGTTTGTACTAGCACTGTATTTAGGTCAAAGCAATATTCGACGACTGGCAAAGCGCTCGACGCGTCTTTCGAAGGCCGCGCCACAACTGATGCTAGCCCTGGGCATACTGGTATTTATCTTGGGTGCTCTCCTCAATCATTTGTTTGAGATGGCGATAGCGCCGCATTAATTGGAGGTTGTATTGTGCAGCCAGCTTTAACTGTGTCAACAGAGAAATCGCCAGCGGCACGTTCACGAAAACGGCTCCCGCTAAGTTTTCTGCTAGCAGGGATTGCTATTCTCGGTTCTGTTCTGTATCTTGTCTATATCAATACGCAAGCAAATGCCGTCTACTATATGACTGTGCCCGAATTGAAGCATTGCACAACCTGTGCTACACAATCTGTTCGTGTTGCTGGCTATGTACAGGCAGGTTCCATTAAACAGCAGGACAAGCAAACCCAGAGTATCTCATTTGTGATTGAAGATAGCCAGCAGACGTTGCCTGTTGTTTATAGTGGTGTGGTACCTGATATCTTCCGTGCTGGCGTTCAGGTTGTCGTTGAAGGACACTATAATGATGCAGCAACTGCGGGAACACAACCTTTCCAGGCGCAGACATTGCTAGCAAAGTGTCCATCAAAGTTCCAATCTGCCTCACCAGCGGCACAGGGACAGTAAGGGATGGAACAACCGTGTATTTTTCAGATCTAGGTAGTATCGCGCTAATTCTCGCATTAGGCTTCGCTCTCTATTCGGTAGTCATCGCAGTCCTCGGTGCAGCTCGTGCACAAGCACAGCTGGTGATTAGTGCAAAACGCAGCCTGCTGGTTGTGACTATCTTTCTTCTGCTGGCCTCAGCGGCACTGATTGCTTCCTTTCTGACGCATGACTTTGGTGTAAACTATGTGGCGCAAACTTCTAGCCGTGCGATGCCATGGTATTTCACGACGGCAGCATTCTACGGTGGTCAACAAGGATCACTTCTGTATTGGGCACTGGTACTTTCCCTCTTCTCCGCTATCTTTGTCCTGACATCCAAGCGTGCACCAGTAGCGTTAGTACCCTATGTCATGGCAACCTTGATGGGCATTGAAACATTCTTTTTGATCGTGCTTACCAGCGTCTCTAACCCCTTTGTACGCTCTGCCGTAGCTCCTCCCGATGGGGCAGGATTGAATCCATTGCTGATGGACCCTGGTATGCTAGTGCATCCTCCGGCACTATTGATGGGCTATGTGAGTTTTTCGGTACCTTTCGCTTTTGTTGTGGCAGCAATGATCACCGGGAAGCTCAATAATGAATGGCTACGAGCTATTCGCCGCTGGACATTGGCGGCCTGGACCATCCAGACTACTGGCTTGATCCTGGGTGCCTGGTGGGCATATCATGTACTAGGTTGGGGTGGCTATTGGAGTTGGGACCCAGTAGAAAATGCAGCCTTACTCCCATGGCTAACGGCAACAGCATTCTTGCACTCGACAATGGTGCAAGAGCGGCGAGGAATGCTCAAAGTCTGGAATCTGTTTCTGCCCATTGCCAGCTTTGCACTCTCAATCTTTGGGACCTTTGAAGTACGCAGTGGTGTAATTAGCTCTGTCCATTCGTTTGCGTATTCTGATATCGGGGCCTATTTCCTGACTTTCCTGGCTATTGTAATTGTCTTTTCAAGCGCACTCTTCCTGTTTCGTTTGCCTAAGGTACAGACAGATCAGCAATTCGACTCGATGATCTCGCGTGAAGGCGTTTTTCTCCTCAACAATCTATTGCTAACAGGGATTGCCTTTGCAACGCTATGGGGAACGCTCTTTCCGCTTATCTCTGCATTTATGCGCGGTCAGACCATGACCGTGGGTGCCCCTTTCTACGATAACGTGATGGGACCCTTAATGGTTCTACTGATACTGGCAATGGGGATTGGCCCACTACTAGCTTGGCGGAGAACTTCGCCTACTGCTTTGTGGCGTAATCTGAGCATTCCGATCGTCATAGCTGCAGTCTGTGCGGTGATACTTCCATTGCTTGGTGTGATTGACATCGCGGCAAATGTTGGCTTTACCGTCTGCGCTTTTACCGCAGCCGCCATGCTATATGAACTTTGGCGTGGTATACGAGTCCGCCATGCTCATGGCGAAGCATATCCAATAGCGTTGGTGATGCTTTTCAAGCGCTATCGCCAGCGCTATGGGGGCTACATAGTACATCTAGGTCTAGTGCTGCTCGTTGTTGGTGTGATCGGATCAAGCTATTTCCAGCAACAAAGTGATGCTGTGCTCAATCAGGGGCAGAATACACAGTTAGCAGGTTATCAGCTCAGATATCTGGGCAACATTGATACGAAAGAACCTGACAAAGAAACGATTACAGCACAACTGCAGATCTGGCGTAACGGACAGTTGCAGAGCTATATCTATCCTGCTCGCGTCATTTATAGCAATTATAACAACCAGCCTGCTAGCCTTATCTCGATCACAACCTTTGGGGCCACTGATCTCTACATTTATCTGGAGAATTGGAGTGGCCTGTCACAGGCGGATATTCGCATCTTTGTGAATCCTCTGGTGCCATTTGTCTGGTATGGAGCTCTATTCATGATCCTTGGTGGCATATTCTGTTGGTGGCCTGTCAGTTCGCAGAAGGTTTTGATGAAAAACCCTGCAAGCCTGCCTCCGTTAATGAAGGAAGTTGCTGTCTCTTGAAAAACTGGTCATTCATGTTATTATACAGTAAAGTAATTTTTATGGATGTGGATCTGTGGAAAAGACAAAGTTATACTGCTATGTGGATGAGAATGGCCAGGACACGTTAGGGAGAATATTTGTTGTTTCTGTTGTGGCTGTTGGGAAACAAAGGGATGAACTTCTTGTTCTTTGTGAGCAATTGGAGCAAATAAGTGAAAAAAGAAAAGATAAATGGGGAGCAGCGAAGCATGATCGACGTATGAGATACCTTCGTTATGTTTTTGCAGATGAACGGTTTAAAGGAGCCTTGCGGTATGAAATTTTCTATCAAACTCGTGATTATGATACATCTACTATTACCGCTATTGATTCAGCAGTGAGGTGGAATCAACTTACTGATAAGTACGTTGCCCTTGTATATGTTGATGGCTTGACCAAAACAAAACGGCGTGAATATGGTGCGAGACTCCGGCATCTTGGTTTAATGGTGCATCAAGTACAAGGAATTGCAAGGGACGAAACAAATGCGCTTACTCGTTTAGCTGATGCTATAGCGGGATTTGTTAGAGATGCGATAGATGGCCAGTCCGAGGAAATAAAGGCGTTGTTTCAGAAAGCGAAACGTGATGGTATACTTGTCGAGGTCAAGTCATAAAAAAACCACCCACAAAGGGGTGGAAGAGCCTAGCCTTATTCAGGCGCATGCCGTAACGGACAGTTTTCAGCTCGGTTTTACATACTAAGTATATATTCTTTGGTTCTTGTTGTCAAGTTCTGCAGTGTACATCTGGACAGAGTACAAAAGAAAGAGGAGAAAGAGAAGGGGAAGAAATAAATCATGGCTATTCGTCGTGTTCGCCGTCCCCCAACTCTTTTGCTTATTTTAGCCGCACTGGCGGTGATAGCAGCAGTTTGGTCAACACTGCTGATTATCAAACCAAAGCAAGAGACACTTGACCAGCGTGTGAATGACGTAGCATCGCAGTTAAAATGTCCTGTCTGTCAAGGCGAATCAGTAGCAGATTCACAGGCAACTATCGCGCAACAGATGCGTCAGGTAATTCATGAGCAATTGCAGTCAGGCAAGTCTGAGCAGGACGTTGTTCAGTACTTTATACGTAGCTATGGTGACCAGATTGTCTGGTTGCCGCCCTGGCAGGGCTTTAGCTTGCTAGCCTGGCTTGTACCAATAGTTTTTTTGCTGGGTGGTGCAGTGTTGGTGTTTATCGTGCTGCGTGAATGGAGAGTTGGCATTGCAGCGGTAGAAGCAAACAAAACAGCTCATCACGAAAGTGAGGTTGTGTTGGATGCGGATCTGGAACAATATCGTGCACAGCTTGAAGCGGAGTTGGCTGAGGAAGATTCACTATTTAGACACTTATAGAATGGAAGTAAACTAATGGCAATTGGACTAGCTATTGTATTAGGACTGGTGGCGCTGATATTTGTACTATCTCCTCTCTTTCGCCATTTGCAGGGAGGTGAACAAAATGTAGTAATGATTATCAATCCGAATGAGGACGATATAGTCTCTTCTCCAGAGGAGATTGAGCAAGCTGCGCGTGTTGCTCTACAAGACGTAGAACTGGATTACCAGCTTGGCAATATTGAGGAGCCTGACTACCGTACTTTGCGTGAACAACACATGCGAGATGCACTGATTGCTTTCAAATCGCGCTCTGAGCGTGTGCAGAAAATTGATCGGGAGATCGAAGCACAGGTGCGTAGACTGAAGGATAATTATGAGCAAGCGAATCCCTAATACAGTCTTCCTGGCCTCTATTCTCATCTTATTGCTATCAATGTTGATGAGTGTTCCTGCCTATGCCGCAGGCACTGGTCATATTACTGGTCAGTTGCTAGATGGAAGCAACCACAATGCTCCGCTAGCAAGTCAGCAAGTCACCTTGCAGATGGCTGAAGGAAACAAGACAAGCGATCTGGCAACTGCCACAACAGATGCGCAGGGTAATTTCTCATTCGATAATCTATCAACCGATAAAACAATCAGTTATGCAGTTTATATTCGTTATCAGGGAGCACAGTATGTAAGTAATCTCGTGACCCTGGATAGCAATCCAGCACCACATATCAACCTCACCGTTTATCAGGCCACGCAGAAATCGGACAATGTTGCGATTGTTGATGCTAGCGTGCTTATACATGAGCCCAATGTGCAAAAGGGAACATTAACCATTTCTGAAATTTTTTCGTTTATGAACCTGGACACTCATGCTTACGTTGGCTCACTCAAGGCCAACAATGGTCCACCAAACGCTCTATTATTCTCATTGCCACCGAATACAAGCAACATTTCGTTAGGAGAGGGCTTCTCCGGCTACCATGTGATACAGGTAGATCGTGGTTTCGCCTCCGATGCTGCCATTTTGCCGGGACAGAATGAATTTTCCTTCTCATTTGACGTTCCATACAATGCGGAGGTATTTGATCTGAACTATGTCACGATGTACCCAACCGTCTCGCTTACCTTTCTGGTACCGCCCGATATCCATGCGGAGTCGCAGGCATTGAGTGCGCAAGGGACAGTTTCTGCTAATGATCAACACCTCTATAACAGTTTGGTCGGCAAGACAGTTCCTAGCCATACCCAGATCCAGATACAGCTTGAAGGTCTGACAGTGCCTTCATCCTCGGATAGTCCGTTGAATGGTGCTGTCGTTTGGCCAATTGTGGCAATAGTATTGATGGCAGGCATTATATCAGTGACATGGTTTCTTTTACTAGTAAAGCGCCGTCGGTCAACTGCTCAATTTCAAAAGGGGCGTGAACCTAGTCGTAAGAGGGCGGCCAAAGCTAAGACTACTCAAACATCCACTGCGCCAGCGGATCGTAAGCAGAAACTTTTAGAAGAGCTACTTGCATTGGATCAGGCGTATGAAGCAGGTGAGCTGAGCAAAACTATCTATCAGGAGCAGCGAGGCAAAACGAAGGCTCGCCTTCGTTCTTTGATGGAAATTTAATAGTATGAGCTATATAGCCCATATTTCTCCTTAAATATTATTGTATGCGAAGATGATGTGTGTTATACTCGTGGCAGAAGCATATCTATCTGTATAATAGTTATGCATGTAAATATCTCCCGTAGGCAATATCGCTGTAATCGTATTGTAGAATGATTAAGCCAATGCGCACTGGAAGAGATGAGAGTGGAAAGGGATAAGATAGCATTGAATGCAAAAGATGGTAAACGATCGAGGAATAAACAGGGGCACAGACCGCAAGAGCAGAAAACACCTTCGGAACCCCAGCCCAAGGAGGATGCTCAGCCGTTCGACAACCTTAGCAAAGCCTTATTTGGGCTAGACGGAGCTCAAATCATCCCTGAATTGCTAGCTGGCGTACAGGTGGTGGATGCACAGAATGTTGAGATAGACCGTAGCAAACTCAGGGCTGATCTCGTATTTAAGATCCTTTACAAAGGTCTAGTAGCGATCCTCAATCTTGAATTGCAAAGTGGCGCAGATCCTACTATGGGTTCTAGGTTGCTACAATATCTGGCTGGACTACACGACTTCTACAAGAGGCTGCCTGTTCTGTGTGTGGTGATCTATCTATTCAGATGCCAAGTAGAGATGCCGCCTTATATCATTGAATGTGCTGATAAAAGGTCTATTGTGTTCGACTATGATGTGATCCGGTTGTGGGAAGTTGAGAGCGAATGGATTATCAAAAGACGAATTATTCCTCTGTATATCCTGCTGCCGGGTACCAAATCACCTCAGGCGGTTCTTTTGAAGCAAGCACTTCATGAGATGGGTCAGGTATATGATCGTCCGCAACTTGCATATCGTTTCGTCTGGTTCTACCATATATTGCGTAGAACGGATACAATGTCTGAAGAAGACAAACGCATCATCGCGAAGGAGTTGAGAATGCAATTCGACTACAGAGAACTGGTCCAAGATGATCCAGTCATCCAAGAACTCTTTGCCGAAGAGAGAACTGAAGGGAGAGCTGAGGGTAAAATTGAGGGCTTACAAGAAGCTATCTTGAGGATTCTGAATGCTCGTTTTCCTGTCTTGGCAACTACACCCCAAGTACAGCAAGCAGTTGCAACCATTCAGGATGCAGAAAAGCTTGATCTAATTCTTCAAGCCCTCCTTCTTGCCTCAGATGAACAAACAGTCCGTAGCTTGTTAAAGCTTCCTATCCAGGGAGATCTTCTCTGAACAGAGCAAATTTGAGGTATAAGATAATTGGACGATTTATACTTGCAATTGATGAACAAGGAAATAATGAGAGAACTGGTCAAAGATGATCCAATCGTCCAGGAACTCTTTGCCAAGCGTAAGGCTGAAGGGAGAGCTGAGGGTAAAGCCGAAGGGAGAGCTGAGGGTAAAATTGAGGGCTTACAAGAAGCTATCCTGGAGATCCTGAATGCTCGTTTTCCTGCCTTGGCAGCCACATCCCAAGTGCGACAGGCGGTTGCCTCTATTGAGGACCCTGAAAAGCTTGATCTAATTCTCCAAGCCCTACTTGCTGCCTCAGATGAACAAATAGTTCGTAGGCTAATACCAGTTCGTAGTCCATCCGTA
This sequence comes from Ktedonobacteraceae bacterium, assembly GCA_036501345.1. Taxonomy (GTDB): domain Bacteria; phylum Chloroflexota; class Ktedonobacteria; order Ktedonobacterales; family Ktedonobacteraceae; genus DASYAN01. The sequence goes on from DASYAN010000171.1 coordinate 11,514, forward strand.
GAAATATGCCAGCTCAAAAAGAGCTTTGGGCTAAAGCCCATCTTGCGTAGTGTGGATCTGACTCTCCAACAAGGACAACGGATGGCTCTGTTGGGCGCAAATGGTGCAGGCAAGACCACTATCTTGCGCATTCTTGCAGGCTTGATTAAGCCAAGTGCAGGTACTGTTTCCGTCCTTGGACTAGATATTATACAGGATGTCCAGCAGATTCGCCGTTGTGTTGGTTTCGTTGGTCATAAGCCTTACCTCTACGAAGAGTTGACGATATTGGAGAACCTGCTCTTCTTTGCTCGTATGTATACTGTTCCACACGGGCAGGAGCGGGTGCGTGAACTCGTGCGGCATGTTGGTCTGGAGAGACGCATGCATGAACGGGTTGGAGCACTCTCGCGTGGACAGGTTCAGCGTGTGGCCTGGGCCCGTGCTCTGTTGCATGTTCCACGCCTTCTGCTCCTTGACGAACCTGATACTGGCTTGGATCGAGATGGAGGCGAACTGATAGATGCTTTGCTCACCGAACACATTGCTACAGGTGGTAGCATCCTCTTTACCACACACCTGCTTGAGCGTGTGTTACAGCAGAGTGACCGCATTGTGATCCTAGGAAATGGTCGTGTTGTCTATAATAGAGAGATAGCAGGCCTGGAGCTTGATGAACTACAGCGAAGATATCGAGAGGTGACAAGTTGACGGAAATGCGCATCTTTCTCTCACAGGTGATTGCGATCCTGTGGAAGGATATCCGCTACGAATTGCGCAGTAAACAGACCTGGCTTGGCATGGGTATGTTTGCTTTGCTTGTCCTTGTCATCTTTAATTTTACCTTTGATTTGCGTGTAGATAACGTCTCTGCCGTTGCACCTGGAGTACTCTGGATCGCTTTTATCTTTGCCAGCCTGCTAGGATTAGGTCGTACACTTGCTGCGGAACGCGAACAAAGCTCGATGGATCGCCTGCTGCTCTGTCCAGTTAATCGTAAAGCCATCTACCTTGCCAAACTGCTAGGGAATTTGCTATTTATTGGAGTAGTAGAAATCGTGGCTTTACCCGTCTATGCGTTACTCTTCAACGTACCGTTACCTGCTGCACTACTATTGATCGTATTGCTAGGCACACTTGGAATTGCCACTATTGGAACCTTATTTTCAGTCATGGCGGCTGCAACACGTGCACGAGAATTGTTGCTACCCATCCTCGTATTTCCATTGATTGTTCCGGTTGTGATCAGTGTGATTCAGGCAACGCAACAGTTAATGGTGCCTACAGTAAATGAACCGCCATGGATAGGCTTACTGATTGCCTTTGACATCATTTTCTTGAGCATCTCAATGCTCACCTTTCAATATGTTATTGAGGAATAATATTTCCGGGTTATCCCATTTGGGAGTTGATATATGGCTTTAACGAAACAAGCAACCAGCATTGTGTCTTCCGCTGAGGAGCATACAAACGATGTCGATAGAGAGAGTCCAGCTCGCTTACCAATTGCTGCATCCTTAATCCTAGGTGGACTATCCTGCATTGGTATGCTGGCATCAATCTGGCTCATCTTCTTTTACACTCCGATCGATGCATTACAAGGAGTGACGCAACGTATCTTCTATTTCCATGTGCCCACAGCCTGGGTAGGTATGTCCGCATTCGTTGTTATGACGATTGCTGGCATTATCTACTTGATTAAGCCTGATGAACGACTGGATTGGATTGCTCGAGCCTCTGGGGAGATTGGAGCTGTCTTTCTGACATTCCTACTTATTACAGGATCACTGTGGGGTAAACCAATTTGGGGTGCCTGGTGGGTCTGGGACCCCAAACTTACAGCTGCACTTATTCTCTGGTTTATGTTCATTGGCTATCTCATGTTACGTAGTTATATGGGTCGTACTGCCGAGAGTGCCCGTATAGGAGCGGTATGGAGTGTTGTGGGAGTGATCGATGTTCCCATCATTTACTTCTCGGTACTCTGGTGGCGTGGACAGCATCCTGGTCCGCAGATTACGTCTGATGGAGGCTTGCCACCTGCCGCTGTGCTAACGTTGATGGTTTCGCTAGCAACCTTTACTCTATTGTACTGTTTCTTGATGGTGCTGGTTTATCAATTACAACGTTTGCAAACGCAGGCGCAACGTTTGCGTGCCATCGTTGAATTTGAATAGAAGAGGTTATTATCAATGCAAGAATCTACTTATCTAATCATTGCCTATGCCATAGTATGGCTCGGTCTGTTTGCCTATCTCGCCTTTCTGGCTATGCGTATTCGCGGCGTACAGACTGAATTGGCAGCTGTAGAAGAGCTGATGCGTGAGTCTCAAGAAAAGAGGGATGGCAAAGATGGCAACTAAAGAACATATACCCGATACCTTGGCTAGTAAGGACACTTTAGAAGATCAAGGCAGAGCAAATATCGGGCGCATCATACTGCTTATAATTGGTGATGCTATCGTCTTCCTCATTTTTGCTGCTGTGGGCCGACGAAGCCACGGAGAAGCTGCGAGTATCAGTTCTTTCCTGCAGGTTGCTGGGACGGCTGCACCTTTTGCTCTTGGCTGGTTCATTGTTGCTCCTTTCATCGGTGCATACCGTCGCCGTCAAACGACAGGAGTAGGTAATATGGCCCAGCGGACAGCTTTGTCATGGATTGCAGCTTGGCCTGTTGCCATACTTTTCCGTGGTATTGCTGTGGACCGTGCTGTACCTCCATGGACGTTCATGTTGATCTCACTGATATCTAATATGGTCTTTTTGGAGGTATGGCGTGTGTTGTTCGCTTGGCTGAGCGGCTTGAAACGGCGTGCTAAGTGAGTATTCCTCAAGCAACATAAAGTTAGTCCCACATCGACTTATTGACATTCTGCAATCTGTGTTATAGGATACATATATAGTTGAGTCACGTATTGATGGGTATCTGACTATAGGATTTTTATATGCAGGTATAATCGATATGTATCATTTTATTCCAAAGCAAAAGACATCAAGAGTGGAGATAAAATCGATGCGTTCCTTTGTTGCCCAGGCACAGCGCTTGATTCTGAGCTGTCTGCAATATGATAGCTCACATCTTCCTCGCTGGCGTCAACCACTGGTAGGCTACTTGGTGAGTGTTTTCTTCATCATTGGTTCTGTGGCCCTTAACCTTTTCGGCCAGTCTAGTCATCTCCTGACTATTATTCCAGGAATTGGACTCTACTTTTACTTTATTACTGTGATTATTACCTTCTTCTGGGGATTTGGTCCATCCATTCTTGCACTGCTTTCAGGCTTCCTTATCGTTGACTATTTCTATATTCAGCCAGTGGCTGATGTACTACACTATGATGCATTGGAAGACTTAGCCAATGCAGCAGCCTTCATCATTGCTGGCACACTGACTGTAATCGTTGTCCATCAACGAGAAGCTGCACACATCCGTGCTCAGGTCAATGAGTCTGTAGCGCAAGAATCCCAGCAGCAATTGGAGAACTTCATTGGAATAGTCTGTCATGAATTGAAGACGCCCATCGCAGCAGCTTCTGGACGGATTCAATTCGCTGAGCGCAAATTGAGGCGATATGACGCGATTCAACCGCTGGACCTGGGCAGTTATCATGCGGAGATAGTTACCGAGGTCAAGAACTTATTGGAAAGTGCGGTGAAAGACATCAACGTCCAGACTCACCTGATCGATGATCTTTTAGACTCCTCACGTTTCCATACACAACAGTTCCAACTTAATAAGCGACCCTGTTCGCTTGCTCAGATTGTGCAAGAAGTTGTGGAGCGTGAACATTATAGTGCTCCGACACGAGCAATCGAGCTTACGTTGCTTGCTAATGAAGATGACGTTTGTGTCCTGGCAGATCCCGATCGTATTTCCCAGGTATTGACAAATTACCTTACCAACGCCTTGAAATATTCCTCTGCTGAGCAGCCTGTGCATGTTACGCTCAAATTGGAAGATCAGATAGCACGGGTGCTGGTCCATGATAAGGGTCCAGGGCTGCCAGCAAAGGAACATCAACACATCTGGGATCGTTTCTACCGGGTCTCAGGGATAGAAGTCCAACGCAACGCTGGCATATCATACGCGAGCCTTG
>DASYAN010000172.1:0-6671 GCA_036501345.1 Ktedonobacteraceae bacterium
CACGAGCCACGTTCGCTGGATTACCCCAGATCCATTGGTAGCAGGTCGTATCTTTGTTGCGATAGAAGCTGGTGCGCTTGTGCGAAGCCTAGATGGAGGCGAGACATGGGAGGATCGCAAGCCCAGTGGACCGTTCGATACCCATACGCTGGTCATGCACCGACTAGCACCAGACCGACTGTATTCGGCAGCAGGCGATGGCTTCATGGAACCAGGAAACGGCTTTGTCCGCAGCGATGACGGTGGTGAGACATGGTATCGGCCCGATGAAGGGCTCCAGTATCACTACCTATGGAGCATGGCTGTAAACCCTGCTGATCCCGACACCATCGTGATCTCAGCATCTCCTGGTCCTCAACAGGCACATTCTCAGCCATATGCGGAATCGGCTATCTATCGCCGATCTGATGGCGACCAATGGCAGCAAGTACAAGCAGGCCTGCCAGCACCGCACGGTTTACTGGCGTCCGTACTGGCAGCAGATCAAGCCGAGTCAGGAGTCTTTTACGCAGGAAATAATCAGGGTATCTTTCGCTCAGAAGATACTGGCTTCACCTGGGAAAAATTGTCCATTCCGTGGCCTTCTGGTATGCAGCTAGGTCGTGCCAATGCGCTTGTGGCAGTCCAGGAGTAGGCATTCTTACTCACATGGTTCATAATGGTAGATATGAGCGTTCTACATCTACATGTTTATAAGAGCAATGGCCTATAAAGATGATCCCGATGCCAAGTCACTGATCCCAACGCAAGGGTTCGCGCAAGAAGATCCATGCCCAGGGTTGCCAATTTGTACGCTGTGCAAGCTGTTGCAATGTGCCTGTTTGTATTAAATAAACACTTAGACAAACAAGACCGATAAATTGTATAAACAGCAGTGTGCGATAGCTACCAACTAAGCGAGTAGCATAGCGGGTAAAAAGATCGGCAACCCCCCAGCTCATGGCTGCGATTAGACCTAGGAGAATCCCCATAGAGCTCCTTCCATGGTTAAATCCAAGTATCTCTACACCGCAATTTGTATGATATGAAAGGTACTAATTTTTAGCGATGAATACGGTGCGTCTCGACTCTTCCCGGCTCTAGGAAAGAGACAAGCCCTGAGTGCACTTGCTCAGCAGCCACTGAATTATCCCTTGAGTAGTTACAAACGTATATCTCGAGTGTAAGATAGGAGAGTTCGGGCCAAGTGTGCAAAGCAAGATGTGATTCTGCCAGAGCAATCAGTGCGGTAATTCCACCACCCTCAAACTCATGATAGAACTCGCCTAATTGAGTCAATTGGTTATCGTGAAGCAGCCGCGTTATTTTTTCGCTCAGTGTCTTTTTATCAAGACTGTTAACTTTTTCACATGAGTAAAGTGACGAGAGAATATGTATCCCTACCGGGGGTGTCATGGTCATCTTTGTTGTGTGTTCCTTTCAAGTCGAAACTACGAAAATGGTCGCGTTACCGCTAATTTCTGATCATTACTAAGAGTTACGTCCGTGTGCTGATTGCTCAATTCCTCTCGTAGGTACTTCGGAAGAGAAAACAAATGCTGATGCGTTTCAACATCGTAGAACTTGAGATCCGTGCAGCCTCGATCCAGGAGGGTTTGCGTCAAGGTCTGAGGACTAAAACGAGGACGCAAGTCCTGCTTGCCTGCAACGGCAAATCCCCATGGCAAGCCGTAGAAAGGAATAAAAGACTGGTATGATAGAACTGACGGGAAGCAGCTCTGCAGGGTCTTTCCTATCGCGACGTAATCGCTATGGTCACCATAGATACTTGTTTCTGACTGCATACCAAGAACCCCATCCTCTGTCAAATGCGCATTGACAAGATTGAAAAACTCGGTAGTGAAAAGCGATCTAGATATGCCATCCTCGAAAGGATCTGTCAGATCCATAATGATACAATCAAAAGGCTCTTCTGAGGCTGCTAAGTAGGCTAGTGCATCTCCATTGATCACCTCTACACGCTTATCATTAAACGTACCTTGATGCCAATCCTGAAGATGTATTCTTGCCAGATCGGTTACCACATCGTCAATATCAACCATCACAACCTGCTCGACCGTGTTGTGCTTTAGTATTTCGCGTAGGACAGCACCTTCGCCTCCCCCGGCCACAAATACTCTTTTGGGATGCTTGTGAGCTGCAAGAGCAGGATGGATCAATACCTCGTGGTAAATATGCTCGTCTAGTGCGGAAGATTGAGGTATTCCATCCAGGAACAACGCTCTGCCAAATCCCTGAACCTCAGCGATAAGGATTTCCTGGTATTTGGAGGTTGTAGATACCACTGTTTGTAAAACTCTATACATGTTGGCCCGATTGTTATGTCGGAACTCTATCACCCAATTGTGTGAACGCATAATGCATCTTTCCTCGTATTTCTATAGGACAATTTTTGTTGCTAGGCATCTTTGTCCTAACCAAGGAATAATTATGGCACATGAGCTACTCTTGATCAAGTATTTACATGGGCCATCTATCCGAGAATGTTCCCTCCATCCCCCTTGTGTTCACTGACTATGGCAGGTATAGTAAGAATACTGCAGACAAACAATGTCACATCTTCTCCTAATTACCAAAGCAGGATGAAGAACAGATTGAAAAAGGAAGATCAACTACCCATGCCAGACGAAACACACCAATGGTTATCTGAAAGACCTAACCAATCGGAGAGTCCCTTACCTCATAGGTTGGGCTCGTGTCCTGATGGCAACCAATCTCTCTCAAAGCGACCGAGTAAGCAACCTCTGGAGCTTGACAGCACACCCACTTTTTTTGGAGATACCTTATTAGGGCCGCTTGAGATCGAAAGCGCTGAGGCACAAGAGACGAAGAGCGATGTAGAAGAGGCTCAAATTAATGTGAGACGGATTATAGAGGCGAGGAGGGCTAAAGAGACTGATACTGAGACCCTATCTATACCTACCGACCAAGGCACAGATCTTACAACAACTCTCAAAAATGTTGCAAATACTTATGAGTATTTAAGAAATCTGGGATTTTCCAATGAGGCTCTTGGACCTCTAGCAAACACGTTCGAATACCTGACAGATCTAAGCAATCGGGAGACTACAGGGCTTCTGGAAAACACACACCTAGTTAAAGATGCCAGCACTAAGCCCTTAGCCATGGATACAATCCAAGGCATAGAAGAAGAGCATCAGTAATCTCTACAGATCTCAGAGACAATGCAAGGTTATCCATAGTATCTCCTTAACTACACAATTTTCAGCTTCTCCTGATGTTCCAACTATGCCATTTTTCTCCCCTTAGTAATCTCATCCTTAGAATAGGATTAGAGCCACCAACCAAGAAGAGACTAACAATAGAGAATCGAGCTAGATTATCTATTGGTCGGACTCCAAACCTTGGTCAAAACTTGCCAAAATTGAGCTCAAATGGCCATACCTCCACCAGTTAGTGTAGTTCCATTGCCATAGAATGGCTGACTTTTTTTTTAGAGAATCCTTAATGATTATTTATTTTATGCTTAGAGATGTTTATAGCAGAGCTTATAAGCACTAAAATTGCTTGAATTTTCTGATCGAAGAAACTATGCTAGAGAGTATAGAAGAAAGGAGAATATAAGTGATGCAATTACAAGAACGCACAAAAATACATAGTACAGTAGAAGTTACAGATGGAATGCTCGTCCAGCAGACACTCGCAGGCGACCAGAATGCTTTTGCAATATTAGTGAATCGTTACAGTACACCTCTCTTCAATTTTATTCGTCATTGCTTGGGTGATTATGACTTGGCATGTGATATTGCACAACAGGTTTTCTTACAACTGTATCTTTCCATGCCGACATTGCGTACAGGTGAACCATTGAAAGCATGGCTCTTCCAGGTTGCACGCAATCGCTGTTTAGATGAGCTACGCCGCAAACGAGCAATTCACTTCTCTGAGCTAGAGGTATCAAACGACGAAGATGATCTATCTCCGTTGGCAATTATGCCCGATACGAGTCCCCAGCCCGATGAGATGGCAGAGCGACATGATCTCCAGCACAAACTGCGCCAAGCAATTGATGCATTGCCACCCAAATTTCGCTCGGTCGTGCTCTTACGTTATACCAGTCAGTTGAGTTTTTCGGAGATTGGTAGGGTTCTCAATATGCCAGAGGCGACAGCCAAGACCTACTTTCAGCGTGCCCGTCCACTGCTGCGAACGGCTATGGCATCTCACTGGAAACCCAATCAAAGAGCTTCAGCGTCTTAGCATTCTCTATTACTGTGATCGGGCCAAGAACGGGCTTTGTCGTTGATGATGGGTAGTCTCACAGGTCAAAGCCGTGGGCCGCGGCCCCTATCAAACCTACCTTCGGATTAAGGATAACTTGCACTGGAATGCTGGCAAGCAGGTGGCTAAATCGACCTTTATCTTTAAATGCCTTTATAAAATCTCCACTTTCAAGAAATGACAAAATGCGTGGGGAAATGCCGCCACCTAAGTAGATACCACCAGTCGCTAATATCTTCAACGCCATATTGCCAGCCTCTGCTCCCAAAATACTGGTAAAGGTTTCGAGCGTTGCTACACAAATACCAGATAGATCTTGCTCACTGAGTGCGGCATTGATAATGATGGGAGTATGATCCTCTACCTTTACTAACTGTTCAGCTAACCAAGCAGGTTCTTCGAATGTACCGGACTCTTTAAGATAGGCATAAATATTCGGCAAGCCAATACCAGAACAGATGTGCTCATAGCTCACATGCTGTAAACGTTCTAGCATGTAGACCAGCAGTCCAACCTCGAAAGGATTTCTTGGAGCGAAGTCAGCATGGCCACCCTCTGAAGGATATGTACGGTACCGTGTCCCATCCCAGGTCAGGAATGCTTCTCCTAAGCCTGTACCCGGTGCAATCACTGCTATTGGCGCATGAGGCACAGGCCTACCGGGATTCACTGTATACAGATCAGTCGGCCCCAGCAGGGGAATTGCATTCGCCATGGCTTCCAGATCATTCAACAAGTGAACCAGAGGAATGTCTAGCTCCTCTTGCAATTGCTCCTCTTGCATTATCCAGGGAAGATTAGTAATTTTGGTTTTGCCATTGGCAACTGGACCAGCCACGCCGAACACAGCACAATCTACAGAGGACTTCACATTCGACAAAAAATCCTTGACCAGAGCTGTCAGGCTCGGATAGTGTGCACTGGGTAACTTTGCCTCAAACAATGGTGTACGTAGTTTATCCTTAGACGCGAAAACTGCAAGATTAGTCTTTGTGCCTCCAACATCACCCGCAAGTAATATCATACACCTTCACCTTTCAACACTCTCTTTTACAAAAACGAGGCAGTGAATCCTGCCCTGGATAGCGAAAATGGATAGCCTTTTGTAGCTCTCAGCGTAGACCAGTATAGAGAGCATAAGGAAAGAATTTCCTCCAAAACAGGATTAACAAAGGATATTTCTTTAGTATATTGTACTCACCTCTTCATCGGAGCCGTCAAGTCAGTGCAAAAGACTGGTTTTGTGCCCACATAGCAGAACCTTCTTCATCACCTCTCTCAGCTTAAGGAGTGGCTATTTCCTCTCTTTATCAATGGAGCTGTATAGTGTACAATAGCACCAGAAGCGAGAAACGCTAACTTGGAAGAGGGAGACTGATGAGACAGGGAAATGGTTCGGATTTGCTGGGTCTGAAAGATCCACGTAGTACCAAGATTGGTATCATTTATGTTGCACTCAATGATGATCGCAAGAGTGTGCTGGCTGCCATTCTCACACAGGAGAAGCTAGGTCGTAAGCAGATAGCAATTGTTCTGCCAGAGAACCAGCAAAATAAGGCATTTCAAAACCCACAGGACTTTGATGATCTCAAAACCATTCGGCGTAAATTGCGGGCTCAGCTGATATTTATAGCACCAGCAGGTCCAGGCCCGGCGGAGTTTGCTCACCAGCGCCGTTTCAGTGTTTATTCTTCGTTGGAAAGCTATACCGACGCTCTACGTGTGGAGTCATTGGCTGCCGAAACCCGCAAGAAGAGAAAAAAGGGCCGATTCTTTGATTTTGGCAGAAAGACTATCCCTTTAGCAGTTCCTGCCGCAGGAACTGTCGCAGGAACTGTCGCAGGAACTGTCGCAGGAGACACAGCCGCCCCCACATTATCCAGCGAAAAAGGACAGTCAGTTCCTATTGCATCTTCTGCAACTAATGATGATATAATAGAAGATGCTCTAAACCACCCTGCATCGTCCCATGCTGATTTGCCGACCGCTAACCTGGACCAGCAAGCACAAGATAAGGACAATAACTCGGCCTTGCCTGCACCAGGAACTGATCAGGCACCATCCACATCTGTAACAGACACGAAGGATACAGCTTCATCGTCCATAGCCGGAAGCATAGCAGTGGCAGATGGCGGTGTTGCTGCAGGTATAGTTGCTACAGAGCTGATCAATAAAAGTGCTCAACAACCCGTCGCGTCAGATGTGTCTTCAGTATCTAAGGATGATGATTGGGATGCATTGCCTCCTGCTACATCATCGGTATCATCTCCCCGCAAGAATGGGCCAGCAGCTAGCGTTGCGCTGAATGCTACACCTCCGCCCCCTCCCTCAAGTATGCCGAACACTCCTGAGCCTGCTGTTGGAGCAGGACCAAGCATCATCGAATTGCCATCGTCATCAAAGGCCGTACCTAGTCGATCTACTGGCAA
>DASYAN010000173.1:0-10038 GCA_036501345.1 Ktedonobacteraceae bacterium
CAGTACTTTGTTGATTGGGGACTAGTCATCTTTTTGCTCTTCCACTGATAACTGGCTATTGTTGGATCAATTGAGGCCAACAGAATGCTACCCCTATGCATGCGACTCGCAGGATTTTCCCGCGTCAACAAAGTACCGATAATGATGTCAAGCCACACTGAGCCTATGCCTTTGACCTAGGAGCTGAATATTGCCAATGATAAAAGCATAAATGCGACACAAGCAATTACAAATGTAAAAGTATAAATGTTAATTGATCTCCACAACCCTGGAATAGCAATATTTGATGATCTGCTAGCATAGTACAATCTTATCATAATATATACATAAGACAATACGAAACAGCACTCAATGATCATAAAGGTAATCTGAATGGGTTTATTAATATTCACTTATTTTCTCCTTTTCATAGTCTATTGAGTAGAGCCATATTAAATGGTAGTTAGTCTAAAAATCATGCAAAAAGAACTCAGCATCTATCAGACAGTTAGTGGGCTTGTAACGTCCGTGCTAAGTTTATCTAAAATTTCTTCAATTTCCCTTGGGTAGTTAGGTGCCCGAATAATAAACGGCTCTTTATGAATATCATGACGAAACTCGATAGCTATATCTTCTACATTCAATATACTATATATCAAGTTAGTTGCTGCTCTACTAACTTTTATCTTAGTGTTTGCTGTAAAAAACATTTCAACAGAAAGTTTTCCCTGTACTTGAAAAAAATGAAAATGTTGTATTCGTTTATTTGTAATTACATAGAATTGGTAAAACCAATACATAACACTAGACATAACGAAAACTATTAGGAGAGAAAGCATGAGTAACATAACATTAATAAAAAAAAGCGGACTTACTACTGGGTAAAGCCAGAACATAATAGTAAATGTGACAACGAGCATAGCTATAATCGCCACACCGGCCGCTAAAGGCAAAATCATCGAAACTGGGTGCTTTCTTTGTATTGTATAAATCTTTTCACCCCGTAAAAGTTTCATATTTAAATTTTCTTGTATGACTAACATAATTTTAATACCTCATATAACTTAATAGTAACTTTTAATTAGTGTATTTATTTTTATGCATATGTCAGGAGAAAACTGCCGTCCTATCAAGCACCTTCATGCTCAGTGAGACGGTCCTATTGCCCTGGCAGTTTTTCTTATCTTCCCAAATTATACTATAAGAAAGTCCTTTTACGCTACTTAATATCTTGGTAATTATTCACATTTTCTAGGCTCTTATAAAGCAGGTTAGGTCACGCCTCTTATCATAGATGCTGATCATCGACGTGGTCGCGCTTATAGACAGGATGCAGAATATTGCTCAACCCTCTCAGATAATCCGCGACGCCAAGACGGGTAACAGCGTTTCTCACAAAAGCTTGCAACATTGCAGTCTCCTTATGCTCTTTTAAGTTATCCTCTAATGCCATAATTGTACCACCACATTTCCTAAGGCTCTGATATCCGATATACTACCGTTTCTTCATAAGTATCTTCCAATGCCTGTAACGCAAATCGAACGTCATATTTTTCAAACACAAGTCGGCGAGCATTTAGTGTGAGATGATGAGCAAGTTCTTTATCTTGAAGAAGCGTGATGCAAGCATTAACAAATGCTTGTGGCGTATCAGCTATAAGGAGATGCTCTCCATTGCGCACAGCCAACCCTTCACATCCGATCGTCGTTGAGATAACTGGTAGCCCCATCGCCATAGCTTCAAGAATTTTGACCCTTACACCTCCACCGGAGAGTATCGGAACTATCAGAGCGGTGGCACTCGTCCAAAAAGGGACAACATCGGCAACATAACCATGTAGATTGACGCCATTACACCGCTTGGCTAAGCTTTGCAGCATCCGAGGTGGTCGAGAACCCACAATATCGTAGGTCAGATCTGGATAAATAGCACGTAGACTCTCATATCCCTTCCGCAACCACCAGATCACTCCCTCGCTATTGGGAGGCCAGAACATCGTTCCAATCGTTAACAGTCGACCAGGTTGAGGGCTTCGAGCCTCCCAAATGGCTTCAAAGCTTTTCACATCAATCGCGATAGGCACTACCTTGATCGATACAGACTCACCTGCTACCTCGCGAAGTGCTTGTTTATCTTGCTCACTCACGGCCAACACGATCTGAGAACGTTGGCAAGCACTGCTTTCTAGTTTACGGATAAGACGAGCTTCACGCCCTAGGAACCAGCGAGAGATAGGGTTGCGCATGCCTTTTTGCAGACGTTCCACGACCTGCCAGACAGCATCATGCTCATCAAGAATGACCGTTCCTGACCAGCCTGCTGGAACAAAGCGCATCATGTTGAGCTGATTAATATGTAGCACATCAATATGCTCTTCATCTAATAGCTGAGATACCATCGACCGCATAGCCGCGCGGTCGTCACGACGTAGTAAGAATGAATCGCCTGTAGCAAGGCTCTCCAGTAGGAAATATACATCACTCATCCGTGAGCGTTTGATCGGAACGGTTGATACACGGCAACATATCTCGCGGAGTTCCTCAGCATAGTGGATTTCCCTGATACTACGAACGAAGGTACAATACACAACATCATGATGTATAGCTAGATGTCGTAGCACTTGTAGGGTCTTAATTTTAGAACCAGCATCAGCAGGATAGACTAAGGTCAGCGTCAGCACAAGTACACGCATAGCATTCCACCTTCCCAACCAACAGAATATGTGCGAATATATTAACTTGGTTGCTAGCCTTTAACTATTGATATCTCCTTGTGTACGAAAGAATTGTTATACTTCAATTCTTCTCTCTTTCGAAAGAAAGCATACCTTGCCAGGGTAAAAAAGTCAAGCTAAAAAGGATTAGAACTTATGAACAAAGCAGAATGCGCAGTTTCTCGGCACCTAGTACAAACTCATGCTTTCCTCTGGCAAGCAAAGACAGCATAAATCTCATCAATGTAGTCAAGTGTCATATAATTTACTCAAATAGCTAGACAAATTTGGCATTTATGGATTTCTCTCTTGACAGCACGCATACACAACTTTTATACTACAGAAGAAAGTTTTCAATGTTGATCTACTAAGTCAACAATCTTTCATGCAACGAATAAGGAGGCGAAACGCAATGTCTGAATATGTTCATCCTGAAGTACTGATTACTACCAACTGGGTTGCTGACAATCTTAACAATCCCAATGTCCGTTTAATTGAGGCCGATGAGGATGTCCTGCTCTACGAAATTGGACACATTCCAGGAGCTGTGAAGCTTGACTGGCATGTTGATGTACAGAATCCTCTTAACCGCGACTTTGTTGACCAGAAAGGTCTGGAGCAGCTCTTCAGCCGCTGGGGTATTAGTAATGACACCACCATCGTACTCTACGGAGACCGCAATAACTGGTACGCTGCATATTCTTTCTGGCTCTTCAAGCAGTACGGACATAAGAGCTTGAAGCTGCTCAATGGTGGGCGAGCAAAGTGGGAAGCAGAAGGACGCCCCTACACCAAGGAAGTTCCACAGTTCGCCGCCGCTACCTACGTTGCACAGCCAGCCAATGAAAGCATTCGTGCATTTCGCGATCAGGTCGCCGCTGGACTGAACAACCCTAACCGTCGCCTCATCGACGTTCGCTCACCACAGGAATACACTGGCGAATTGCTGCACATGGTCAACTATCCACAGGAAGGTGCACAGCGCGGCGGTCACATCCCAGGAGCTAAGAATATTCCCTGGGCCACTGCAGCCAACACGGATGGGACTTTCAAGTCACCTGATGAGCTACGTCAGATTTATCAGGCCAAGGATATCACTCCCGATAAAGAAGTAGTTACCTATTGCCGTATCGGCGAGCGCTCAGCTCATACCTGGTTTGTCCTGACCCAATTGCTTGGATATCCAAATGTCCGCAACTATGATGGTTCCTGGACAGAATGGGGTAGCCTCGTACGCGCTCCTATTGAGAGGCCCTAACAAGCTTCGGCTGCTATTTGCCATAAACGCAAGACCCCGTCAGGTTCTCAGAGACATATCCTGACGGGGTTTTTATATTATAATGGTACTATAACAGTCCCTCAAAGCAGTTCAGTAGATCAATGGAGACAGATATGACCTCTAGTAAACGGAACTCTCAAGAAGCAGCAGGCCAGAAGGGAACACAGGATAAAATCGCAGAATTGCGCCAGTTGCAAGCCCAAGCAAAGCTTGGCGGCGGTGCTCGGCGCATCGAAGCACAACATAAAAAAGGCAAACTTACAGCACGCGAACGCATAGATCTCCTGCTCGATCCTGCTAGCTTTAATGAACTGGATATGTTTGTGACACACCGGGCTAGCGACTTCGGCCTCGACGAGCAAAAAATTCTTGGAGATGGCGTCGTAACAGGATATGGTCAGATCGATGGTCGTCTGGTTTACGTCTTCTCGCAGGACTTTACGGTATTTGGTGGTTCCCTTTCCGAGGCTCACGCTGAGAAAATCTGTAAAATCATGGACCTTGCGATGAAAAATGGTGCCCCAGTTATCGGCTTGAACGATTCGGGTGGTGCTCGCATTCAAGAGGGCGTGGTAAGTCTGGGTGCTTATGCAGATATATTTCTACGCAATACGCTGGCCTCCGGCGTTATACCTCAGATCTCCGCGATTATGGGACCATGCGCGGGCGGAGCCGTTTACTCGCCAGCCATCACAGACTTTATTTTTATGATCGAAGAGACAAGTTATATGTTCGTCACAGGTCCCAATGTTCTGAAAGCCGTCACTCACGAGGACGTCAGCTTTGAAGAGTTGGGTGGTGCTCGCATTCATAACACGACCAGCGGCATAGCACACTTTTCTTGTCCCAGCGAACAGGATTGCATCCGCCAGATACGTCAGTTGATGAGCTATCTTCCCCCAAACAACCTTGATGATCCACCACGCATCGTACCTACGGATACTCCCACTCGCATCGAAGAAACTCTTGATAGCATTATTCCCAACAATCCAACCAAGCCATACGACATGAAAGCCGTCCTTCATTATATTATGGATGATGGCGTGTTTTTCGAGGTACAAGAATATTTTGCACAGAACATTATCATCGGCTTCGCTCGCCTCAATGGACGCTCTGTAGGCATTGTTGCCCAGCAGCCACATGCCATGGCAGGCGTACTCGACATCAATGCCTCGGATAAAGCGGCACGCTTCGTGCGTTTCTGCGACTGCTTCAATATCCCTATCATCACCTTCGTCGATGTACCAGGCTTCTTACCAGGAGTGGGACAGGAACACAACGGTATTATTCGTCATGGGGCCAAACTATTGTACGCTTATTGTGAGGCAACAGTGCCCAAAATCACAGTGATTACACGCAAAGCTTACGGTGGGGCCTACGACGTGATGAGCAGCAAACACGTGCGAAGTGATATTAACTATGCATGGCCTACTGCTGAAATTGCGGTTATGGGAGCTGAAGGAGCTGTCAATATCCTTTTCAAAGACGAGATTGAGAAAGCGTCCAATCCTGCACAGAGACGCAAAGAATTGATTGCAGAATATACGGATAAATTTGCTAATCCCTATATCGCTGCCAGCCGAGGCTATATCGATGAGGTAATCGAAGCACGCTATACACGAGTCAAACTGATCACGGCCCTGGAGATGCTGAAGAATAAGCGGGATACGAATCCGCCGAAAAAGCATGGCAACATTCCGTTATAAGCAGGCATCTTCCTGGCTCATTCAGTTCCCGAGTTTTCTATAGTATGCTTCTTTTCGAGTAGTTCTAAAAGCACACCATTTGTCCCTTTAGGATGCACAAAAATAGCATGCCCTTCGGCAGCGATCCGTGGCTGCTGATCCAGCACAGGAACGCCTTGGTCTTGCATTTCTTGCAGAGCAACCTCAACGTTATCCACTTCGAGGCAGATATGGTGGAGACCTTCACCACGCTTTTCCAGGAATCTTACGAGGCTAGAATCACCTGTGGTTGGCTCAATAAGTTCGATTTCACTGCCACCGGGTCCTCCTAGCGGCAGAAAGGCGATACGTACCTGCTCAGTTGGTACATCTCTAATCTCTCGCGGTGTAATGCCCAAGGTATCTCGGTAAAACGCTAATGCTTGATCAATGTTGTGCACAATAATAGCTACATGGTCAATACGCCTAGGCATCACAAACGTCCCCGACAGAGAATGCAAAGCATCATTTGTCATTAGAATAAGCCACGTGAAAATCAGTATGGTTGAGTTGATAAGGAATAGTGACAAACACTCCAGCACTGCGCTGAATAACACTTGTTAATGTGCGCAGTGCCTCTGAGGCGGCTATACGCGCATCTTCACTGTAATGTAATATATCAGCAGCATGGTCGAACTCTGCCTGAGTAAGTACTTCATAGGAAAGGTCTGGTTCGACCAAAATGCTCAATTCCAAATCAATATATGATAGGCGCTTTAGGTCGATGGCTGCTGGCTGAATAATGTTTGCATAGGTACGCATCAGTACTCGATCATTGTAGAATGCACTAAGCATATACCAACGTTGAGGCCAGAATACTTGCAGACAATTATTACGCAATGGGCGTGTCCCACTGCTCCAATTCATTGGAGTACCAGCAGGCAGCCACAGACGCTCACACTCCCCTATCTCTGGGGTTAGTTTTTCATCACCTAACTGGATACTATTACTCAGCTTATACGCTTGCCATGACCCGCGTAGCGTCTTATCATAGCTACGGCATTCTACCAAAAAATCTCGTTGCATGATCGCACTCCCTCCAGTTGTGATCATATTACGCAATAAACAGCCAGCCGTCAAGCAAAAAAACTACAATAGCCTATATTTAGTTAAGATTAAAGATTTAGCATCAGCGGATAAGAATATCCTATGAATGGGTTTGCTGTAGGGGTAAAGGTCCTCTTCCATCCAGTGTAAATTAAATACAAAATTGTTTTAGCAGAAGTCAGATTGCAACGCCAGAGCAATAATACTGCTCACTATATATACGTGCCTTGTCACAATATGGATGACATATAGGGGCTCTTGTAGCAAAAAAATATGCTTAAAAGAGGCTAAGTACAATTACATCTCTTGTTTGTTCTAATTGGGTAACACATTACGCTAACATGCAATATCGCTCCACAAGTGCGTTAGCTTTTCTTATATAAATTTATCCTCGTATTCTTCGCATCTATTCGTCATGAGAACCTATCCATTCCCAATACACGGCATCACCCATTTTGTGGCCTAACGCACGGTAATTGTCATCAATGCGGATACTATAAAGTGTTCCTTTTATCTGCTTAAACTCTAACCCCCGCGAAAATGTTAATTGATCCTGTTCTCTAATGCTCTTAAAAGCTTTACGCGCCTTTTCACGAATGTGGGAAGGGAGCTTTTTACTGTACTTCTGAAAGTCAGGTTCAAAAAAGTTTTTCAAGATCCTCATCCGTGAAGTAGTTTTTGATGTTTCCAGTTGCAATATCATCTTCTATTTTTGCACGTACGCGCTCTTGGTAAGCAAGGGACTCAGGGCTCATTAGCGTTTCATCCCATTCAGCCTCTTCAATGTCTCGTAAAATTTTCTTGACTATGATGTCTTGGCTTTTGAGAGAAAGCTTTTCCGTTCGCTCTTGCGCTAGTTTGAATACTGCCTTGAGTTCATCAGTTGCCATAGTGCTACCTCTTTCCTGGTACAATGAAGCATATTCATTAATGCTTAATATAATGCATATTGCCCAAGTACGCAAGCATTATAATGGTGAGCGCAAGGACTTAGACATTTACTACAACTTGACGATGACTCGAAAAGAGAGGTTCGAAGATCTATGAAGGATATACAGGTGAAACTGCCATTGGTACACTATGCCAGAGCTGAGTTGAGTCCCAGATAGGACCCATGCCCGGTGGTAGGGCACAAATATGAATATGAGCGAGATTGGTATGAGCAGATTGCAAGTGCGCATGCATGCTATCTAGAGCCAGTGAAGGAGTATTATTTGTACGACTTAGATGCGCCAGCCAGAGCCAGCGAATACGATCTCTGCGCCACGCACGTAGCACAGCATCTGCAGTTTGGTCATTGGAAAGATGTCCCGTGGAACTTAAGATACGCTTTTTGAGCGACCAAGGATAGGGACCACGTCTAAGTCGCTCACGATCGTGATTCGATTCAAGAATAAGTAGATCAGCTTGCTGCATTAGTTTGAGCATTGCTGGAGTTACTTCACCACTATCGATAGCAACACATACACGGCAACCTCCTGTTTGTATCAAATAACCACAGGGTGCGACAGCATCATGCGATACCGGAAAAGATGTTACGGTAACATCTCCGATAGTGCACTGTGATCCAACAGGTAATGCAATAGTAGGCAATGCAGATAGAGAATGTTCAATGGAAGTTTCTAATAATATACTTGTCATTTCCCGTTTGCTCGACAGTTCTTCGGGGCTGGTTATGTGCTTTATAATAGACTGGCTAAAAGCAATAGTCTGAGACTCCTTCTCAGACTCAACTCCGTCCTCGACTTTTGTAAAGACCTGTTTGCCAGAGTCTGTACGCCAGCCACCAGTCCGTATACCTTTTTCAATGGCAATGAGAGTACGAGGGTCAGCTACGACCGGAATGGAGTAACGTTTGATGAATATTGGCAATCCAAGGACATGGTCGCTATGCTCATGGGTCACCAACACTCCCCGGAGTTGAGATGGCTGAACATTTACAGACTGGAGACGTTGTGTCAGGAGACGAGCACTCAGTCCAGCATCGATCAGGAGCTTGGTACGACCCTGTGGACCAGCTTCGATTAGCAAAGCATTGCCACTACTACCGCTTCCCAATGAAACAACTCGCATATAATGAAACCTTTAACAATATATAGCATCACCAATATTAGGAATTATGGTTACCTGGAGCATAGAGCCAGTAAATTCTGAGCATTTTTGCCCAGGATCATCTCTACTGAAGTAACATCCAGGTCTGCTTGTCTAATGTGGTCGATCACACGTTTCTGGCGTAACAAGCCATAATCGCTGGCAAAGAGAATACGGTCCGCCCCAACCAGTTTCGTGACTATAGGAAATATGGTGTTCCGATAGAGAAAGATGGTTGCTGCCGTATCATACCACACATGGGAGGCTATGCGCTGAACTTCTGGCATCAGACAATAGAACGGCAATCCTCCTCCCCAATGGGCTGCAATAAATCGAATATCAGGGAAGGCTGTTAGGAAAGTCACGATATCTTGTACAGAAACATCACCTTTGCCAGGATAATTATGGCCGACTGGCTCACTACAATGAGTAAGTACCAGCAATTGATAATGACGTACGACCTCCATCAACGGGGTAAGGAGGTTGATATCGCTCAGTCTATAGCCCTGTCCATGTGGCATCAGTTCGCCTAATCCAATCAGACCAGCAGAGGCACAACGTTCCAGTTCATGCACAGCACGTGCGCCAGCTGTGGGTAGCGATACAGCCATACCATAGATACGACTAGCATAGCGACGCACTGCATCGATTACGTAGCTGTTACATTCCTCAATTAAGCCGACATCAGTCCAGCCAAAGGAAAAAGTAACCGAGACATCTACCCCCGATATATCCATCTCTGCAATTAGATCCTCAGCAGTGGCCAGACGCATATTGGGGTTACTATATAAAGATGCAAACCACGGATCGCGTGCGCAATACCGTTCACGATGTTTACATACATCAGGAGGAAATATGTGTGTGTGGAAATCGATGAGCATAAGAGTTTCTTCCTGCTATTATAACAAACAAAAACGGGTTTGCTCTTCAACTAAGCAAACCCGACTTGCAATTTATTTTCGCAATTTCTTGTTAAGCAAGAATATTACTTTTGAATAACTGAAAAGAATTCTTTCCTCATTTTTGCCGAGCGAGCTATCAGCACGCTTGAAGCAGTGGATCAATCACTGGGTAAACAAGCCGTTCGATCATCAGCACGACTTCGCTTCACCTGTTACCAAGCGTCCACGTGTCGTCTGTCTACCAGGTCTTCTTCCTGGGATCTTCACTCTAAGAGTGGGAAAACTCATCTCGGGAGCGGCTT
>DASYAN010000174.1:0-7125 GCA_036501345.1 Ktedonobacteraceae bacterium
CTGTTGTGTGGACAGCAGTCACCTTCTGATCTTCGCCTTCAAGAACATCAGTATTTCTAGCCGCACGCTTCCTCTTATTAGCCCTGGAAGATGCCCCTGCGTCCCTGCCTTTACTCACTCGCCCTTCCACCTCTGTGTCCCCAGAGACATCTCCAGAACGATAGGCAGATAAGCTACTGCGCAGGCGCATCACTGCCTGCATATGGAGTTGGCAAACACGAGATTCAGAAACACTCAGGATTTTGCTAATCTCTTTCATGGTCAACTCTTCCTGGTAGTATAAGGCCAATAAAAGCTTTTCACGCTCTGGCAAACAGTCAATGGCGGAACTCAACATAGCCGTCAATTCCTGCTGTTCTGCCTGCTCAACTGGCCCAGGAGCAGTATGGTCCTCCAGTAATTCAGAGAGCGAGGTCACTTCATCATCCTGGGAAAGCGAACCCAGTGGCGCGTCCAGAGAGAGCACAGTCGAATTCATTTCAAGCAGAATCTGTCGATAGCGATCCGTAGATACCCCCATCTCCTCTGCAACTTCTTTCTCTTTAGCTGGTCGTCCCAGTTTCTGCTCGAGCACCGCCAGAGCAGACTCGATCTGGCGCACACGTGAGATAGCTGAACGTGGGAGCCAGTTAAGCGAGCGCAATTGATCGATGACAGCGCCACGAATACGTACCGAGGCGAATGCTTCAAAACGCACACCACGTGATGGATCAAAACGATCAATAGCATTGATCAAGCCGATCATACCATAGCTGACAAGATCTTCCGCTTCTAACAGGCTAGTTGGAGGGATACCTAAACGCCCTACAACAAAACGGACGAGCGGAGCATACATGGTAATCAGCTCACCGCGCAACTCAGGACTTTTATCCCTGGCAAATTTTGTCCAGATCATATCTATCTCCGCTGGTGCATCTGCATACATTCCTACACCTCTTTATCCTCTATTAGCGACTCGTCAACTCTCACCACAGCCCACTCGAGAGAAAAGTGTAGTCTGTAAGCAAACAACTGGATATTGACACAGGTCCCTTGTTCAACAAGCAAGAGTCCTCAAGAGGGTAAGATACTCTTGCATTGAGATAACACGAAGTGTTAGCGCATCAGTGCCGCTTCTGAATGCATATTGGAAAGGTACATTTTGTCTGCTGAAAGCCGATTGAGAACGATAGACCATTGTGCAACGTCACCATAGAACCCTTACGCAAATAACGAGGCCATCCAATTTGAGGTTTGATGGTATAGTCCCCATTTAAGTTGTTACCGGAAGACCCCATAGAAGCGAGAAAGGGTAACTACTGAGGTCTATCTGCAGCAGCCACGAAGGAAATAACATCTTTTGAAAGGCAAACCAATGGAAAATACGCAGACAACTTCTTCTAATGGCCATTCCGAACCTAACGAGCGACAGGAGAAACTTGCTCACCCTCTTGAGGCCAAGCACTATGCACCAAGCAGTAGTGGGGACCAGATCACGCTGGACTATCTGATAAATGCTGGTTTTGTATGGGAAGAGGCGGTGATGTTACTCTACCTACGTGAGCATCTCTATGAGAATGCGGAGATGCACCAACGTATGACTGATGATCTGCGTATGCACTTCGCACGTTGGCTCTACACCAACGGAGAAATGACTGAAGGCTAAGGGTGTGGCCCTCCGGGCCACAAAACCCTATTTTGTACGCTACCAAGGAGACAGATTTACCGCATAAATATAAAGGAGATCTTGCCCTTAGGCCTGTAACACGTAGGCAGTGGCAGTGAGCAAGGCGGTAATAATGATCCACAAGAACTGGGGTGGTCTCCCTCTTAAGTGTTGATAGGCCGTGGAACGAGCACAGTGGTCAAAAGCTCTTGGACCGTCCAGATGTGATCGGTGAGTTTGGCAGCCATGGCTGGGGTACGCTGTTGCCAACGCGCCTGCCCTGAAGGATTTGCTAATTCTACGCGTAATGTCTTAACAGTGCGGGTAAAATTGTAAAGTGCGTCTTCAAGAGTACTAGCAGCTTTAAGGAAACGAAGCTCTTTTGAGAACGAAAGCGTTTTGCGAACCAGCCTCCCATTCATCGTTCGTGAGGTCAAATTGGTTCTTTCAATATAAGCTGTATGGCACCCGAGTTTCTCTTTTACTTGCTTTGGATTGCCATAAACGACTTTGATACGCACACTTTCTAATTTCCTCCCTTTCCGTTTTTTAACCACTTGCAGACATTGCCAATCTTTTTCAGGTTTCAGCAATTTTGGTGGTGCTCCTCGTCCACTATACTCTGGTACCTTTCCCCATGTCTTTAGCATTGCATCTGGATAAGCACCTTTTCCATCACTCGACAGAGCTGGTGGCCCTTCATCTGGCGCATGCATTTTTACTTGTTTCATCAGTTCTGGCGCGATTTCTTCTTCCGATTTCCCTATTGCGCTTCCAATCCTCAGACGACTGTCCATGTCGATGGCTTTTCCACTCCAAAAAGTTCCTCTTGCAGCTTCTTCAGGCTTCCCCCTTTTTCACCCTTATGCCAGACATACGTCCAGAGGGCGTCAAGCTGGACACGACTCAGCTTTTTCTTTCTAATAATATGCTCAAATTGCTTTATATGATCAGCAGCTTTTTCCAGCCACTTCGCTACTGTTTCTTCTTTTATCCCTTTAATTCGATGAATAGCAGCTAAACTATTACGATCTCCTAACATAGACATACATTCCACTATTTCTTCTTCTGTATGTCGGCAGCGGTAAAACATCGTTCCCTTGGTCTCCTTGAAGCTCTTCTTACATGTTTTGCAGACATAACGCTGGACACCTTTATCCGTTTTCCCACTTTTAATCATGTTTCCATGATCTACTTTTTTATAATCTTCACATGCCTCATTCATACAAAATGACCCAATTGTTGCTATCTGCATCTCTTCCATCAGGGATGGGCTCCTTTCTGCGGTCGGCTTTTCTCGGATTCTACCACCTGCAGTCAAGAGGGAGACCACCCAAATACCTACCCGTGAAAGAGACCATCCTCGAAGGCGTTCATCTCGCACGTCAGTTTTCTGCTTGATGATCTGCGTATAAGTGACAGGCTCTGTGCAACGATGATGCTATTGTTGCAAAGCTTGTATGAGCATATTCGCTCTAATCACTTTTTCTTTTCACTTTTCTTGATACTGTTTACAAAAGGATATTACGTTATGTATTATTTTTAAACACCTATCATTAGCATTGCGCATTATTGCTCTCATTCCTTTTCGTATTCTATGCAATTCTTCTGAATTATTACTATAAGGAAAAGGTACTGCTAAAATTCTGGAGAATTCCTCTTCATTTTTTTGTAGAAATGTATGTTCTGCTGATCTAGATGAATTGAGATTATGTGTAGCATCGCTACACAAGCCTTCAAGATCGCTATGAATTTTTACAAATTTTGGATTATCTGGATCATCTGATAGAGCAGCATTCAGCTGAAAGTATAAAAAGTCTACGCGGCTATTTAATTCCGCAAAAGCGAGGGCTTCTTTTTCTTGAGATCGTGCGCGATATGCGAGAAAATTTTCTTCGTGCTTTTTTTCGTATGATTCAAATTCCGCTCGTGATCTTGCTTCTTCTGCTTCTTTTTCGGCTCGCACCCTATACACAAAGTCACGATGTGCTTCTTCTGGACGAATAACCTCTTTACGAACGGGCCATTTATGAAAGTCTACGATTCCTGTATGTCTCACTGTGTGTCTCTCCCGGCTTGGATCTGCTTTTTCAGGGGCTGTTTGAAAAGTGCTCTCTTCAAAGTGTACGTTCTTTATCTTTTGTTCCCTAGTATCCTTGAAGGCAGATTTGAGGACCTTCTGATCCCTTGGAATGGCCTTTCCAGGCAGGTTCTCAGACTCAGCTTGATGTCCAGGTGTTCCAAAAGCACGAGTACTACTGACTACGTCCATAATATCTTGTTGATTTCTTGCCCATTCAGACCCTACGTGATACATTCGTTCATATGTTAAATGTTGACCTATTGGCCCTTCAGACCCTACGTGATACATTCGTTCATATGTAAAAGGCCGAGATGCAGGGGTTTTTTGTTGATCATTGACTCGATGCGGGTTTATTCCTTCCATTATAATATTCTCCTTTTCTCTAAAGTATTTCGAACAATTTTTACATCACACTCTCAACGAGTGCCTACCACAATACTATCCAATGGGTACCTGCATTTCCAGGGAAAAACCGGTCATCTTGGGCAAAAAAACCGGACATCTTGAGGCAAAGGCCGAGAACTTATCCCGTAAGAAGGCCTAATACAAACATTGCTGGCACCAGGGGCAAGATAGCAATAAATAGAGCTGGGACTCTTCCGAGTTTCTGTTCCAAGTATGGGCGTTGAGGTCATCGATCCTGTAAATGCTGGGATTATTCTGGTGGAATTTGTACAAATATTCTGGTGATGAGCTATCTCAAAACCGCCGTTAGATGAGACGAGCCTAGTGGTATGAAAGCTCTTCTTGCTTACGCTCGCAGGTTTGTCTCAAAAGCCGTCTCATAATCAATGTCTCAAAACTGAAGGTCTTTCATGGCAAAGTGAGACACTAGCCGCCAGAATAATTATGCAAATTCCACCAGTTTAACCCACATTCCGCAGAAGGGTTGACAGAAAAAAGGAATTCTCGTAAGGTAGCGAAAAACCGAGGAGGGGTCCGAAAGTGTCACAAGAAGAGGAGGAGTATCAAATCGAGCGACTGGATCATTTAGGGATCGTAGCAGGAGTGTGCAAAGAAGCCGGAATAGCAGAATGGCTCGACAAACTGGCAGGAGAAAAAGCTCTGGCATCTCTCGGTGCGTGCCTTTTCGTGCGAAAAGGATGCTGAGTCCGCATGGAAGGAGGCGATGAAAGGGAAGCCCTCTTGGCTGGTTGCCACCTTCACTTTGCGCAGTGAGGCACGATACGCGCAGGCAGGCAAACCGAAAAAGGATGTCTCACCGGATAAAACCGTTTGGCGTCTGGTGCCCACCGTTTCCATCGATGAGCGGCAAGTGGAAAGGCAGATCAGCAAAGATGCCTGTTTCATCATTGCAAGCAATATGCTCGATGAACAAGAGCTTTCCCACGAACAGGTGATGACCAAGTACAAAGAGCAGGGTGGTGTCGAACGAGGATTCCATTTCCTCAAAAATCCCCTCTTTTTCGCTTCCTCCGTTTTTGTCAAAAAGCCAGAGCGGGTGGTGGCTTTGAGTTTCATCATGGTGCTCTCTCTGTTAATCTATCGCTTAGCGGAGCACTTGCTGCGCTCTCGGCTGGCAGAAACCGAAGAGACCCTTCCCAATCAGGTGAACAAGCCAACGAAACGTCCCACCATGCGTTGGATTTTTCAATGCTTCGAGGGCATTGATCTGTTACATATCCGTCTGGGATCACGTTGGCACACCCAGCTTCTGGGGCTGCAAGCTCTTCATCACAAGGTTCTTCGTCTGCTCGGTCCTCCCTATGCCAGACTGTATGGGCTCTCTGCGTAAGCTGCTCCATGGCAGAATAATCAGCTTGATTATCAGCATCTTTCACTTGGAAGGGATGTTGGTTTGAGGTACCTAAAAAAATGCTCCTTGTGTCTTTCATACACACGACTTTCCTTGTGTGCTTGTCTTCATGCTGCCAGTTCTTACCCAGCATGCCTTGCTTTTCTCTGTCTCTGCACTGATGACTTCTTCTGCTTCAACTTCCACACTCCCTCTTTTTTGAGTAGCATGACTGTCTAGCATTGAAACCTTTCCCCCCATCAACGCCACATTGGCTTCTGTGTTTCTCTCGTGTTGGGGGCTTGCCCTTGAAACAACGACGGTTTTTCATTCCATTCCTTCTCCCCTGTCTCTTTTTCGCTAGGATCACCATCTTATAAAACAGGCAAAAACAGCAAGTATTCATATCCAAAAAACCCTTTTCCAAACTGCGGAATGTGGGCTTTATTTCTAGTGTGACATAGTATTCTGGATTTCTACGTCCCTTTATCATGGTATAATATCTCCTTCTTTGATTAAAAATGATTTCCCTTATTACATATATTTCAACAATACAGAGACTTTGCTTCGCTTCATGAAGCATGGCCAATGAGGCTTCCCTTATTACCTAGGGCATGCGTCAAATCTGGTTGACAGTTTCTGACAAACTGAATCGCATAAAGTGCCTTGCCAAGAGGCTTTAGACGTATCTGTGACTGTTCGAACTGTCAACTCAACCTACCCTCAACTTGACGCTTGCCTAGAAGTTTTTGGTTATTTACTTCCTTTTCCTCAAAAGGATGGTAAATATTACTAGTCATCCTCTAGACAGGGTAGTCTCACATCTCGTAGTCAGATCTGGATTACAAGCTATCTAACTAAGGGCCTTTGCTGCAAGAATGCGATGGGTTTTGATGGAAGAGTTTTAGCCGCAAGCAGTTTTCTCTTCCACACAATCCTCTTTTCAAGAATAACTTGTAGAAACATCATTTGTCTAGCAAAAAAGACGACACTTTGGAGACGTTCATCGGACACTTAAGAGACCTTTTGGCAGATTCGAGAAAGGGATCTTTTGCGCTCCCAAAACGTCCCCAAAGTGTCTATATAAATGTCTCCAAAGTGTCGTCTTTTTTACTGGACAAACGACACTTCCACAAGTTATCCTTAAAATAATGCCGTATGGAAGAGAGCATACTTCTTCATCGCATTCCTGGGTCCAATTGAGTCTAGAACTGGCCTGTCATCAGCAGAACAGCTCAGGAGCAGTTCGACCCATGCCAACAACATACTATTATAGGTAATCTATCTTTTGCTAAGGTTTGGCTTTATAAAGCTGGAACTTCAAGCTCAATTCTAGTTCATTACAAGCCATACTCTTGAAGAAAGATAGGGCAATGAAACCTGCTGTAGCCAAGCTCAGGGCATCTTGCAATGATGCAAATAGGATAGCCTTTTCCCTTTCGCCCATCTCTAGTAGCAGGTCACAAAGTGGATGACCTGATGAGTTACAGCTTCTCATTCACATAGCAAATAGTCGCACCTTTCAGGACTTGACGCTTGCTATGATCCTGAAAGGTGCAACTAATAACTCACGGTTCGCTGATTCGAGGAGACAGTTAGACAGAAAGGTGGTAAACTGAGAGCAAGGGCAGTCCGTGGGAG
>DASYAN010000175.1:0-3599 GCA_036501345.1 Ktedonobacteraceae bacterium
ATTTCCTCTAGATCTCATTGTGACCTCATCCTATGCACGCTCAAAGCAGACAGCAAAAACAACAATATCATCTTTTCAACATATTCTTCGAAAAGAATGGCCTGTGCAGGAATTTACCTTTCTCTCTTTGAATCCCACTAAGAGTTCAACTATCAATGAGAGGCGACCACACGTAGATGAGTACTGGAACACCAGAAGCCCATCATATGTCGATGGCTTAGAGGTTGAGTCTTTTGAACAGTTCATTAACCGTGCAAGCCAAGTAATGATGGATCTCAAAGGTATGAAGGAATATAAAACTATTGCTGTATTTAGCCATGTACAGTTCATTTGTGCCCTCTTATGGCTATCACAGCGAGATCCGGTAAACCTGTCTCGAGAAACAATGCAGGAATTTAGAAAGTTTCTAAAGGTGAATTGGCTAGTCAATGGCGCTATTGTGCGTGTGCAATTTGACAATAGCAATGAGCCTTGGCAAGGTGAGATTATAACATCTCATATGGAAAATCAGGAAGTTGTATCATTAGGGTAATAATATGTAGGAGCAAGGTTATTTATAAAATGAAGAGACGAAGGGATTCTCATAAATGGCTAAGCGCTTCTTTCTATGTCCAAACTGTGGAAAAGCTTTTACGGATAAGCAGGTGAAAAGTCTGCAAGACCATAAGCTTGATTGGATTCAATGTAGTCTCTGTGAAACAAGGGTTTCCCTCATCAATAGTAGTGAGCGGCTTATAAGCACATCTCATTTGCAAAATACGGAGATGGATAAGGTTGGCAATAGCCAACGTGAACGTGAAACAAGTCAATCAATGCTGCAGGGTAAGATTGCCATAGGAGATTTTGATGTGTTCCTATGCCACAATGGGGAGGATAAAATTGCTATCAGGAAGATTGGAGGACAATTAAAAAAATTTGGCATTTTGCCTTGGCTGGATGAATGGGAAATCCGTCCGGGTTTGCTATGGCAACGTGTGTTGGCGTCTCAGATAGAGCAAATCAAATCTGCTGCAGTGTTCGTGGGGAAAGGAGGTGTAGGCCCCTGGCAACAAGAAGAGCTAGATGCTTTCTTGAGGGAGTTTATGAAGCGAGGCTGTCCAGTTATCCCTGTACTCTTACCTGATGCTCCAGATGAACCGAAACTCCCTCTATTTCTAGGTAACAGGACATGGGTTGATTTCCGTAAGAGGAGCCCTAATCCAATGGAAATGTTGATTTGGGGCATAAGTGGTTACCGTTATTATAGATGTTAAAGACTCGTCAAGCACATCGTTATATGGGTTGAGAAAGAGTGACAATGCGGGAGTTACTTACCAAGCGGTGTCTTGTTCTTCTTATCCTGTTTCGCCACACTGTTATCTCGCTATTTTCTGAGAAAAGTAATCAATTGCTCTGCTTTCTTCGCAAATTGTAGGTAAATTTTATGTCCTCGTTGCCTGCTTAAATTCCCGGATAATGTGATCACCTAAGCAATGAACTACCCCGCAGCAAGCTGACGGGGTATCAACCAAGTCGAACAGCTAAAGCTGCTCTCTCATTGCGCAGCAAGCTGCGGGGAATGAGACCCTCTTTTGGATTCAATATGCATGAATTTGTCATTCAGCACGATCTTCTGGTCATCGAGGCTTCGAATGGTATATCTATACCGTAGTAACAATGCTCTACACCTTTCTACATCTAAATCCGCAATCTGTTTCCAATGTGCCTCTCCTTTCATGCAAAGATAACATCGCCTATGCCATACAATTTCCGGTCTGGATAGGAACAATGAGAATAGTTTAGTGTAGTCGATTGAAGCCAAGTTTTATAGAAAACATTAATTGAGCAGGAGGAGATGAACATGTCCATTACCCATCAATCTATGAGCCAGGATGCACTTAGACGCAGATGGCAAGAACGTTGTGAACAAGGCAACTTTAGCTCTAGCGTGTTAGGTATTGGCACTATTCGTGTCTTTGGCAAATCTGGTGATACACCAGTAGCTTTTCCACGCATCGAATCACTGTCCGCTCTGGATAGGCTTGAAGCTGACGAGCGCTGGGCGCTTGATATGGCTCAGGAGATTGTGACGGCAGCCCAGGCAAAGAGTAGGCCCGTTATGACTACTCAGCCTCCCAAGGCTGGCGTGAATCCCAGTCCCACACCCCTGCGTAAATTTGATCCCAAGGCTGAAAACATCCTGATCCTTAGTCTCACACGCGGTGGCTAAGAAACGCTTGATAGTGCTTGTTTGTAAGGAAAAGAGAGGTCTCTGTTATGCCGCGCAGTTTAGCCAATGGTGATTATAGTCTGGTCATGGCTATCGAATCAGCCTCACGTGCTAATTCCTGGTATCGTGTCCTGGCAGACCGACGAACGGGCAATTTGTCATGCGATTGCCCAGCCTGGACTTTTCGTCAGGATGGCAATACTGTACGAACGTGCAAGCATACACGTGTCGCGCAATTCTTGCAGACGGCTCAGCGACCGGGTGTTCCTATTGAACGTGCCAGCGGGGCGGCTGCAGAAACAAATCTCCTCGTACAGGCCACACAACAACAGTGGCCCGGCTTAGGTGGACGCTGGTCCATCGAGCAACGCAGCAGTACCATTGACAATCATCCGTACCAGTTCGTGTTGCTACGCCTCAGCACTGGCAATGGCACAACTGCTACAGGCTTGGTGGCCTTTGCACAACGGCATCACCTGAACCAGGCCAGTATGGTGGCAGGTGTTGCAGGTTGGGCTGGTTACGCGATTGCGGCAGAGGTTGCCAGAGTGGCTGGTTATCCTCTGGCTGGCCAACCACCAGAACATTTTATCCTCACCCGGCGCACGGGTACCGGAGCAGGCATACGCACACGACGTATCGGGTTAGGTGATATCTTGCGCGTCGGTGACCAAGTCGACCTGGGCGATGGCTATAATCCTACCCAGCGTGCAGAAAACACACTACGCCTCTTTCTGGGCGAAGAACTTTATGCACAACTTCAACGCCAGAATTTTCTAGACGTATCTAGTGTGCTTTATGCTCAGGAGCAACGTGTCTATCGTGTGCGTCGCGATCCCGCTAGACAACGTGAACGCCGTGTACGTGTATTCAAGCGTGGGCAGTATGGCAATGATTTCTGTATTGTGCGGGCCCAGGATGTACCTGAGGCCGATCACTGGTTGACCGTCTTTCTACGTTTGATCTCGGACGAAGCGGGCATACTTTCCGTAGTCCAAGATTATAACGTGTTTGCTCCCCACTCAGATGATTACACCACCAGGGAAGAAGAGATGATCCCCGCCATCTGGCTACCTCATGCTGCTTGAGCAAAGAGGTCGAATCTTTCTCAGACATCTGATAGCTACCAAGAGGTAATCAGAACAGCAGAAAAATACCTAAAGTACTTCACATCGAAAATTATCTATTCCCATCCGTTTTTACGATAGTGCGTGCAGTTCGGCGAGGATCAATCACGCAGCACAATTATGATAACAAGGGAGTATATCATGGCGGACGAAACAGTCTATCTCGAGCTGTCGGAACAAAACGGCGGAGCACATAAATTCTATGAAGTAGTTACTAACGATACGCAGGTACAGATTCGCTATGGGCGTATTGGCGATCAGGG
>DASYAN010000176.1:0-2148 GCA_036501345.1 Ktedonobacteraceae bacterium
GATAAAGAGATTTCGGGTCACTAGCGATATCGAACGAGGGAGCGTAGTGAGCATATCGCGTATCATACCTGCACAGGCGCAATTTATTGCAACACTGTATAATCAATCCTTGTCATGTGAACAGTGGGAAGGACACCGGCAGGAGAGCCTGGGTGTGCAAGAATTTCAAACAGTTTATCAGGAGAATATTCACCTGATATATCGATATATTTATGGCAAAGTAGGTAATCGCGAAGAAGCCGAGGATCTGACCTCGCAGACCTTTATTAAAGCTGTACGCTATCTTGATCAGGAGCGCAATCCTCATAGCATCCAGAAGTGGCTCCTGCAAATTGCGCGTACCACTGTTGCAGACTACTGGCGTACCTACTATCGCATATCCTCCAGTTCTCTGGAGGAGTTACTTAATGCTGGCTGGGAAGGCCCTGTTGATGAGGCTACTAGCTCCTGGGAGGAGCTGACCGCCCACAATATGGGCACGACTGAACGCGTACAACACATATTAGCAGCATTACCTAACAACTATCGTGAAGTACTAACCTGTCGCTTCCTGTATAATCTCTCTATCAAAGAGACGGCTCAACGTCTGGCATTAACGGAAGCGAATGTCAAAGTATTACAGTTTCGTGCACTCAAACGTGCAGCAGAGCTTGACCCTCAGATTGCTCGAACGAGTTGCAAGTAAGGGATGACAATCTTATTGGAACATCACAGGTGGTAACAAAGCATGACGGGCGAAGATCAAGAACACTTTGCAGACTATCTTGAATTAGAGAACTATGTTGAAGATTTGCAGGCCGAGCGTGCCGCTCATCTCCCTACAAATCTTACTGCTGAACAGGCTCGGGTCTATCGTATGGCTACGCTCTTTCATTCTACCTCACCTGAAGTGTCCAAAGCCTCCCAACCACGTCCCGAATTTATTGCTGCCCTAGGAGAACGCTTGCTCTCAATAAGCCAGGAGCAAGAGGCTGAGGTATCAACACAGGAAGAGGCACCCATTCCAGTTCACCAAATGGATCAGGAGCAGAGTAAAAATCAGCAGGCAGCTATCCAGCAGCCCTGGCAAGATCCCGAAGCAAGCACGCCCCCGGAGCACCTTCGCAAGACTCGCTCCGTCTCACGCCGTGGCCTCTTGGCTGGTGGA
Source organism: Ktedonobacteraceae bacterium (assembly GCA_036501345.1). Classification (GTDB taxonomy): domain Bacteria; phylum Chloroflexota; class Ktedonobacteria; order Ktedonobacterales; family Ktedonobacteraceae; genus DASYAN01. Next base: position 1,148 of record DASYAN010000176.1, read on the forward strand.
GCTGCCGCTGCAGCCTCACTCGCAGTTGGCATCGGCGCAGGAACAATGATGCACCAGCCTCAACCTCCGCAACCACCTTCTTACAAGCAGGAAAACCTGATCCCGAGTGGTCCCACGACATGGTTATTGGTCGCCCCGCTCGCACAACTCAGCACACAGGCCGTAAAATTTGCCACAGACGCGTTTATTTACTATGTCAGACTTAATAATGATGATGATGACGACGATGATAAAAACAAAGATGTTCCCCATGATCCTGCAATTGCAGTACTAGCTACTTGTACTCATATGGGCTGTATTGTCAACTGGGACGGTAAAAATCAGCAATTCCAGTGTCCATGTCATAGTGGGCTCTTTGATGAGTATGGGCAACCAGCCAAAGAAAGCCCTATGCGCTATCTCAAACCGCTGCCACGCCTGAGAACCAAAATAGAAAATGGCAACGTCTATATCGAAGTACCTGCCAATCCATCTTCTCCAACAAATAAGCGTAATTAAGCCATACGCACAAAAGGATGTAATGAGACGACGACAACTGCTGATCCTTGTCCTTGGCTTGGGCTCACTTATTGCTATAACTTTTGTGGGCACAAGCATAGAATCTATTGTTGCATTCCTTCATCCCACTAATGCTATCCAGCAAGCTCAGGCTGGTCCCTACCAGATCACACTCCAGGTCATACCTAATCCTCCAGCTACCACAGGACCAACCAACCTTATGTTACAGATTGTGCATTCGGCCACCCAGCAACTCTTCACCAATGCCCATGTTTCAGTTGAGAGCGACATGGAGTCCATGGATATGGATACGGGTCGCATAAATGCCAGTCAACAGAGTGCTGGTACTTACCTTGCCCGCGTGCAATTCGCTATGAGTGGTATCTGGCAAGTAAAGGTTGTGATTACCATACCCGGAAAGCCGACCGAGAGTGCCACCTTTGAAATCGCAGCCCAGTGACATCTTTTCTACCACGCGTGAGGGGTCTAGAAATTCACATTGT
>DASYAN010000177.1:0-6652 GCA_036501345.1 Ktedonobacteraceae bacterium
GTCGCGCTGACATCTTTCCCGGCAGAAACCGACGATAGGCTTCTGCTGCCTCATCAAAGGTCAACATGGAGCATAAATAGCTCATAGACTGTTGCACTCCTGAAGTCGTCCTTGTCCCGGCAATCCCCCATTGCTCATCCACTGGGACTCTTCCATGGGAACACGTTTTGGCCTCCTTTTCAGCTTTTTGCCCTTTCATCATTTGGCACTGATAGTACGCCCTCCTCAACTCTACCTCGCCGAACAGAGTTACAAGCTTTTTTGTGCGATATCCTACCAACTTTTGATGATGTCTACATTCCCCTTCTATTCTAGCTGGAGCTGGCTCCGCTTTTTTTCTACAATCGTAAACTTGGCTTGGCACACGCTCATTTTAAGAGACCGGAAAAGACGATTTCGTGTTTGCCTCATGCAAAGTTTACGGTTCTAGTTTTTTTTCAGTATTCATCCTTCCTTCCATTAATTTCCTTCCTATTTGGAATATTCCTTGATAGATTGTCTCTTCTACTGCTTTAAGATCTCCTTCTTCTACTCCTTCCACTGCTTCTATTAATTTTAGTAATTCTTGTTCTGCCGCTTGGTATTGGATTGCTGTCTCATTCGTTTCCATTGGGGGAGGTCCTCTCTTGTTTCAAAGGGCTTTCTTCGGCTCGGTCCAAATCTTGCCTTACCCATAAGGATACTTCCTTTTTTCTCCTTTGCCTAGCCCCGCCTACAACTTTTTCATACACACCCGCAATTGTGCCTACTTGACACCCGCAATTTACAGTCCTATTCTACCAGAGCATACCTCACTTTGTCACCTCCCTGAGTATAGAAGGAAAGGATACCCATTTTACCCCTTTTGTCCCTAATGCTTCAGAGCTTGATCCAGATCATTGATAATGTCGTTAACATGCTCGATGCCCACTGATAATCTGACACATCCCTCTGTAATCCCCATACTGCGTAACTCTGCTGCGGTGAGTGTACGATGCGATGAGACAGGCGGATAGCTGACGAGCGAGAAGACATCACCCAGGGAGGTTGCTGGCAGACAGAGTTGCAGATTGTTCATAAAGTGGAACGCAGCATCACGGGATTGCTCCTTAAGTTCAAAGGCGAGGAGTCCCCCATAGTATCCATCTCTCATCAGTCTGCTTGCCAGGGTATGGTGGGGATGATCAAGTAAACCTGGATAGTGCACACGAGCAATGGCAGGATGCTGCTGGAGAAAATTAGCAATCTGACGTGCGTTACTACATTGTCGGTCCATGCGCAAAGCCAGGGTACGCAAACCGCGTAGCATAAGGTGTGCTTCGAAGGGACTGAGCATAGCCCCAAGCAACATGCTGTAGCCACGCAACTGGTCCAACAAGACTTTTTTTGCGCTGATCACTATTCCCCCTGTGCTATCGCCATGTCCTCCAATGTATTTCGTGGTGCTGTGAACGACTAGATCAAAACCGTGTTCGATTGGTCTGACGAGGTAAGGCGTCGCAAAGGTGCTATCCACAATGGTTATTGCACCAACCTCCTTTGCGACTGCGCTGATTGCATCCAGATCGATCACTTTGACTAAGGGATTTGAGAGAGTCTCCACATAAACTACATCCGGCTGCTCGATACGAATAAGCTCAATAGCCCCGGGCTCGCATAGGTCAGCCAATATTAATTCTGCCCCAACAGTGGTAAACAACTTATGCAGTAAGGTAATCGTGGGACCATAGAGATCCTGCGAGGCTACAATCTTTGCCCCGGAGGTCAGACCTGCTGCTAAGAGTGAGATATGAATAGCAGCCATCCCTGATCCACAAGCAACAGCACCAACGCCTTTCTCAATCTTGGCTAGCGCATCTTCAAAGGCACATGCATTGGGATTACCCTGCCGTGCATAGACGAATGCAGGCTCACCATTGGGAGCGGTACCTTCGAAAGCTTTGTCAAGGGCTTCCACACTTTCATGAAGATAGGTCGTGCTAGCATAAATAGGCCGCACGGTGGGGTTCCCACTGCCTTTCTGGTCGGTGGCAATAGTACGTCCACCATGAACGAGTTGGGTTTCAACATTCCATGAAGTTGTGTGGGCTACTGTTGATAAAGATATCGGGAAGTTCTGTTGCGTCATGTGACCGTCCTCTTAGTCGCTGATAAGTAGTATACTAGATGGGTAATTTTAGCTAGTCATGATGCTCTTTAGAAATTGTAGCTGGATGGCGAAACCTTGTCAAATGGCTTGAATGCACATATACTGATGTACATTCGAGTACAGAACTGAATAAAACAGTGGATGCAAAATGTGTAATTGATAAAAGGAGGGGATATAAGCGTGGCAGAGAAATTAAAAGGCCTACTCGCAGGCATGATTTTTCGGATTATTGCTCTGCTCACATTAGGACAGATTTCACCAATTCTGAGCGCTTGTATTATCATTGAGCGCGATGGAAAATTTCTCCTCATCAATCGCTCTGATGGTCTGGGTTATACTATCCCTGGAGGCATTGTACGCTACAGAGAGACTCTTGAGCAATGCGTCCTGCGTGAAGCACAGGAAGAGACGGGGTATAATGTGACCATTACCAGCATTGTGGGAATTTATTCCTCTCCAAAGCGCGATCCTCGTTTGCGTGCTGTCTCCATTGCCTATAAGGGATCCATTATCAGTGGGGAAGAGCAGGATTCAAAAGAGGGCAAAACCTGTTGGCATACCACAGGAGATGTTTTTGGTCATATGGCATTCGATTGTGAGCTCATGCTCAAAGATTATCTAATTGGTCAGCAGCGGTTATCATAATTGCGTATACTGTACAAATAACCAAGGAGGACGTTTTATGGATAAACCACGCTATGTTATGGATGTTCAACCAGGCTATCGCGGGCAAGCCTTTACTTCAGACCTGACTGGCCAAGAGTTTTGGCTCGTTCTTGATAAAGGCTTTCAGCCACTAGGATTGGTAATGGGCAATTGTGTCTATTCGATGGGTGCACTCCATCACTTAGTCACTCAAGCCAAAGGTACTCTCCGTGGTGAACTGAAAGAGTACTCTGAAGCAATGTACGAAGCACGTGGACTGGCACTTGCCCGTATGCAATTTGAAGCTGACCAACTGGGAGCAGATGGTATTATCGGCATTGATTTGAAAATCGAATTTCTCCATGACAATGAATGGATGGAAGTCGTCGCTACGGGAACTGCTGTGCGCCACATCAGAGGAACTCATAATATACCACCAACCGGGCAAGGCAGAGTTGTTATCCCAACAAACTGATGAAAGTTGACGGGCTGCATGGATATTCAAGCGGAATAGTATCTGTAGCAGTTTGTGTTCTCATCTCTAGATGCAGTTCAATGAACTGCAGAGATATCAATGCTAAGTGGTTTTAGGAGAGAGAAAATGCCAAAGGTCGAATTTTTGTACTGGGCCGATTGTCCCAGCCATGAGCGTGCATTAGCACTTCTGCATGAAGTGATAGCAGAAGAGCAAATCCAGGCTTCAATAGAAATCATTGAGGTAAAGACTGAGGCAGAAGCAGAGCAATACCAGTTTTATGGCTCTCCCACTATTCGTATTGATGGAGGAGACATTGCTCCATTAACCGAGTACAGCACAATGCCGAGTCTCACTTGCAGGGCCTATCGGCGTGCTGATGGGCGTATTTCTCCTCTTCCCCCACATGAGCTCATTGTCGCAGCCTTTCGTCGGGCTTCTACTCTATAGTTTAGGAAAGAGAAGTATTAAAATACTATCTCTCTCTAAGATGAATATGCAGCAGAAAAGGGAAAACATACCATGGCTAAACTGAGAACTGGTGATACAGCTCTTGATTTTACGCTGCCAGCTACTGATGGAAAAACGTATAATCTCCATGATGCGTTCAAGAATGCCAGGGCAGTGGCTGTTGTTTTTACTTGTAATCACTGCCCATATGCAATAGCATGGGAAGATCGTATTAACGCCATTGCTCGTGACTATGCCATACAGGGTGTACGTCTGTTCGCAATCAATGCAAACAATGCCTCAACACATCCCGCTGACAGCTTCGAGAATATGGCAAAGCGAGCAAGTGAAAAGCATTTTGCCTTTCCTTACCTTCACGATGAGAGCCAGAGTGTTGCTCGTTCCTATGGTGCTGAGCGCACGCCAGAATTCTTCATCTTCGATGCGGCCAAAACATTACGCTATCACGGAGCACCAGACGATAATTATGAAGATGAGCATGCTGTCAAGCATCACTATGCAAGAGAAGCCTTGGATGCTATCCTCGCGGAGAGAGAGCCTGCTCTACCCGAGACAAAGCCAGTTGGCTGCTCTATCAAGTGGAAATCGTGACTACTCCCCACGACTAAAGTCAGCGGAGATGATGAAGACCTCTGGATAAATCCAGGGGTCTTCACTTTGTTTTATGCCGCCAGCGAAAGCATACGCTCAAGAGCAACTCGTGCCCAATGAGCTATATCTTCATCAACCCTCACCTGATTGATGACTTGACCTTCGAGCAACTCTTCTAGTACCCAGGCAATATATGCGGGGTGGATACGATACATGGTTGAGCAAGGGCAGACGATCGGATCAAGACAGAAGATGAACTGATCAGGATACTCCTGGGCAATGCGATGCACCAGATTAATCTCGGTGCCAACCGCCCACTTGGTACCCGCAGGGGCATGTTCAACCTGCTCAATGATGTACTCGGTCGAGCCATAGAGGTCGGCAGCTGCTACAACTTCCCGGCGGCACTCGGGGTGCACAAGGACCCTAATGCCGGGATAGTCCGCACGCGCTTTTTCAATCTGCTGCAAGCTAAAACGCATGTGTGTAGAACAGTAGCCTTTCCAGAGAATAATCCTGGCACGTTCAATTTCTTCTTCGCTGTCCTCTGAAGCCATAGGATCCTTAGGATTCCATACCGCTATCTGATCCTCGGAGATTCCATACTTCAGAGCAGTATTGCGTCCCAGGTGTTCATCGGGGAAGAACAGTACACGCTTCCCTCGGCTAAAAGCCCATTGAATTACCTTGGGAGCATTTGAGGACGTGCAGACGACACCCCCATTACGACCACAGAAGGCTTTGAGATTAGCCGCAGAGTTCATATAGGTCACAGGAATAATGCTAGCATCTTCACCAAGGGAATCATGTAGCATCTGCCAACACTCTTCCACTTCAGCTATATTCGCCATATCAGCCATCGAGCAGCCTGCAGCAGGATTGGGCAAAATCACTTTTTGATGAGGCCCACTGAGAATATCAGCACTTTCAGCCATAAAATGAACACCACAGAAGACAATATAGTCAGCTTCGGGATGCCCGGCTGCCAGTTGTGCCAGCTTGAAGGAATCACCTCGGTAATCAGCATACTGAATAATTTCATCGCGCTGATAATGGTGCCCTAGGATCACCAAGTGCTCACCTAATGCAGCTTTTGCGGCTGTAATACGACGATCCAGTTCGCCTTGATCCATTTCTGCATAACGTTGTGGAATGACATCTATACGCTTCGCAAGGTCGTGTTTGGCACGAGTTTGCGGATTGAGCAAAGGCAAAACACGCGTCTCTTGACTTTCAACACATGCACTTTTGATAGCCATCGATTTTCTCTCCTTCTGGATTGCACATCAGACAAACTCTAGCGAGACATCAAAATTAGGTGCCGAATGCGTTAAGGCACCAAGCGAGATGAAATCGATGCCAGTTGCAGCAATAGCCACCAAACGATCAGTGTTTGTACCAATGCTACCAGAGGCTTCGATGAGCATATGCGGAGCACGCTGGCGTATGAGTTCAACAGCCTCACGCATGCTCTCGACTGTCATATTATCAAGCAGCACCACATCCACACCACACTCAATAGCTTCCCGTACCTCGGTGAGCGTTTCACACTCAACCTCTATTTTGAGTAAATGCGGAGCGATTCGTCGTGCAGCAACAACAGCCTGTGTAATTCCTCCCGCAGCCTTGATATGATTATCTTTAATCAGTACTCCATCGCTTAGACCAAAACGATGGTTCTGCCCACCACCTAGTTGAACTGCCATCTTCTCCAGGCTACGCAGCCCTGGAGTTGTTTTGCGTGTATCGAGGATACGCGTTTGCTTCCCCTCTAGGGCACGAACGCAATGCGCTGTGATGGTTGCAATGCCCGAGAGACGCCCCAGAAAGTTCAGCGCCACACGCTCCGCACTCAGCAGTGAACGTGCCGGACCTTGCAAACGAAGGAGTTCATCACCGACCTGTACAGAAGCTCCATCCTGCACTAACAATTCGATGGAAATTCGCTCATCAAGAATATGAAATGTCTCAGCGGCGACAGCAAGTCCAGCCACAACACCAGTTTGCCGAGTAACGATAGATCCCGTAGACCACTGGTCTGCAGGAACCGTGCTCAGGGTCGTGATATCAGCAAATGCGCTGTCCTCCTCTAGTGCTTGCTTGATGAGGTCTGCAGAAACTTCATACATGAGAAATTACTCCTGCTTGCGATTGCAATAATTCATTCGTATCACTATACAAGGGCTGAAAAGCAAAATGATGCATTGCTAGATTTTCATCGAGAAACTGATAGTCTCGTCGCCAGTGACTGCCCCTGCTCTCACGGCGCTCCAGAGCGGCTGCAATAACCAGTTCGGCAATTCGAAGCATATTGCAAGTTTCCAAACATTCTTTTGTGTATT
>DASYAN010000178.1:0-32158 GCA_036501345.1 Ktedonobacteraceae bacterium
TACTGGGTTGAGGGAGTCTTTCTTCCGCAAGAGCTTCAACGTGGGTGTTTTCGATTAGTGTCACCGGAGTCTTGCTTTTATTATACTTATCCTGTGCAAGCTCGAAGGAACTCCAAGTCATTTGGCATGTTTTACATTGCCAGCGTTGCACTCCTGTACGTGTCTTTCCGTACTTGCGGATATTGTTACTTTCCGCCTTACTACAGTTTGGACACTGACTATTTTTACAAAAGTTGCTTACTTGAACTTCCTCTTTCATCATGGCCTTTTCTGAGGAATGAGTAGGGAGTCACTGGTGTCGTATTCGGTTTGGCTTTCTAGCACTTGGGGCGTATCACTCACCTCGGCTGTGACTGTGCTAGCAAGTCTACGCTGACGTATCTTTTTCACAAGTAGGAACGAGAAAACAATGGCTGCTAGCAAAGCAAGAATAAGACCTGAGAAAGCTCCAAAAAGGCCTGCGGCTTCCTCCCAGGTTTCTGCAAAGGCATAGCCCAAGCTGAGAGGGATTATTGCTCCAAGAGCTTCACCAAGCACATCCCAGAGCAGAAAGCTACGGTAGGGATATTGTTCCAAGCCTGCAACCAGATTTATCGTGCCGCCAAGAGCAGAGAAAAGAACCCGTGTCATAAATATTGCCCATCCTCCTCCTTTCTTGAAATAAGCTTGGCTTTGTGCTAGAGCTGGTAGCGTGATCCAACGAAAGCGTTTTCGTCGCTCAAGCCAGGCTAGTAAAACTGCCCCCAGGCGTCGACCAAGAAGGTAGCCGAGACTATCTCCCATCACGGATGCGCTCAAAACAACCGGAAATAGGATGAAGATATTGAAATCACCAAGAGCGGAAAAGGCTCCCGAAGCGAATAGGAGTAGCGAGACAGGTATGGGAGCGCCAGCGGCCGCGACGAAAATGATCAACCAGAGTGCCGGATAGCCATATTGCTGCAATATATCTAGAAAGAACGCGTTCAATAGGTCGTTCTCCCTAGTATTGGTAAGAGAGAGTCTCTATCGCGGTGTTGTATTAGTGCAGGTGTTACAAGTGTGGGGTGTTGTTTACGATACGCCAAAACGGCATCTTGAGCGGTACGTATCACCTGATCTATAGTCTGCCGTTTGCTATTTGCAATTAAGTAGAGCGTCGCATGGCGCAGTTGAGCTGGGTTGTTTATAGTGAGCGAGTGGTACAGATAATTTTCGGGAACGTGGTAAACATGGGAAATCACATGGACAGTCATCCAGGGACGCATAGTACTTACATCTCCTGCTTTGACTCCACTGTACTGCTGCTGAAAATTATGAACTGCCTGAAGAGCCCTGACAGCAGTAAAGGCCAGGCATCCCAGTATGAGAAGCAACAAAAAGCTGAGAAGGCTCAGTTTGGCTCGTTCACTCAATGTGTCCAACAGCTCCTGACCCTTTCTTACAAATATCGCAGTAAAGGGCCTGAAACACTGGTTTCAAAACTCGTTAGGTCCTTATTCAATGCTTTGTCCGACTCGCTACTCGTGCAGAACTATGTGGTCAAAATGCCCATCAGTATCTCGATTGTCGAGGTATTTGATCTAATTATACCATAGCGATGGGGCAAGCATCTATAGATGGGGCTCCATGCTCAGAGATCTGCTTTGAGAGTCCATTTGAGTGCATGATTGTAAACCTTTGTCAAACGTCTCTGATGTAGATGGTGATGTAGAAATTGAGCAGAAAACCACCCAGGTTTGCCGCTTTGTGAGCAGTTTTTCTGGGTGGTCTTTTGCTGGTTTCCTATTAGACCAGAAGATTTTAAGTCTCTTGAATGCATAGATTGCCTTCTCAAGCTACATCGTGTGATTTTCAGTTAGTTCAACACAGAAGATTTTGTGAATGTGCGTGTAAATCCCAACATTAAACTCGATCTTACACAAATTTGGTGATAAAAGCTCATCATTCGTAGTTCTGGAAAACCTTCGTCCGCTCTAGCAGGCATTTCTGGAAGTTTTTTATAGCTCTGCGATAGCCGCTTCACCAAAAGTGTGTACGGAATAATCCCAGCATTTACACTTAGTGCCGTTGTCAAAGGTGTGCCTTCCGGTCCAAACGTGATCAGCGAGTCCAGCTGCCATAGCTGGGTACGTTGTTGCCAATGCGCCAGTTTTGAAGGATTTGATGACTCATAGATTGAAGATCGCTCTAGCCATCGGCATACAGTCACTGCTTTTATGCTCTTCATTCATCTAATGGTGCGAGACTGTCTCTTCTCCTTATCAGGCTATGGCAATTAAACTCGTTATATCCAGGGAGAAGTTGCTCTCTTATAATCGTTATAGCCTCTTGGTATAGGTGATACCGATCTTGCCTAGTATCAGACGAGCTGCCAAGGTTGATCATCTTAGTTTCACATTCCTCCAATTTCCCTTCTGCGTTCTCTATAAGACTTGTTGATTGATCATTAGCGATAAAATATTCGTCAAGAGCTCCTAATCCCAGGTTTTGCTCGTATTGTTCCTTTGCTTTTTCCAATCCTGCACGAAGATCCCTATAGAGTTTTTCAGTTTTTTTCCAAGTACCAGAGGATTCTTTGGTGTCATTATCATCCTTTTTTCCTAAATTCTCAACTTCTTGCTCTTGTGGAAACATATCATGAAACACATTATTTGTATATATAGCAGTTAGCTCTGTGAGTATAGGGACTACGTCCGCTTGCATAATCGTTATAGCCCGTTGTTGTAAGTTTCTGCGCTGATCCGCAGTCCCATCCAAGTTTTGAAGCCCTTGAAGCATATCCTGGCATTCCAGCAAATTACCCCGTGCATAATCTAGGTGTGTCTGTAATACATTTTCTACATCATTTACATTATTTTTGAGCTTTTTAGTACTAAAAGGATCAGCATTTATAGCCTTGTGATATTCATGATGTGCTTGCTGTACTCGTGCCAAGTAAGTCTTGTATTCATGTTCAACCTCAAGGCTCTTTGAGGATTCTCCCCCAAAAAGCCTTGACTTACGCGGGCTTCTCGGGCTTCTCGGGCTCTTTTCCTGCACATCTCGGAGTGGTGAGTCTGAGCCTGGGTGTGGTGAAGCTGGGTGTGAGAATGCGCGTCTTATGCTCGTGAGTGGTGAGTCTGAGCGTGGTGAGTCCGAGCATGGTGAGCCTGGGTGCGATCCTGGGTGTGATGAGTCTGAGCGTATGGTTAATTTTAAGCCTGCGAACTTTTTTCTCATTATAGTATCTTCCTCTGAACATAGTTTTTAAAAGATTAATCTTAGACGAGAGCATTTCTGAACTCAAAAGGCCCTCTCATGAACAGCCTTCCCCTCTAAAGATAGCTGATGAAAGAGATTTTTTCCAGGGACAAAGCGGACATCTGGTGCAAAAAAGCGGACATCCTGAAAGGGTAAAAGCGGACCGTTTCTGGAACAAAAGAGGACAGGTGAACAAGAGAACCTCTGTCATTTTCCAGCTATGCAATACTCTCTACCTTACTCTGCCAAATTCGAGCAGGGGATGCTCTTCACTGAAGGGCTTTTGGGGGGTACGAAACGCCCTCAAGCTTCCGTATCTTTTGTTGTTCGTTGGTTTTGGAGAATCTTTCGATATTCTTGAACGAATGGTGATTGGGAGGTCTCGAGATCGAGTGTGAACTGGAGAAAGGTACTTCCTGGTGCTGGCGGCGTTTCTTCGAAACCTAATCCTCGTGAGAGCCTTATACCATCTGGTGTATCGCTCACTCCATATAATTTTTTAATGGTGATACCTCTTCGTGCAAAGTCTTTTAAGACTCTTATGGCTCCTGATATGAGTCTCATCCCATATTTTTTTGAATCATGTATTCCTGCTCTTACTGCTGCCCCTACATAACATTCAAGTTCTACTCCAAGTGTAAAAGCAATCATACCATGGTAGAGCAAGGTAGATCTAGTCCCCAATCATAAAATTTCCCAGAAAAATATTGATGATGGATAAATGGGCTCTTGCTTCGTTATAGTAAAGTAGTGATGGTAATAAGGAGCTTCTGCTCCCCACCCCTTGACTCTATTTGTTACCATTGATGCAAAGGGGTGACTTGTGACAGGATTAAAGAGAGTAAGCAGGACTTTGCGAATGTGCTGAAGAAGGTGCTCAAAAGGACAGCTTGACTCTCTGGACCAACGAAATTTTTAATGGTATTATAGATCTTTGTGATAGGGTCTTATTCTTTGGAGAAGGAATTTAATAATGAGTTACGATCCCAATCAGCCCGGTCAGTATCCCAATTCAGGCCAATACGGTGGATACTCTCCCCAACCTCAATCCACCGATCCATATAGTGGGCAGCCTGGCTATGGTCAGCCCGGTCAACAACCCGGACAGCCCGGCTATGGACAACCCGGTCAACAATATGGACAGCCCGGCTATGGGCAGCAGGGTCCTTATAACCAGCCCGGTTATCAACAGCCCTATGGTGGTCAGCAGCAGAACCCGTATGCTCCGCCGACAGGTGGGTCGACGATGAGCTTGGATCCGAACGTCGCCGCAGGTTTGAGTTATATTGCAGGCTGGGTGACTGGTCTCATCTTCTTCCTGATGGAGAAGCAGAATCGCTTTGTGCGTTTCAATGCTATGCAATCTATCATTTTCTTCGCTAGCTATAGCGTGTTTTTGGTTATTGTCAGTATGCTCACTGCAATACTTCCTTTTGCTCTCAGCGGCGTACTTTCATGCGTAAGCGGCCTGGTCGGTCTGGGCGTGTTTGTGATGTGGATCATCCTGCTGGTCCATGCTTTCCAGGGCAAGTACTTCAAGTTGCCTGTAATCGGTGATTATGCAGAGCGTTATGCCAATCCAACTGTGTGAGCAGAAGGAGTCTAGGAGCCTGATCCCCAGAAGAGGATGATCCTAATTGCCTTCTAATGTTTTTAAGGCAAATATTGCTTTGTGCGGAAAAGGATGCTAGCCATTTCTAGCGATGGAGGTCAGACCGCACTTCTGGCCTTTCTCCCCCACATCAAGATGATGGAAAAAGACTTGACGTTCCATCTTCTACTCGCTTTGCCTCTTTTTTACGCCCCATCGTTCTTAGCAGGAATATATAGTTTTTCCGTAATTTTTCTGTGCGAGGGTGGTAATGCCCCAATTGCTGTTCACTGATGCTCAGGGCACGTTGGTATAATGGCTCGGCTTGTTCATACTTGCCTTGCTTGCGATAGAGTAGGGCCAAATTATTGAGACTTTGTGCCGTGTCAGGGTGGTCTGGTCCTAACTGCCGCTCGTTTATGGAGAGAGCACGTTGGTATAATGGCTCGGCTTGGTCGTACCAGCCCTGCTTGCGATAGAGCACAGCTAGATTATTAAGGCTTTGTGCGGTATCGGGGTGGTAGGGTCCTAACTGTTGCTCGGTGATGCTGAGAGCACGCTGATACAGCGGTGCGGCTTGTTCATACCTGCCCTGCTCCTGATAGAATACAGCGAGATTGTTGAGGCTTTGGGCAGTGGAGGGGTGGTTAGGTCCTAACTGCTCCTCTCGGATGTTGAGCGCGTGCTGCAACAAAGGCTCGGCGAGTTCGTTCTTGCCTTGCTCGTAGTAGAGCATGGCAAGATTATTGAGACTTTGTGCCGTGTCAGGGTGGTCAGATCCTAACCGCTGTTCGTTGATGTTAAGAGCACGCTGCAGTAACGGCTCGGCGAGCTTATACTTGCCCTGCTCGTGGTAGAGCACGGCGAGATTGTTGAGACTTTGCACAATATCAGGATGGTCAGGTCCCAACTGCTTCTCATTGATGCTGAGGGTGCGCTGCAACAACGGCTCGGCTTGGTCATACTTGCCCTGCTCGTGGTAGAGCACGGCGAGATTGTTGAGACTTTGCACAGTGTCAGGGTGGTCGGGTCCTAATTGCTGTTCGCTGATATTAAGGGCACGTTGTAACAACGGCTCTGCGAGCTCATCCTTGCCTTGTTCGTGGTAGAGCACGGCGAGATTGTTGAGGTCTTGCACAGTATCGGGTTGGTCAGGCTCTGCAGGCTGCTGCTTGTGGATAGAAGAGGCACCCTGCAATGACGGCTCAGACTCGCTTTGTTGCTGAGAGAGGTCCGGTAGATTGTTGAGATTTTGCACGGTGTCAGAGTACTCAGGCTCTGATTGATGCTCATAGCTCTGGTATAGCGATTCAGCTAGCGTATCTTGGCTCTGCTCGTGATAGAGTTCTGACGGATAGTCAAAGTTCTCTGGAGTGAAGGAATACTCAGGTTCCACAGGCTGTTCTCTCAGGATCGGCTGGTAGGGTGGTTCAGCAGGCAGATCCTGGCTTTGTTGTTGAAAGAGTTCGACCAGATCGTCGAGACTTTGTACAGTGTCGGGGCGGTCAGGTTCTGCTGGTTCAACAGGCTGTTCGCTGAAGGCTGGCTGATAGGATGATTCTGTAGGCTGTTCGTTGAAGGCTGGCTGGTAGGATGGTTCAACAGGCTCTTCGCTGAAGGATGGCTGGTAAGATGGTCCAGCAGGCAGATCCTGGCTTTGCTGTTGAAAGAGTTCGACTAGATCGTCGAGGCTTTGTACACTGAAGGGATAATCAGGTTCCACAGGCTGTTTGCTGGAGGATGGCTGGTAGGATGGTTCAGCGAGCAGATCCTGGTCTTGCTGCTGATAGTGCTCAGGCAGATTGTCAAAGTTGATAGCCGTGAAAGGATATTCTGGTTCCAACTCTAGCTCGCTGATGTCGAGAGTCCCTTGATACAATGTCTTGGTTTGGTCATCCTGGTCTTGTTGCTGATAGTGCTCAGTTGCCGTAGACTCTTGGCTGAGAGTGGTCTGTAGCGACGGTTTGGCGAACTGATCTTGACTTTGCGGCTGCAAGAGCTCTGACAGATGGTCAAGGTTCTGTGCACTATCAAAGTGCTCGGGTCCTAACTGCTGCTCGCGGATTGCCAGGGCACGCTGCAGCAGTGGTTCGGCTTGTTCATATTTGCCTTGCTCGTAATAGAGCATGGCTAAGCTATTGAGAGTTTGTGCGGTTTCAGGGTGATTAGGCTCCAACTGCTGTTCACAGATAGCCAGGGCACGCTGCAGCAACGGTTCAGCTTGTTCATACTTACCCTGCTTGGCATAGAGCACGGCTAAGCTGTTGAGACTTTGTGCTGTATCAGGATGCTCAGGTCCCAACAATTGCTCGCGGATTGCAATAGCGCGTTGTAACAATGGTTCAGCTTGTTTATACTTGCCCTGCTCGCAATAGAGCATAGCTAAGCTATTGAGACTTTGTGCCGTGTCAGGGTGATCAGGCTCCAGCAACTGCTCGCGGATTACAAAGGCACGCTGTAACAACGGTTCGGCTTGCTTATACTTGCCCTGTTCGTAATAGAGCATGGCTAAGCTATTGAGACTTTGTGCAATATCAGGGTGGTCAGGCTCCAACAACTGCTTGCGGATAGTAATAGAGCGTTGTAACAGAGGTTCGGCGAGTTCATATTTACCCTGTTTGCAATAGAGTATGGCTAAACTGTTGAGACTTTGTGCTGTATCAGGATGTTCAGGGCCCAGTAACCGCTTGCGAATAGCAAAAGCACGCTGTAACAACGGTTCAGCTTGTTCATACTGACTCTGCTTGCGATAGAGCACGGCTAAGCTATTGAGACTTTGTGCGGTATCAGGATGCTCAGGTCCCAGGTGCTGCTCACGCATAGCAATGGAGCGATGGAACAAGGGCTCGGCTCGTTCATACTGACCTTGCTCGTAATAGAGCACGCCTAAATTGCTGAGAGTTTGTGCAACATCAGGGTGATCAGCCCCAAACAGTTGCTCACGGATGGCGAGGGCGAGGTGGAACAACGACTCAGCCCATTCATAGTGACCCTGCTTGCGATAGAGCACGGCCAAGCTATTGAGACTTTGCGCAGTATCAGGATGTTCCGATCCCAAGAGCTCCTCACGGATAGTAATAGAGCGCAGTAATAACGGTTCGGAGAGCTCATACTTGCCCTGTTCGTAATAGAGTACGGCTAAGCTATTGAGGCTTTGTGCCGTGTCAGGGTGGTCAGGTCCTAGGAGTTGCTCGCGGATAGTAATGGAGCGTTGCAACAGCGGTTCGGCGGATTCATATTTACCCTGCTTGCAATAGAGTATTGCTGAGTTATTGAGGCTTTGTGCCGTGTCAGGGTGGTCAAGTCCCAAGTGCCGCTCGCGGATGGCAAGGGCGTACTGCAACAATGGCTGGCAGAGTTCATACTTAGCCTGTTCGTAATAGAGCATGGCTAAGCTATTGAGACTTTGTGCCGTGTCAGGATGATCAGGTCCTAAGAGCCGCTCACGGATAGCAAGGGCACGTTGCAACAAGGGCTCAGCTTGTTCATACTTAGCCTGTTTGCCATAGAGCACGGCTAAGTCGTTGAGACTTTGTGCGGTTTCGGGATGCTCAGGTCCGAGATGCTGCTCACAGATAGCAATGGCACGCTGTAATAATAGCTCGGCTTGATCATACTTAGCCTGTTCGTAATAGAGTATGGCTAAGCTATTGAGACTTTGTGCAGTATCAGGATGTTCAGGCCCTAAGTGTTGCTCACGGATAGCAATGGAGCGCAGTGATAATGGTTCAGAAAGCTCGTATGTAGCCTGTTTATGATAGAGTATAGCTAAGCTATTGAGACTTTGTGCGGTATCAGGGTGCTCAGGTCCTAAGAGCTGTTCGCGGATAACCAGGGAGCGCTGCAGCAATGGTTCGGCTTGATCATACTTAGCCTGCTCGTAATAGAGCATGGCTAAGCTATTGAGACTTTGTGCGGTGTCGGGGTGCTCAGGCTCCAACTGTTGTTCGCGGATAGCAAGGGCATGCTGCAGCAACGGTTCAGCTTGTTGATACTTACCTTGCTTGTCATAGAGCACTGCTAAGTTGTTGAGGCTTTCGGCAGTATTAGGATGGTCAGGCTCCAACTGTTGTTCGCGGATAGCAAGGGCACGCTGCAATAACGGTTCGGCTTGTTTATATTTGCCCTGCTTGGCATAGAGCACAGCTAAGCTGTTGAGGCTTTGTGCCGTGTGGGGGTGCTCAGGCCCCAAGTGCTGCTCACGGATAGCCAGAGCACGCTGCAATAATGGCTCTGCTTGGTCATATTTGCCCTGCTTGGCGTAGAGCATGGCTAAGCTATTAAGACTTCGTGCGGTATCGGGGTGCTCAGATTCGATGTGCGGCTCACGGATAGAAGAGGCAGGCTGCGACAAAGGCTCGACCTGATCATCAAGGTCTTCTTGCTGCTGAGAGAGATCAGGGCTTTGTGGGATAGCAGAGAGCTCGGGCTGCACCGATTGTTGGCTAGTGCTAGAAGGTGGCAGGTACCAGAGTTCGCCTTGGTCATCAAGGTCTTCTTGCTGCTGAGAGACGTCAGGGCTTTGTGGGGTAGCAGAGAGCTCGGGCTGCACCGATTGTTGGCTAGTACTGGAAGGTGGTAGGTACCAGGGCTCGACCTGATCATCAAGGTCTTCTTGCTGCTGAGAGAGCTCGGGTTGCACCAATTGTTGGCTGGTGCTAGAAGGTGGCAGATACCAGGGCTCGACCTGATCATCAAGGTCTTCTTGCTGCTGAGAGAGATCAGGGTTTTGTGGGGTAACAGAGGTCTCAGGCTGTACTAGCTGTTGGCTGGCACTGGAAGGTGGCAGATACCAGGGCTCGATCTGGTCATCAAGATCTTTCTGCTGAGAGAGCTCAAGAAGAAGCTCGAGACTTGGTGGGATATCAGAAGGCTCAGGCTGTACTGGTTGTTGATTACTGCTAAATACCTCCGGGTGCAAGGGTTCTACTTGCAGATTCTGGCCCTGTTGAGAAGAGAGGTCAGAGACAGGATCGGGACTTTGTAAGGTAAATGAGTGCTCAGGTCCGAACTGCTGTTGGCTGTTGGCTTCTAGGTACAAGGGCTCGACTTGTTCATCGCTGGCCTGCTGGACAAAGAGGTCAGAGCTTTGTGAGGTGAAGGGGTTATTCAACTCGATGAGCTGTTGGCTGGGAGTTCGTGGGTCCAAAGGCTTGGCTTGGAGATCCTTGTCTTGCTGGTAAAAGGGGTTAGGAAGATAGTTGGAGCTTTGTATGGTAAAGGGATTATCAAGCTCAAAGGGCTTCTCATCGGAAGCAAGAGGTTCCAGGGGCATAGCTTGGAGGTCTTGACCCAGGTGGTAAAAGAGATCGGGAAGGAAATCGGAGCTTTGCGGTATAGAGGAATAGCTAGGCTCAAAAGGCTGCTCAATAGGATCTAGCTGATCTAAGATATCAGGTTGTAGATTGATGCCCTGATGATAAAAGAGGTCAGGGAGAAGATCGGAACTTTGTGGTGTAAAGGAGTACTCAGGCTCGAGAGGCTGCTCGCTAGGAGTTTGTGGCTCCAAAGACTCGGGCTGCAAATCTTGGTCCTGCTGGTAAGAGAGGTCAGGCAGATAGTCAGAGCTTGGTGTGAGGAAGGGGTTATCCAGATCGAAAGCTTGTTCGGGTACTTGTTGATACGAGGGCTGGACGAGCTCATCCTCATCCTGCTCATCATAATGCTCTGGGAGAAGATCAGGAGTTTGTGTGGTAAGGGAGTGCTCAGTCTCCAAGGGTTGTGTGATAAAGGCTTGTTGATATGAGGGCAGGATTAGCTCATCCTCATCCTGCTCATCATAGTGCTCAAGGAGAAAGTTGGAGTTTGGTGTACTGAAGAGGTCTAAGTCCTCAGGCTCCAACGGCTGTTGGCTGAAGGCTTGGTGGTACAAGGTCTGAGCGAACTCATGCTCGTCTTGTTGGTAAGAGAGGTCGGGCAGATAGTCGAGATTTTGCGTGGTAAAGGGGTAATCAGGTTCCAATTGCAGCTTGCGGGTAGAAGGAACATGTTGCAACAATGGGTTGGTGAGCTTATCTATGCTCTGCTTGCGTTTGAAGGAGCCTGTAGCCAGGAAGCCACGGCGTCCTAACAGAGGAGTGAGCCATCTATCTAGTCCATAATAGCATCCAGCAGAGATGGCAAACATAATCACAAAGAGAAGTGCATAGGGAAAGGCAGTGCCTATATCTGTGCTTTGACCAGGCACATAGGGTCCGCCAAAGCCTTCTGCGGTAGACCAGATGCCTAGAGATAACAGGAAACCGATGAGATAAGTTAGATTACTGAAGACACCAAAGATCAAACACACTGCAAGCGCAGTTTCAGCGGTTGCTTCGATACGAGCAAATAGCAGAGGATTGATACTGATCAGGTGAATCCACACGGAAAGCCATGCGACGATGAACCCCGGTTGACCATCTGTGGCTCCGGAGACTTGATCAAGAAAGTGGTTTTGAAATGCTGGTTGCCACTTCAGCCAAGCAGCAACAGCCCATATCAAGCCGAAGACAATACGTGAGGCCGCCGTGACCTTTTGTGGTCGGTTTTGTAACCACTGCAAACAAGCGGCAATGGACCATCTCTTGCCCCGCTTGGATTTGAAGAAGCCTGAAGCCAAGAAGCCCCAGCGTCCCAACTGAGGAGTGAGCCATTGATCCAGCCCATAATAGCGTCCAGCGGAGAAAGAGAGCATAATCACAAAGACAAGCGCATAGGGAAAGGCAGTGCCTATATCTGTGCTTTGGCCAGGCACGAATGGTCCACCAAAGCCTTCTGCGGTAGACCAGATGCCTAGAGATAATAGAAAACCTATGAGACAGGTCAGGTTACTGAAGACACCAAGGACCAAACATATGGCTAATGCGGTCTCAGTGATAGCATCCAAACGAGCAAATAGCAGCGGATTAATACTAATCAGG
This sequence comes from Ktedonobacteraceae bacterium, assembly GCA_036501345.1. GTDB lineage: Bacteria > Chloroflexota > Ktedonobacteria > Ktedonobacterales > Ktedonobacteraceae > DASYAN01. The sequence continues at coordinate 11,713 of DASYAN010000178.1, forward strand.
TGAGTCCACAAGGAAATCCATCCAGCTATGAACCCGGGTTGACCATCCATGGCCCCGGAGACTTGATCAAGAAAGTGGTTTTGAAACTCCGGTTGCCACTTCAACCTAGCAGCGACAACCCATATCAGGCCGAAGATAATCCGTGAAGCTGCTATGATCTTGTATTGTCGGTTTTTCAGCGCAGGGCGATGTGATGAAGTAGTAACGGGGCAGGAAGCAAATATTGTTGAATTAAAATCTTTTTTTGCATTAATAGTCATATAATGTTTCTCCTCTTCGTAATTATTTCTATTTGGATGGCTTTGGGTATGTAGTGAAGATCCAATTTCTCAACAATTTATTAGACCTCACTGGAGCGAATAGCTTATGAAAGAGCAGAAGGCTGTTCGACGATATTGACTCTTACAATTTCTTGGTCACTACAAATATGTCTTGTGCACTGTGTACAATATGCTCTCGCTTGAGTCTAGGGGGAAAGAGGGACACTTTAGAAAATGGCCCTAGAGATTGCCCTAAATACTTATACTATAAATTTAAATATTGTTATCAATTAAATAAGTTAATTACAGCAAAATATCTAATGTACGCTAAAAGTAGATTAGGTTAAATCCATGTCTATCTTTTTTAGGAGCTGACTTTCACATCCTGCTTCATACCCGCTTCATAATGTCCAGGATAGTAGCAAGCAAATTGTGGATGTGACTCTGAAGCAGATGGAGGGAAGGTATAATCAAGAAATTTTGTTTCCCCAGGAGAGATATTTTCCACACTTGCCAGACTTATCATATGCATGTTTCCCATCGATGTGTTACTCGTGATTCCCTCTACCTTTGGCATGATCATAAATTCATGGGTAGTCTGCCCAATGTTCATCACCATAAAGTGGTAGGGCTTGCCAGGAACAAAAGACGTGAGAGACGTATTAATTTTATACTCTGAAAGCTTTACCAGAACTCTCTGGGATCCTGCAGCATTGTAAGGGGTTCCTCCACAAGCAGAAAGTAGGAGCAAGGTCAGCAAACAGGGTATTCCAAGTAGCCATTGTTGTTTCATAGAGTTAGTACCTTTCTAGAAAGAACAAAGTGATACACAAATTTTCTCTTTATTAATATTCTATACCTGATTGCAAGCTAGTATAGAATAAATAGAAGATATTAAATATGACAATTTTTTGTTTTATATTTTTTAGTCTAGTAAAACTTTTTATCAGAATAATTTCTGCTAATATTAGATAAAATACAAATATTATCTAATACTATACTATATAATGAGAGCCTTTCAATCTGCTATTTTTCTAACATCTGCAATCAACAACTGAGCGATTCCTTCTTGATAAGCCCATTTTCCCTGTGCTTGTATTGTCTTCACTAGCGAGCTGAAAACTGCAGGAAGTGCATCGAGCATCTCCAAATCACGCTCACGAGCTGGAATACCATCTGCCTGCAGGGCTAGGGTGTAAGCCTCGGCATCGATATGCCAAGGGAAACAGCGCCCCGGGTAGCGTTCCATCAGATAGGCAGCAATTTGCAGGCCTTTTACGTCGAAGTCTCCACTGTAATGGAGATGATTGGCAGGCATTGCCGACAGGAGGAGATCGAGTAGCGTTAAAGCGGCTACGCTAGGCCAGCCTGAGGTACAGATAATCGTTGGTGCCAATGCTTGGCATTGGGTATTGCCTGTATTATTCCCATCTTGCAAATTTGCAATGACCTCTTCAAAGACCTGTGGATTCTCGATCACGTAGATATCACTGGTCGCAGACGAGATAGTCCGCCATTGCAATAGTTGGCAGAGAGGCAAAAGCAGAATTCGTGCTCCGGCAACTGCTATCAAGGGATCGGGAGAGCCATCGATATTCGTAGCTCCTGCCAGATGGAAAGCGGCCACATTCGATGAGATGGTATCAACTAGCAAGCCAACGCTCTGGTACAGGTATAGTTCCTGTACACGTCCCTGACTAGGTAGAGCCGGGCTTTCCCCGGTGAGATCGCTCAGAGCTTGCAAGAAGAGACGACCAGCAGGTCGCCCGGGATCAAGGCTATGTGGATCACCACTTGTTCTCTGGGCAAAGAGTGCCAAGCGTTCAGGAGAGGTAGGATCTGGCAATTGATTGAGAAGAGCGACAACATAACCAATAGTAGCAAGCTGCCGCTCCTGCTCGTCTGTCGAAGCATTTTTATAGCGTGCGAAAAGCCATTCTTGCCCATGTTGTCCCTGGAGCAGCCACTGTCGACCTCGTGTTTCAGATGTCTGTGCCTCGACGAGGGCTTGTAGAGCTTGACGAAACTGACCCTGGTGGGAGGTATAGGCAGCACGTTGCTGGGGACGCGTGATCAGGAGTTGGTCAGGGAAGAATGCTGCTAACAGGTCAGGGAGGCTACATTCGAAGCGACTTCGGCGCAATGCACTGTCCATATCGCTCAGCTTCACCCTGATTGTCGTGTCTCGATAGGGTGGTCTTTCCAGGAAGCTGGCAATTTCACGACGCTCGTGCTGCGTGCTTTCTTTGAGCTGTACCTGACCACCAACCACTCCTAGTTCAATGTATTTCTCGCGTAATTTGAGTAGTAGGCGCTCTAGTCCCGCTTTGCGGAAGAAATCTGTGGCAAGCTGCATATTCCTTAATTATACCACGCATCCAAAAAGGAGTCACTCTCCGCTTTGCCTTGGTGCGCTCCCGTTCAATTGCTGGTCGCTCCAGAAGGATGCCGAGGCCGTTGCTACGGGTGAACCTTTCTCGTGGATCATCAGATAGCGGGCACTGGCTGGTATCTTCGAACCGGTTCCGCTCACCTGTGGCCCGGTCATGATCCACTGGAAATTTTGCGAGACAAGGAACTCTACGATGCGCTGCGTGTTGGCTGTGCTGACCTTGTCAAAGGCTTCGTCCAGGGCCAGTAAGTGTGGTGCGCCATGGGAGGCACTTCTGTAGAGTGCACCAAGTGCGGCAAAAAGCGGAACGTAAAGCGCGAAGAGCTGTTCTGCTCCACTACGTGCGCCTGCAACACGGTCGGTCAGGCGTTGGCGCTGGCTGCCAATTGGTGTGACCCAGACATCAAAATGGAACCACTCACGATAGTCAAAGACCTGCTCCAGAGCCTCCAAGAAGTTGGTAGCCGGGTTCTCTTGCTGTCGCAGTCGTACCCCTTCGATCTCACGGCGGAATGCTCCCATCAACGTCTCTGTCTCCTCCACTGTCAGAGTCTGAGCAGGCTTACGTAACAGGCGATAGTGCTGTGCCAGATGGCTTCCCAACTTTGTCATGTCGTACTCAGATGGTGGCTTCCATTGCAAGGCGTAGTGTTCACCGATCAGTGGCAAGTTACTTAGCACGTCGTTGATCTGTTGCACCCATTCCTCAGCCTCCAAGATCTGTGTCCGAATGGCCTCGGCAATTTCTTGCAGGAGAAAATCTTCAAAGAGCTGCCGTTCTTCCTCGCCCAGTAATGTCTTTTGCATCTCGATGCGCTCGCTCAAGATGGCAAGCAGTTCAACCGGTCGGCTTTTATTCTCATTGAGGAAGAGCACTTGTCCCTGGTCATCCATGTCTGGTCCGTATTCGAGCAATGGTGGCTGCTCACGGTTAAACACAAGCACAAGAGCATTATACTTCTCTCGGTACGTACCTTCCAGGCTTTCTTTCTGAGCCGTAGCATTATCTGTACTGCTCACAAGAGTTTGAGCTGCGCGAATACTCTCTCCTTCAGTAATTGCCTGCTGTGCTTGTACGAGCTGCTCGACGGGATAGGCAGCAAGCTGATTAGTGAAGTGGTTTTGTTTCTCAGTGCGCTCCTGCTGGGCTGTGCGCAGATTTTCTTCCACTTCCACAAGCGAGCTTGTCAAATTTGCGGCACGTTCATCACTGCGTATATGATGAGTTTTTGCGGTATCAAGTTCGCCAATAAGCTCTTCGGTACGCAGGCGGAGTGCTTGCAACCGCTCACTGAGTTCTTCGGCGTTAGAGGATGCTGCGACGTGCTGCAATTCTGCCAGTTCTGCTTGCACTTGCACGACCTGTGTACGCACACGTTCGGCAAGACTGCTGACATTGCTCTCGTTGGCCTGGGCTTGCCCCAGTGCAGCACGCAACTTCTGATACTCCTCCCAGGTATAGGCAATAGTACGCAGTTGATTCTGTGCGGCGCGAGACTGGTTTTTGAGTTTGACCATCGCGAGTAGAGCTACTTGGACCCGCTTGGCATCGCTTGCAAAGGTGCTATTTCCCTCACTCTCACGCTCCAACTGAGCCAAGAGTGAGTTATAGCGCTGTCGCAGTTCCTGTGTCTGCTGGCGTGCCTTTTGATATTTGGTTCGTCCGCTCTCCTGCGTAATATGTGCCTGGGTCAGTTCAGCATAGCACTCTTGTAGCTTGCTTCGCTGCAACGCTTTGCGTACCAGGACTTGCTGTTCCTGCAGCTGGGTGATTTGCTGTTCATAGGCTGCAAGCTGGTTGGTCAGTTCATTCAGTTCGCCTTCGAGCTGTGCGCGTTTTTCATCGAGTTCTGCCAGTTCGCGCTGACGGGCACGTATACGCGTGGCTTTTCCGATATAGCGAGCTGGACCATTTCCTGCATGTCCAGAGAGCAAACCATGTGTCCAGTTTCCATTCTCGTTCATCTCATAGCGCACTGGAACTTGTTCGCTAGGCCGCGTATATGGATGGATGACCGCTAATACAGCTTCAGTTGTGGCCTGCCAATCAGCACTGGGACGAGATGTGTCTCCATCTTGCACGACTAAGGTTGTATCGAAACGCAGAACCTGCTGAGGATTTGTTACATTTGCGCGATTCTGCTGGCTCATCATATCTATATCCAGACGGCAGTCACTGAGCCCTTCGGATGTGAGCACAGCGTCAGCGTCAGAGATCTGTGCAGTGGGTACGACAAGCGCATCGAGTAGTCCAGCATCTTCGAGCATGTATTCGATCTGTCCAGCGGAGTTTTCATCGAGATCTGGAGCAAAGTCAAGCAAGGCATAGAGGGGAAGAGCATCAATACCGTGTTCGGCTAGCTTTGCACGAGCGGTGATCCGACGCTCTGAGCGTACAGGTGTTACTTCCGGCTCTGCCTCTTTTTGTTCATAGAGGGCTTGGAGGTCGGTAATTTCTTGTCTCTTGCCACCAGCATAAAGGTGCAGATCATTGAGTTCGCCCTGGATCTGGTCTACAGCCTCAACAAGATCGCTCTCTAATGTATCGATCACCTGGCGATAGTGATCAATGGCGACTGCAAATTGCTCAACAATGTTGCCTGTTAATGGCTCGTCATTTGTTATTTCCTGGCTGGACTCGGGCAGCATTGGCTCTTCGTCTTCATCGTCACTGGTCTCTTCGGTGCTTATAAACGGTTTTAGTATGTCATCAAGATCGTGCTGCGCTTGATATGCACGATCTTGCACGGCCTGGAAATGGCGGCGAGCCTCGTCTAATTCCTGAAAACGGATTGTTTCCAGATTGCGTGCTTGTTGAATCTGCGAGTCTTGCGCTTCACGTTGTTGGTGTAATGTTTCCAGTTGGTGTAGCCAGATTGTACGCTCTTCGGCTGGTTCGCTGGTTAGGATTGTCACGGCGAGTGGCATTTCTGGTGCAACGCTGTTGTCAGGAGAGAATGTGCGTACTTGGTTTTGCGCTTCGAGCAACTGAAAAGCTGCTGTCTCCCAAAGTGCCTCTTCGCTAGCAATTGTGGAGAGTTCTTGTAAATGGCCCAGGTTCTCTGCCTTTATCTGTTCCATACGTTGCTGTTGTCGTTCCAGATTGGCAGCATTTTCACGAATGGCCTGACGTGCAGCTTTCAGGCTCTGTTCTTGTAAGCGCATTTGTCCTTCAAGCTCGCTTTGGCGTTCGCGTACAAGGGTAATCTGTGTTGCTACTTGCAAACCCTCGCTGGCTTCCAGGACTTTCATTTGTCCAGTGATCTGGTGCTGTTCTGTCTGCAATGCCTGGACACGCGATTCTGCCTCGTCGCGCTCCCGTTCAGCTCGCTTCAGCTCACTTCTAAGCCGATAGACCTTGTTCTGGACCGAGGTTTCAGCCTGATGGGCAATGATATAGTCACAGGCGGTTAGCTGAGCTCGGACCAGTGCTACATGCTGGCGAGCCCGGTGCAGGCGCTCGGCTGCATCGTATGCCTCTTGAATGCGCTCAATCTCGCTCTGGATGCCATCGATACGCTCAATCGTTCCGATGACGTGTGAGGTTGTTTCACTTGAGATCTTGGGTAGCGACATTTTGAGATAATCGTGCACACGTGAGAAGTTTAGTTCTGTACTTAAATTTGGGCGGCGCAAGACAAGTAGGAGATTGATGAGCTTCTCAAAATCTTTCACATCGGAGTAGCCGAACAAGTAACGAGCTACCTGACGTTCATATTCGGCCTGCGAATCACAGAGAATTCCATGTTCTTGTACCAATTGCTTAAAGCGGATATGGTCGTAGGCCCGTTTCTCACCCGCATTGCCAGTCTCATAGAGCGTGTCGATGTCATGGCCCAAGCGTGAACCGTCAGTGATGAGGAAGCGCAAGGGGCGTATACGGTCCGTAGTGTTGGCATTTCCAGCAATGCTTACACCAATGGTGAGGAAACGCGTTTTTTCGCGTTCGCCGTTTTCCCAGCGTTGGCGTATTTCTGGAGCAATAGGGGGATGGTCGGGATCACACCATTCGAATTCGAGTGCGATATAAGCTGTACGGCGCTCATGACTGAAGGGTGTCGCAGAATCCGCTCCTCCGAGGACATAGTATTCAATGCGTCGCTCACGCCCGCCGAAGGTGTCAAGACGATTGGGGCGCAGATCTCCGTCTAACCCTAGGGGTAACGCTGCAGTAAGAACGGTTGACTTTCCGCTTGCATTCTCACCAGCCAGGAAGAGCCGCCCGTGTGGGATCTCGAATTCCTGTTGCCCGTAGAGCCAGAAGTTGGTGAGGATAATGCGACGCAAGCGATAGCCCTGTGGACCGCCAGCATGTGCCTGAAGCATATCGACAAAAGTAGTAATTGGACGGGTCAGATTCTCTCCTACCGCAGCAACCTGCCCTAATTCAGGTTTAACCAATATCTTCTCCTATTTTTCCTTTGACTCCAACCATGCTCTATAATTTGGGTCACACACCAGAGTCTCTTTTGATCATTGGATATCTTTTCGCGAATACTTCCACGTAATCCCATCTTGCTGAGTGGGATAGCTATTTTGTCCTGACAAAAAACACACAGTAGCAAAGCTAGAAATTTTCTAGTCAACCTCAACTGTCCGGAAAACATTGGGTCAGCAGGGCCGGAAGCTCTTCTTCATCTGACACTCCAGCTAGTTGGCGATGAAACTTTCTCAACTGCTGAACATCCTGAACAGGATCGATGATTTGTTGCACTTGGTCCACAATCTGGGGCGAGAAACGGTCGCTGACAATGTCCAGGATCGCTTCTTGGAGGCCCTCAGTCTTACCTTTCACTTCTGCAAAACATTGGGTCAGTAATGCTTGGGCCTCTTGTTCATCCAACACCCTAGCTAGTTGGCGATGAAACTTTCTCAACTGCTGAACATCCTGAACGGAGGCGATAGTTTGTTGCACTTGCGTGACAATTTGGGCTGAAAAACGATCATTAGCAATATCTAAGATCGCTTCTTGCATGACTCTGGCCTCATACTCGGCGAGGGTTTTAGCGACTTCCTTGGCGACTTTCTGAGGGATTCTCTGTTCAAGCTCGGCAGTTTTCTGTGCAATCCCCTGTTCAATTCCGTGTGCAACCTCGTGTGCAATCACGCTCTGGATGAGTGGGTCCTCTGCAAGCAAAGGATGAAGCTGGTATTGCATATTGAGATATTTCTCGACTTTCTGTTTGTCCTCTTTTGACACTGTTGTGGTTCGGTGTAACATCGTATGGAACCACTTCAGATGACGAATAAACTGTGGTCGTGTGTCATTGTCGGACAGCTCTCGCAAGGCATTGATGAGCAAGGCAACTGTAGGACTGTCCATGGTTGGCAACAAAGGGTAGAGACACCTTTGCTGGCGCTCGACCACTTGCTGCGGATCCATTTTCCACATGCAGATGATCCTGGGGAAGAAGCCTGAGAATACCTCTTCACCACAACCCATCTTGAATGGTACCTCTGGCATCCCGCATTCTTCAAAGAGCAAAAGCGCCACCGAGACGGTTGGTCGATGATACTTGCGGTGGTTTTTGACTCTTTTGGCGCTTCTTGCTTTTTATTTGCCAATTGATTCCCATTCACTTGCTACTTCGACACTATCTAGTATAACACAAGCATTTTACAGATGCAATAGCTGTTTAAGTGCAGACAGCACTTTTCAGTTGTCCAGAAATGCAGCTTTCCCTAGAATTTACTTATTTGTGCCATTTGTCTGTTTGATCTTCTTGGCTTTTGCTTTGATCCGCTGGCTCGTTGCCGCCTGTTGTTGGGCTTCCTTATCATAGGTGGCGCTGTAACGAGCTGCAAGCGGTAAGATCAGCAGTGTACCTGTCTCGTCTGGGCCACGTATAATACCGATCTGGCGCATCTTGCGTTGAACGTCATTCAGCAAGCTTGGTGAACCTTTGCTGCGAGCTTCATTGCCCCAGTTCTCTCCGTAGCGTTCACGTACCGCGTAAAATAGCTCGGTCATATCTTCAGTTGTCACCTGTACACATCCATATGTGTCTGGCGATGGCAATGCTCCGGAGATGATGCGCTCCCTGATCATTGTGCACATAAGTAAGGCGATCTGATCGTTCGTTCCATAGGGTGTGAGAACGCTTACGGGGCCCGTTGAGCTGCCACTTTCACGCACGATACAGGCATAGTTCCGCCGGATGTCCAGAAGCCAACCAAAAGTTTCCAGTAGCTCGTTGGCGACTCTATCGGCATGAGGGAGTAGTGCATGAAAAGCTTCTGGATCATCGAATTTGAAGAGGGCTGGACCAAGTAGTAGAGAACGCCAAGCACGTGCCAGTGGTGCCACGTTGATGCTAGAGATCCGCGTTGGCTGGAGCATCGCTGAAGGCTCACGAAGTCGTGCTGAGATATCAGTCACAAGTTGTGAACTTAAGGCCGCGACAAGTGAGCGGGCCACATCGGTGAACTCATAGAGCACATCAGCATTATCCTTCTGCTCAACCCACTCCCTTGTCTGACCATCGACGAGTTGTAAACCGCCCAGATCTTGTAGATAGTTAAGAGCACGCTGAATGCTGTAGCGATCCGTCTGCCTACGGAAGTCGAGCACATCCTCACTTTCAGTACCCTGTATAGTCTGTGCCGATTGCTCCTGAATCTGCTCTGCCAACTGTGAGAGCAAGAATTGCTGATCGTTGCCACGTCCGCTAAGTTGACGATTCTCAGCGTACCAGAGCATCCAGGTCAGGCAAGCAAAATCTTTTGGTTCCTTCAATCGGTCATAGAGATAGCCTGGCGTCGTAGTGCTGGCATGGCGGATGAGACGGACCAGCGTACTGGTGCGCTGAATACGCCAGCCCGTATGCTGATCGTGCCAGCTCTGTAATCTATAGTAGTGGTGCTGCACCAGACGGAACAGATCGCCGTTTTGAGAGAGGATGACTTCCTTTTCTAGCAATGCTATGTGAGCCTTGATCAGGTCTGCACTTGGTGCCTGAAGTCGTGCTCCTGCTAGTTTTGCACGATCGTTACCGTGTGGCTCTTCCTGTACATCTACTATATTGGGTACTATCTCTTCTTGCATTATGTATTCTATCATCAATTCCCCCTTCTCATGATCTGGAGGCCACTGTATCGACTGTAGTAGGTTCAGGCGAGAGTTCTTGCAGGCGATAGCGAGGCAGGAACAAAATCCCGTCAGCAGCTTGCAGCAGGGTATAAGTTGTCTCATTTGGATTAAGCAACACAACGGTTGAACCATTGAGTGCATGATACTGGTGTGAGTCGTGGCCCAGGCAGCTATCAATGATTTCCATCAATGCGGCACGATCCTCTGCTGTAATGGTCTCAATGGTCCCGATATCCAGGTAGGGCTGGGCGAAGAGATGGGCAAAACATTCGCGTTGCTTCTGTAATTTCTGCTCATGTTGCACAATCATTTCATTGATAATACTGCGATGATCAATAATGGGATCTTCTAATGGTGGGTCACCACGATAGGACCGACTGACTGGTCGGAGAAACACAGTGGCGTCTGGCGATTCCTTCCAGGGATTGGATTGCTCATGTTCGTCGATCGCGCTGGGAGAACCTGCCACACCCTCTGGCAAATGGACGGGCAAAAGATTGCCAAAGGCCACGGAGAAGATTTGTTGTGCGGTTTCGCCATCGCGTGCCTGTAAGAGTTGGCGTGCCAGCGTATTGAGGTGGACGGCATAGTTGGCGTTGGGGCGTGCCGCACTGGCAAGAGCAGCTGCACGGCGTACAACCTTGTCAACCTCGGCCAGGGCATTGCGACGGAACGAATCCGCATTCTTCCCCTGGGCAAACCAATTTGCCAGCGCATCTAACTGGTTGCGAGCGTCCTGCAGCCGTTCTTCCTCGGTACGCGCATTCTCCAACGTTAGGTCTGGTGGGTCAAGGTACGCAGCAACAAGTGGGATAAAAATGCCTAGCTTATCCGTGGCATCCCATTGGGCAATTTGTTCGCGAATGCGTGGTCCATACTGGGTCAGTGCCTGAGCAAAGCCATGTACATAAGCAACAACTGCCGCTTTATAGGCATGAAACGCCTCCAATTCGGGTCTGGTTTGCTGGGCAGCGTTGATCATAGTAGCGAGATATTGCGCAGCCTCACGGGCCATCGTATCCCATATCTCAAATGCACGCTGCCATTCTTCGGCAACTTCGCGACCACGTTGGAGGATCAGTTCATTCGAGGGTAAGTGTAACGACTCATCAATGAATTGGAGTGATTGCCATAATCGTGGGAGATCACTCTGGCGCAACGAGCCACTAGCGGCTCCTGCCCGTGTCTGTTCGGCAAGAAAGGTCTCGATGGCGATCGCCTCAGGGGTTGCTTGATAGAGCAAGGCAGGCGATAGGAAGCTAGCGATCGAGGTAGCGCGGCTGGAGTCGTAGATAGTGGTTACATTGCCCCATTCTTTGAGGGCTGCAAGATCATTCTGACATTGCTCAAGGGTATATGCTGGATCGAATGTATCACGCACAGCATCGCGCACTTCCTGAGCTGTGAGCTGGTAGCGGTAGAGTTCACGGTGGCGCTGAAAAAAGGCACGCATAATCACGCGATACCAGTGTGCGCGATTCGACATGACAAGATAGCTAAAAATTGGTAGACGATCAGTCAGATTGAATGCAGAAGTTGATACAATGTTCTCAGCAGTATTTATCATGTATGCTCAGGAAAACTCCCCGTCCCTTCGATCGTTGTGTTTAGACTACAATGATGCGCTTAGCACAATATTTTTATATTTTACCATACGTTGTCTAGATAACAACTCATCTACTAAAAAAGACTAGGACTTTGGGTTATACCCTCTGTTTGTAACTACTGAAGAACCTAGCGGCCCGTGACGTATTGAAAAACGTGCGGAGATTTGGTACAGTAGCAATTGCAATATCCTCCAAGCGGATCGTAAGAGGGTGCAGGCCATGGGCTCCTGCAATACTTCCGTGTGAAGATTTCGTATGCGTAAATAAACCGAAAAGGTCAGTTGATTGTGCACTAGGGGAGGTTTTTGATGACAACCGAGACTCAGAAAGAAACGTTAGGTTTTCAGGCTGAAGTCAAGCAATTGCTGGATCTGATGATCCACTCAATGTACAGTAATAAGGAGATTTTTCTTCGCGAGCTTATTTCGAATGCGTCGGATGCCATCGACCATCTGCGTTTTGATGCTCTCTCGGATGCCTCGCTTTATGAGAAAGATACCGACTTTAAGATCCGCGTCTCCTACGATAAAGAGGCACGTACCATCACGGTGGCTGATAATGGCATTGGTATGACCCGTGCTGAAGTAATTGAAAATATTGGCACAATCGCTAAGTCGGGGACGCGCGAATTCTTCCAGTCGCTGACTGGCGATCAACAGAAAGATGCTAATCTCATTGGGCAGTTTGGTGTCGGTTTCTACTCGTCCTTTGTGGTTGCCGATAGAGTCACGGTAACTACACGTCGTGCTGGACTTCCTGCTGAAGAAGGTGTTCGCTGGGAGTCTGATGGTCAGGGCGAGTACTCACTAGAGACAGTAGAGAGGTCCTCTCGTGGCACAGAGGTCGTTTTGCATCTGCGTGAGGATGAAGATGAACTGCTAAATGGGCATCGTCTACGTACCATCATTCGTAAGTATTCCGATCACATTATGTTGCCAATTGTGATGAAGGTTGAAGCGGAAGATAAGGACGAGGAAGAAGTTGTTAATAAAGCTTCTGCCTTGTGGACACGCTCAAAAAGTGAAATCAGCGAGCAGGAGTATAACGAATTCTACAAGCATGTCGCTCACGACTTCACTGATCCACTGGCCTATGTCCATAGCCGCATGGAGGGTACACTGGAGTATACATTGCTCCTCTATATCCCCTCGCGAGCTCCCTTCGATATGTGGACTCCTGAATTTCACCATGGTGTCAAGCTCTATGTTCGGCGTGTCTTTATTATGGATGATGCTGAGAAGCTGATGCCTCGCTACATGCGCTTTGTGCGTGGGGTCATCGACTCTAACGATCTCCCTCTGAACGTGTCTCGTGAACTGCTCCAGCAAAATAGGATGATCGATACCATTCGCTCCAATTCGATCAAAAAGGTGCTGGGTTTGCTCTCCGATCTGGCGACAAACAATCAAGAGAAGTATGCGACCTTCTGGCAAGAGTTTGGGCGTGTCCTGAAAGAGGGGCTGCTCGAAGATCATGCGAACTATGAGACGCTGGTGAAACTGTTGCGCTTTACTACCACGACTTCTGGTAGCGAGAAGCAGGATGTCTCGCTGGAAGACTATGTCAATCGCGTGAAAGAGGGTCAGGATAAGATTTACTATATCGTTGCCGATAGCTACGCGGCAGCCAAGGATAGTCCTCTGCTGGAGATTTTTAAGAAGAAAGGTATCGAGGTTCTCTTGTTTTTTGAGCCCGTCGATCTGCTGATGACTTCCGAGCTGCATGATTTCAAAGACTTGCAGTTCCAATCAGTTTCGAAGGGTGAGGTTGACCTGAGTAACCTGGAGGATGAGGAGGAGAAAGCTGAACAGCAGAAAAGTGCGGACGAAGCCAAAGATCTGCTCACGCGCCTCAAGACAGTTCTGGGCGAGCGGGTCAAAGACGTTCGGACGACGAATCGCCTGACAACTTCGCCAGCCTGTCTCGTGGTGGATACATACGGTATTGATCCAAGCCTGAAGCGCCTATTACAGTCAGCTGGGCAGCATGTGCCGGAAGACAAACCGATTTTGGAGATCAACCCACAGCACCCAATTGTGCTCAAGATCAAAAACGAGACCGATGAGCAGCTCTTTGCCAATTGGGCACATGTGCTCTTTGATCAATCGATTCTGAGCGGTGGCGAGCAGCTCGACAATCCAGTCACCTTCGTGAGCCGACTCAACGATCTGCTAACACATCTTTAGAGCTGTTTTGCTTCTTAATCAATAACCAAGAACGTGGGTAGTCTTTCTTCTACCCACGTTCTTTTTCGTAGATTTGTTTATTGGAGTATAATGGTAGTATGGAAGAAGCTACCATCAACTTTTTACATCTCTGTGATGCGGCAAATATTGATAGCTTGGGAAAGATTAGCATTCTAGGCATTTTTGGGAAAATATTTGTTCCAGATCTTGCTGGTACGCTTGTCAAATTTACCATTGTTGTGAGCCTTACCATCCAAGATCTCGGTACTGCTGGCAGATGGGTCACAATAAAGATATTTGGGCCGGACGGTGAAGAACTACGAACACGAGAACCTATTGCTGTTGATCTTGAAACTGAGCATGTAATATTGGAGAAAGGAAGAGATGTTAACTTATTTCTCGATATTACGAGCTTCACATTTCGCGATTTTGGGGAACATGTCCTCAAGGTATACTTTAATGATGAAGAAATTGGTAATCAGATTTTTATAGTTGCAGAAGGGAACAAGTAACGATGTACCTAACATCCACCTTTGCCACAGCGAGTAAGCTATCTCCATGCCTAAAAGAGGTACAATACTCCAATGCAGTTCATAAGGATTTTAGTACCACAGTGGAAGAACAAAAGCCTCATCCTGCCAACATCAATTCTATTGAAGTTCCTGATGAAGAGAAAAACATACCTGGAACACTTGCTTTATTAAAACTGGCGAAATGGGCTCAAGAACAACAATTTGAATGGAAGGGGAGTCCCAACGTTGGTATTAACCACGATGCCTATTTTATAGAAGCAGCACAAGAAGCATTAGAAGCAAAAAGGAAAGTATCTGAATTTGAAATTTAGGCAAAAATAGCCTAAATTTTTCCTGGTAAGGGTCTTGAGTGCTGTCTTCAATAAATGGGTGTAAATGCTCTATAAAGTGTATCAAGAAGCATTGGAAGCAGAAAGGTGAACCTCTGAATGAACACAATTGTAGATAGTGATGCACTTGTAGGGTTGTTTGATATCAAAGATCTTCATAATAAAGAAGCACAAAGGATTCTTGAAGAGCTTAAGAGACAACAGATAAACACGCTTGTTCTCCCCACTACTCTAACCGAATTTACAGCACTATTCGCTTATAAGGTGAATATGCGAGAAGCGCAGGATACTACTGATAAAATAATCGACTTTGGTATGTCAATCATAGAGATTCGAGAAGAACTGACAATGGAAGCACTAGCTATATATAAAAAACAAGGTTCAGCCAAAGAGACTCTTTTTGATTGTTTTGTCATGGCAGCAGCGAAAATGCTAGAAATTAGATATATTTTTTCGTTTGATAAAGGTTACAAAAAGCAAAAGAATGGCTTCTCGCTTATCTCGGATCTCTTGTTATAGTCTCCAAACTTGCCTCAGTGGCTCGTTAGCTCCAGACTGAATTAGCACCTTGCACGTTTTATGCCTCTGTGATATATATGTCTATATCCTATCCAGGGGGGTAGGGACTAGAATAACAGGAGAAGAAACCAATGGCGGAAGTACAAGAAGTCGTGCTCTCAGTTCCCGATGTGAGCTGTCAGCATTGTGTTAATACAATTCACAAAGCATTAGGAGTGCTACCTGGAGTGGAAACGGTCTCGACCGATCTTCCAACAAAGACTGTGCACTTGCATTATGATCCCAGCCAAGTCACGCTGAATCAGGTTGAGGCTACGCTGGATGACGCAGGATATACTGTCGCTCACTAGCCTGCTACAGTATACAAATTCCTTGTTTCCCTCTACCCAGCAGCTATGTTAATGGCTGGTCAGCGGCGTCACGACAAAGTTGTCGAACTGAGCATTGATCCAGTGGCCGACTTGAATACCCACCAGCCCAACCTGGTAAGAAGAGTTATGCACATCTGCCAGGGGAGTATTATCAATCGAAGCCTGGATTGCGCCTTTCTGCACGCTCAAGGTGAGGTGATGCCAGGTATTGAGTCCAAAGGAGGTCTTACCAGAGGCTAGTGTGGTCATATGCCCAGAAGAACTCTCTCTGAAGAGTTTCCAGCTGCCAGTATTGGTAATGCGCAGATGATAGCCAATAACATGACTGCCGGTTTGCTTGCCTGTGTCGCTGATCAGGTCAATGTAGCCTGACTGCTTCATCAGGGCATCTGTGCTCACTTGGTAATTGGTCCAGTGAGGGTCTCCAACTACTGTTAAGGGATCGGGACCCTTCATCCAGGCAATAGGAGCCTTGGTGATTACCTGCTGTAGACACATGCCGCTACGTCCACCGTCGCAGGAAGCTGTCTCGTAAGCACCATTAAGCGTTGAGAAATAGTGGGGAATCTGCCCAGCACTGTAGCTCTCGAAGTTATCGCTGTAGGGCAATCTCAATCGGGACGAGGCAGGTGATGTTGCTGTACCCTTACTCTGACCGGATGTGGTGGTCAGGCTATAAACGTAGTCTGGCTGCAGCGTTAGTGAGAACGAGCCATTGCTGGGCGTGATATCCTGCTGGTGCACAAACCAGTCACTGTCCTTTGATGATTTGAGGTTAGTAGCCCAGACATGTACTACACCAGTTGAGAGCCCGTTGATCACCTGGAAGTTGGCCGTCTGAGCGGCGGTTGCAGATGTGGTCTCAATGTATGTGCTATAATCTCTGCCGTTGCTTGACTTGAGCGAAACATAGCTCCCATATTTGCGATTTCCTTGCAGGTAGCCGGAGGCGCTATCGATGAACTGCCAACCAGGCTCAGCAAACTGGGTCATCTGGGCCACAACCCAAAGACTTTTCCCAAGATTATAGTCGCCAGACCAGGGTTGATTGGCCTGCATTAGCCCATCGCCAGCATGGGGCAGCGTATTATACCATGCATCTACCAAGGCCCAGTTGATCGTTGCGGTAATTCTGTCGTCAATGTAGCCATGTGTGATGGTTTGAGCTAGAGCTGCAGCGCCAGTATTATAATTGCCAGACCCGGCTTCGCTTTGCCAGATGGGCTTGTTCAGGCTCTGCGCACTCGCATCGCTTTGACAAGGATTCGTCACAGTTCCGTTGTAGGCACAGGGGTAGTGCCCGCCCACTATATCAACAGCCTGATTAAACGTTTGATCATTTTGCATGTCAGCCGCGACACTCCATACATCACGGCCAGTATTGTCATCGGCGACGATCTGCGTGGTTAAGCCATTGCTCTGGAGAGCCTTCTTGAGGTTTTCATACCAGATCTTATTATAGCCTTTCTCATTCCAACCACCAATGTAGTCGATGTGCAGATTATGGTCAGATTGGGCATGTTTGAGCCAGTTAATGATATAGTTGATATTGTCCTGTGACCAGAAGCCCCCCTTGAACCAACTTGGAGCGCCCCATTCTAGACCATAGAGCTTGATATTAGGGTTGCGTGCCTTGGCTTGCTCCATCAACCACCATTCATAGCCTCGGTCATAATTCTGGTCGGTGGGAGTACGCTGAGCACTAGCTTCTGCCCCTTCGGTAGTGTCTGTATCGCTGCCAATCTCTACCTTGAGAATTTGTAAGTTGGCTCCATAGTTCGGTTTGAATAGGTAATCAAGGATTTGCTGCTGCTGTTGTGGTGGATAGTCGATCAGCAGACGTGAGGTGCCGCCTTCGCTCACAGCGCCAATACCATCGAAGGTTCTTCCACTGCCATGACCGTCAATAGAAATATTCGTGACCGTGGGTAGTTCCAGAGGGTGGATTGTGTCTACGGTAACGATACCAACGCTGAAGATAAGAGTAACGATAATGATCGAAATGATAGGTCGTAGACGTTGCATCATGCTTATCGTGGTCCTTCTTTTGATGAATGCATTGTAGGAGAAGCTTGCAAGTTTCTCTAGGGAGAAAGAGGGACAATCGTCTCTTTGAGCCTGCAGATCATGCCATTTTGAGCTAGACAAACCGTTTCGCTAGCACCATCTATTACACTTGTAGCAGAACTACGGTAAGAGGCTGCATGCGATCAATCTAGCTGAACTGCATAAAGTTTCCTGAACGCGATTCTTCCTAATTGTTGACTTTGCCTAAATAGAACAGAAATGTTACAGTACTTGAAAAGCATATGCCGGAGGAAAGAATATAGCCAAGGAAAGTCAGGCCAAACCATGTGGCAGCCACACCGAAAAGCTTCACATGAGTGATGAGATAGAGATGGAAGAAGTACTTAGATACAATCAACAACAACCTCATCCATATATTGAGAGTTGTTCAGATATTGTTGCATTCATCAATGCAGAGCAGAAGTTGACTTATGTAAGTCCTTCTATTACTTCCAATATGGGATATTTTCCTGAAGAAATCGTCGGCTGTCACGCACTGGTGCTGGTTCATCCTGATGACCTTAACACCTTGCAGCGATTGTTAGGAGAGCTAGAGCAAACGCCCGGTAAGAGCGTGAGTGCTAAATCTCGTCTCTATTGTAAAGATGGCTCATGGCGATGGTTTGAAGGAACGGGAACGAATTTGCTCCATGTGCCTGCTATAGCTTCCATAGTCGCCAATTTCCACGATATTACCGAACAGAAGTTAGTACCGCACTTGAATTGGAGTGAGATGGATGAGTCTGGACACTTCGTCCAATTCTTTGAAAGTGACGAATTCCTCTTGGACTCGTTGAGTGAATTTGTCGGTATAGATCTCGGCGCAGGTAATGTCTGCATCGTTATAGCCACCAAGGCCCATCGAGAGAGTCTTGAAGAAAGATTGAAGGCCAACGGACTGGACCTAGCCCACACGCAAGGTAAGTACATCTCGCTAGATGCAGCCGAGACGCTCTCGAAGTTCATGGTTGATGGATTGCCAGATTCGGACCGCTTCACCGAGGTCATTGGAAGCATGGTTGTGCAAGCGGGCAAGGACCGACGCCAGGTAAGAATCTTTGGGGAAATGGTTGCGCTACTCTGGATGGAGAGAAATCAGGTTGCCGCGCTCCGCTTAGAAGAACTCTGGAATGATCTGTGCCACACCTCTCATCACTTTTCGCTCTTGCTCTTTTGTGTCCACTCGATGCCCAGCTTTGCCGGGGAAGTGTACGGGGTGCAATTCATCAAGATTTGCCAGCAGCACTCTCATGTCATCCCTGACGAGAGCTACACAACACTAGTTAGCCTGGACGAACGTCTCCGTGCCATTGCTCTACTACAACAAAAAGCGTATTCTCTTCAGGAAGAACTATTCGAACGAAAGGCTGCAGAAGAGTGCTTGCATCTTGCAGAAAATGCATTGCAAGCAAATGAAGAGCGCTTTCGCGTCCTGGCTAATCAATCTCCCATCATGATCTGGCAGTCCGATACCACAGGGGCTGCGGCACATGCTAATGCCAGTTGGTGCCAGTTTACTGGTCTCTCGGAGGAGGAGGCCCTGGGAAATGGGTGGATAAGTGCCGTCCATCCAGAAGACCGCGACACCGTTTTACACCTCTGGATGCAGGCTGTGACAACCCACGCTCCTTATCATGCACAGTTTCGTTTACGTCGCTCTGATGGAATATACCGGAATGTTCTGGTCTACGGATACACCAGTTCCGATCCAGAGGGCACTTTTACAGGCTACATTGGCACAATTCTGGACATTACCGAACAAACAGAACTCGAAACCCAGCGTGAAGCCTTTGTTAGTATGATCACACACGAATTAAAAACACCACTGACCATTTTGCAAGGAAACGTCCAATTGGCTCAACGTAGTCTGACCCGGTTGCTCAGCCGGAAGGAGCAGTTCCTACCGGAGCAGCAGCGTGTACTGGAAAAAGTACTGGACATGCTCAATCGCTGCCAACAACCCTTGCAGATGGAAGATCGTATGATCAATGACCTGCTGGATAGTTCACGCATGCAAGAAGATAAATTGGAGTTGCGCCTAGCTTTCTGCGATCTAGCAGGGCTGGTATCTAATACCATACAAGATTATCAGGCAACCCATCCCTCTCGTCTGATCACGCTAGAACTGCCAGAACAAGAAGCGCCTCAGGTCTATGCAGACTGCGATCGCCTCCAGCAGGTACTCAGTAATTATCTGACCAATGCCCTCAAATTTTCTCCGGACACCGAGCCTGTACACGTCGGACTTTCATGTGAGGCAGGAAATATACGAGTCTGGGTACAGGATCATGGACCGGGCTTATCTTATGAGCAGCAACAACATGTCTGGAAGCGATTTTACCAGGTATCCCAACCCTCGATCCAGAGCGGATCACAAGTAGGTCTAGGTCTGGGCCTCTATATTTGTCAGCAACTTATTAGCAGACAACAGGGGCAAGTAGGGGTTGAGAGTGCACCGGGATGCGGAGCTACTTTCTGGTTCACTCTTCCCCTTGCTTGATACATTCAGCACAAGCATTCCACCTTGCAGGCTCCGCCATAACTCGACGTAAAAATGACGTACACACCTCCTACTTCTACCTCATTGACAACTCGTCATTTCTTGATTTATAATTAGGTTACCAACTTATTTAGTATACAAGTTACTTGGTAACCTATTCATAGATGGAGGTCAGCAAATGGATGGATGTGAGCAAATGGATGGAACTACCACGACGACTGAACACAAACTTCTACGAGCCTTGATGCAATTAAAGAGGCTTGAGTTAAATCGGCAATCTATTGCCGGTTGCAAACCCAGCGAAATTAGAGTTTTGTTCTGCGTCAAGAAAAGCACAAATCTTACTCTACCCGAAATGAAAGTTTCGGAGATCAGCAAGCGGCTTCAGGTAACTTCTCCGACCATCACGCAGTTGCTGAAGGGTCTTGAAGCAAATGGACTTATCGAAAGACACATTGATAGCATAGACCGCCGCTCGGTTGGTATTAAACTGACGCAGAAAGGCGAAGCGGTTGCCCAGCAGGCAATGGATACTTTTTCAGCATCCATGAATGGGCTGATTGAGTACCTGGGAGAGGAACAAAGCAATGAG
>DASYAN010000179.1:0-20478 GCA_036501345.1 Ktedonobacteraceae bacterium
GAGAGCCGCCGAGCACGCAAAAGGACCTCCACGCGTGCCTGCAATTCTACCCTCTCAATGGGTGCCAGGATAAGCTCATCAGTAGTCTGCCAGAGATGGCGAGTGACCATATCTACATCTTTGCGAGAAGTAATCAGCACAAATGGCAGAAATACTGGCTGCTCGATGGCCTTCCTTGTCTGCACCTGCACCCAGACGCGATCCAACATTGGGCCATCCACAAGGCACAAATCGAACGGCTTATTCAGGCCATGTCCGCCATCGGGCGGCACCACCTCATAGCGCGTTTCTAGCGACTTCGCCAGCAGATCACAGTTCTTCTTGTTATCCAACAGTAACAGAATACGGCTCACTTATCCCTACTCTTCTAGCATGCCCTTAATGAGCCCCAGCAGTTCTTTCACCACCAGAGGCTTGACCATTACGCCTCTGGCTCCATGAGAGAGGCTAGCCTGTTGAATAGCCACACTCATCTTGGGAGAAACGACCAAAAAAGGTTTCTTTCTGCTGCGCAGTTGTTCACAGCGCTCCCAGATGCGCTGATCAAAGCCTGTGAGGTCTACCAGCGCCATTGCCATATCAATTTCCCCAGCAAGGATCTGGTCGAACTCCTCAAGAGTACTGGCAGTGGAGATAGCATAGCCTTCTTTCCCAAGGTTTTCGGCCAGAAGTTCCAGATTGCGCTGATTCCGATTGACCAGCAAAATTGCAGCATGGGTCTCCATGGCTTATCGCTCCTTTGTTGGCGGTTCGATCCAGTCTACTTTGCCAGTCAAAATACCACGCAGCCCTGTAAGTGGCCGACCCACTTTGACACCATAGCGCGTAATTTCGATCTCACGTACAGTTCTCTGAAAGTTTGAAAGTCGTTTCTTCAGCACTCCAATAGCCTTGCGTAGCTCAGCTTGTATTTCAAGATAACGCAGGAACACAATATTATCCGCCAGATAACTGATGCCCACCTCGGTCACCCTAAACTCACCAGTGATCGCCTCTACTTCGTTGATCAAAAGCACAGCAATGCCCATGTTCTGCAAGTACTTGCAAAGAGCGTGCAAGTGAGTCACCAGATCCTCCCCTCCTCGCAGAGAGAGACGGTAGCCGGATACGCTATCAATCATCACAATTGTTGCATTTTGCTGCTCTATTTCGTGACGCACCATATTAGCAAACTGGTCTGGTGTGAAGTGCAAAGGCTCAACCTGCACAACCGAAAGCGTCCCACGTTCTATCATCGTGCGGACAGGGATGTTGACAGATTCACAGCGCGACAGCAGCGTCTCCTTCCACTCCTCAAAGACGTAGACGACCGAGCGCTCACCTCTTCCTGCCGCCTCTTTCATAAACTGGAGTCCTAGAGTGCTCTTGCCTACTCCGCTTGGGCCAGTAATGATACTGACAGTGCCTCGTTCCAGCCCGCCATGGAGCATTTCATCCAGTTCCGGCACACCAGAGGAGATAGCTTCAACCACAAACTCCTGTTTATACATTTCGGGGAGCAGACGAGGGAAGACCTGCATGCCTGTCGCAGTTAAGCGCATCGAGTGTCGGCCACTGCGGAAGTCCGATTTACGAAACTTGGACACACTGATGTTGCGTTCCTCGGGAGAAAAATCTAGGTGGAAAACGCCATCGCT
The DNA here is from genome assembly GCA_036501345.1 of Ktedonobacteraceae bacterium. Taxonomy (GTDB): domain Bacteria; phylum Chloroflexota; class Ktedonobacteria; order Ktedonobacterales; family Ktedonobacteraceae; genus DASYAN01. Next base: position 1,638 of record DASYAN010000179.1, read on the forward strand.
CATGAATTGCAGATCGTCATCAGGAGCTGACCCGCTACCTTCAGAAGTGAAGAGCACAGTAGCCCCCTGCTCAATTAGAAAACGCAGAAATGAGAGCACCTGCTTGCGGAACTGAAAAGCATCGGGTGAGAGAAAACGGAACTGCGTCATTGCATCCAAAAAGACCCGCTGCGGTTTGAGTCGCTCTACCTGCTCGATAATACTTTGTGTAATTGGTTCCCGTTCAACCTCGGCAGGTGAAAAAATATCATAGCTCTCTTTTTGAGTGAAGAACTCGGGGTTAGGGCTCAAGTCAAGGAAACTGATGTTGTTTAGATCAAAGCCGATAGCTTCAGCATTCGTGCGCAGTTCCTCTTCCGACTCCCCCAGTGAAATACAAAGACAGCGTTCGCCATTGGCAATACCTGCCGCAAGAAAATGCATACCAAGAGTGGTCTTACCACAACCTGGGCCACCGCGTAAGAGATAGGCGCGTTGAGGGATCAATCCCCCATATAGAATCTCGTCGAAGCCTGAAACCCCAGTCGACAAACGCTCAGACGATACTTGTATCTTATCCTGTTGCAAGATTACATTACCTTCGCCAGCCTTCTCCGTAGAAGCTAAGTTGTTCGATAGTGCTTTTCTCACAGTTGTCACGATGATCTCCTTTTAGCGTCAGGAATCTTGAGCCAAATCGAGATAACCTTTTCAAGATAGGTTTTGCCGAACAAGACAGTTTCAGCTTTATCATGGTACATCTTCCCTGCCAGTTCTTCACAATTTGGCTGACCGACCCATTATAGCATATGTATCCGAAATTTTGGTATTAGTCTGAAAAGCACAACCATTGCTCAATATATTGTGGTAAGTCGCCTAATGCCCTACTATGATCTCCCTGTACGCCCAGAGGGACGACAACAAATATAGAGATGGACGAATATACCCATCCTATTGTTATTTCTATCTATCTCTCTCCTACCGAACTCGCTCTCCTGATTATCATACTTATTGGAGTACTTCTAGCTCTCATTATACCCGCCCTGAGTGCTTTTGCTGTTGTACAGCAAACCAATTCATTTGAGGAAGGTTTCACTGCTGGTTGCCTCACAGGACTCAGGGGTACTGGTGCCGTTTTTATTGTGATGATAACAAATATGGTAATAACGAGAGCAACATGTGACCCTTCAGCCTTTCTTGGCTGTATAGGGATTCCGACAGCAATCATATTCTACATCTGCTTTACTGGTGGAAGTTTCTTTCTTGGATGTTTGGGAGGACTCATTGGCGCAGCCGGAGGCAAAGGAGAAGTCAAATACCCCACAGAAGATCATGATAAGCCAAACATCGATGCCAGCGTATCAGCATGCTTATTATCAGCCTGTTTCAATGCGGCCAGATATCGTCCTGTTGTCGCTAGAGACTCGTGTCCTAGCCTAGCCTGGATATCACTTATCTTAGCGCCCGCATCCTCCATCGTACGTGCCCAGGTATGGCGGGTGACGTGAACTTTTGAGATACCCAGATGCTTCTCGCAGATATTGGCTACCGAGCGAATAGTGAGGGGTGGTAGGACTGTTGGAGGAGCGTCCTCTTCTCGGGCCGCTCGCCGAGTAAAACTAATCCAGAGCGGCGCATTGCCATTGAGTGAGCGCAGGTTGCCGCCATAGGCCATAGAAAGCCATTCAAGCAGGGCATTGGCAACTGGAGTAGGCAATGTATCGCGCATCATCTTGCCGCCCTTACAGTGCTCAAATACCAGAGTGACTTTAGCGCCTTGGACTTGCACGTGACACCAGCGCAGTGCTACAACTTCGGATAGACGCCTGCCTGTCTGGAATAAAATCGCTAGCAATGCATAGTCACGTGCGCCCTGCTTTGTAGTACGATCGATGGCTCGCATCCTTTGCGCAACGTCCTCAGGTTCAAGGGGCTGAGCATGTTTGTAGGATTGGACTTTGCTACGCTCAATAGAGGCAATGGGATTACCACATAAAAAGAAGCTGCGCTTGTTAGCAAAGATGTAAAAACTACTTAGGACTGCCAAGCGCTGATTATAGGTCGACTCGGCGACCACTTTGTTCTTGACAGATAAACCTGCAAAGCCCTGCGCTGCTAATGCAATCTCAGCAACTGCCTCACGACGAGCTTCCTCCGCACTTTCCCGTGCATTCATGTATGGATCAAGATCGCGCCCAGTTTGCCACAGTAAGCTACGAAAGGATGTTAACGTATCTTCGTAGGCCTTGCGTGTCTTCTCACTACCAGTGTGACGCGTCTTGGCTTCAAGCCATGCTTTGATCGCAACATCAATATGCGAAATTTTGACAGGTGTAGTGAGCGATTGGTCTGTCATAGAATACCTCACAAAAGCTTTGCAACTCCTGATCGCATTGTATCATTCCACTTCAGTGCTGTCTATGGTACCTCGTGCTCTTCGAATTGGACGGATTTTACACCCACAAATGTTCGTATCGTATCTGCAACCTGAACTAGTGACCCTTTTCCGTGGCTATAACAGACAAGCTCAAATACCTCACCTTCATGGCTATCACCCTTGTCCAGCCTGTGAATCTCTACTCTTTCGACGATGATATTAGCATGTTCGCAGGCTTCATAGATCTCTCCCAAGAGCCGCCCTTGGGCTTCGGATGTTGTCTGGATAGACAAGAGATGCGCATGTGATGCGTGAGCTGGCCACAAAAAACCTTCTAGGTAACGAAATCCTACCAAAATGATCAAAACCAGAAGCGTAGTGATGATAGCTTCCACCAACAAACCAGCACCACAAGCCATTCCTATCGCTGCAACAGTCCAGATAGCTGCCGCTGTCGTGAGACCTCTGACCTTGTCCTTCTGAAAATAAATAGCACCACCACCCAGAAAACCAATACCAGCTACGACATATGAGGCAATACGTGTAGGATCAAGTGATATATGTTGTCTACTCAGCAATTCCGAGAAACCGAATGCAGAAATAATTGTAAAGAGTGCAGTGCCAACGGCAACCAGTGCATTGGTACGTAATCCAGCATTACGATGTCTATATTCACGTTCCAGCCCGATTAGTGATCCAAGCAGCAGTGCCACAAGAAGTCGTAATAAAACAGTAGAAAATGAAATCACATATTACTCCTGTGCTTTTGCTAATGACGAGATATTTTTGAAACTATCCTGCCGACTTGAACGAGATGACTATATGCAAGCAGTGAGTGCAAGGAACGACTGCATTCTCGCTATTACTTGTCCAGGATAGCTATAGCTGCGCCGCTCCTTAATTATGAATACGAAGGATTAAGTTAAAACGTGTATAGCTAAGATGTGTTGAGACACGATCTCAAATGTCAGGAGGAGACTATGGTACAGTTAGGATGGAAAGCAGGGCCAGAGCAGTATGGCCCTGTCGAACTACTCGAGTACGCTGTAGCTGCAGAGAAAGCAGGCTTTGATTTACTGGACGTTAGTGACCACTTCCACCCATGGAGTGAGGCTGGACAGTGCCCATTCACTTGGACATGGCTGGGTGCCACTGCAGTGCAAACGAGCAAGATACAGGTAGGAACTGGAGTAACATGCCCGATACTACGTTACCATCCTGCCATTATTGCACAGGCGGCTGCGACGGTATCGTGCTTCGCGCCAAGACGGACCTATCTCGGGGTAGGCACTGGTGAAGCTCTCAATGAGTACGCGGTAACAAGAGAATGGCCGGAACACAAAGAGCGGCTAGAGCGTCTAGAAGAAGCAATCCAACTTATTCGTGCATTGTGGAGTGGTCAGGAAGTTTCTTTTAATGGAATATACTATCAAACCCAGAAGGCGAAACTGTATACGCCCCCAGCGGCACCTATTCCCATTTATATTTCAGCGCTGGTTCCACATAGTGCCGCATTTGCTGGGAAATATGGAGATGGCCTATTCTCTGTTGGCGGTAAAAAGCCAGAACTTTACCGCCAGATGATCCAGAGTTTTGAAAATGGAGCCAGAGAAGCGGGTAAAGATCCATCACGTATGCCACGCCTGATCGAGCTCAATGTTGCCTATACAGACAAAATAGATGCGGCAATCCAAGAGCAGATCAAATACTGGGCTGGGACCTATATTCCGGCACTGTTTGTTCACAAGATCTATACACCAACAATGTCGCAAGAGAATGGTGAGGTCGTCGGGCCCGAGACAATTAAGAAGACCGGATGTTTTTCATCCAGTTCCGATGATCATATCCAGTTTATACAGCAGTACATCGAGTTGGGATTTGACACTTTTATCCTTCACTCGCCAGGGCCAGATCAGCGCGCTTTTATTGAACGCTATGGCCGTGATATACTGCCAAAGATACGCACTATGGCACAATCTCAACCAGCATTGAGATGAGTATTGATTCGCCATGACACTTGGTCGGAACGGCCAAGTGTTTTTGTTGTTCCCAATGGGATAGCTCACTCGTTAGCTAAAGTAGATACAACAAGAACAGGGATATATTGCAAAATGGCCGATAACCTTACCCAATCTGACCCAAATCATCACAAAGATTTGGCAGTCCAAGCTGAAGATGCACACGATCACCAAACTACCGTAGTCACTTCAGATCCACAGCTTGCCACTCGCTTCCCCATTATCTGGACCCCTCGCTTCATCATTATTTTCTTTCTAGTGCTCGTCATTGGTCTAAGCTCAGCAAGCATACTGACCCGTGGCTGGCTTAATGGATACTATCCCGCAGGATGGGTGCTGATGGCGTATACAGTTGTGAATCTGGGCGGTTGGATCGCCGTGAGCATATGTGCTCGCTCACCCTGGGTGCGTTTCGGAGGCATTTTTGGATGCTTATGGGCTATCTTGATGGGTATCACTTTTGCCGTTGCTGTCTTTCCCATTGATCCTAGCTCTGTTATCTTGATCCATGCAACGGTAGCTGCAAGCAGTGCACTTCTCGGTAGTTTTATTTGCCTCTCCATCGCACGCACACCATTGCGACGTTGGGATCGCGTCTTTTTTATTCTAGCACCCATAATTGGAGCTATAGTCGCTTTTTCCATTTTCTTCATTACACGAGGTGCGGCGCACTCAGTTTTCCTGTTAGAGGCCTACACTGCAACAGTAGAACTTTGGGTTTGCACTGCAATCTGGTGGGTACGTTTGTCATGCTGGAGGACACAAGCAGGACTAACCTTTCTGCTGGGCATTGCACCCGTCATTCAACTGACGCTCATGCAGCCAGTAAATAGCAACACCGAAAGAGTCGTCTTCTTCTCACAGGTCATGTTACTGAGCATTCTACTTGGTACATTGCGCATATTGCAATGTGAACTACGTCATTGACGGCTATGGATTGTACAACTATACTTAGTAGTAGTCGGCTAGACAAATCATCTGAAGCTAACGCAGTTCCATACTATAATGCGCCTTAGAACATATCAATCTCAAGAACCTGTGAGGAAACCATGTCCACAAATAATCAGCAGACAGGAAACCTCCCACCTCAAACCATACTTAACCAGCGCTATATTATTCGCAGACAGGCAGGTCGAGGGGGCATGGGAGCTGTCTATCAAGCAATTGATACACATATGGAACAGAGACCAATTGCTATCAAAGAAATGGGCCAGTCAGCACTCAGCAAGGAAGAAGTGGCAGAAGCAATGGCACGTTTCCAAAAAGAAGCTATCATCCTTGGCTCACTATCCCATCCCAATCTTCCACACATCTACGAGGCATTTAGCGAACAAGAGCGCACATACTTTGTGATGGACTATATAGAGGGCAAGACGCTCTATCAACTGCTGAAAGAGGGACAATGGCAACCTCTGCCTGCAAGTCAAGTATTGCACTATGCGATCCAACTCTGTGGCGTGCTGGCATATCTCCATCAGCAAACCCCACCCATCATTTTTCGAGATGTCAAACCCACTAATATCATGGTAACGCAGACTGGTCATATCTTCTTAATCGATTTTGGCATTGCACGCTTTTTCAAAGAAGGTCAGAAACGCGATACTCAATTCCTGGGTTCACGAGGATATGCCTCACCAGAACAGCACGGTATCTTTCAGACCAACCCTCGCACTGATATCTATGGCCTAGGAGCAACCCTGCACTTCTGTCTGACAGGGCAAGATCCCTATCACGCAACAGACCCATTCGCATTCTCACCAATACCGCAGTCAAATTCGCGAGTACCACTGGCCCTTGTCCAGCTCATTCAGCGTATGGTTGCTATCGATGAGCAGTCACGCCCAACACATATGTTTGAGGTCCAACAAGCCTTGATTGCCATTACTAGACTTGCAACAGACAACACAGCTACCTTAGACTCTCTCATTGAGGAAAAGACCAATGAACCTTGGAGTGCAGATCAAAGTCTAGTATCGGTAGTACCATCATCATCTTATCCAAATGACAGTTACGTTGCTACATCACCCACACAGATAGCAAGAGATATCCCTGTTCAATCATCCGTAGCAACCATATTACCAAGCCCTTCGCCATTCAGCGGATATTCACCTTCTACCACGCAATCTGGTCAACCTAGGAGCTCAAACTTCATCATATTCTTTGGAACATTCCTTCTGCTAATACTGGGCATCTGCATAGCTGCTCTTCTCTTTTTCTATCCCGCAGCTTATGGATGGGCACTGATGACAGAACCCGGGCTAGCATTACTGCTCTGGCTTACAACAGGAATTCTGTATGAGATCGTCGACAGCTCGATAGCACGCACTATATTGGCACTAACGAATATGACTGCACTGATTACAAGCATTGCATTGCTCATCCTAAATTTGCAGAATGTACAGACACTACTTGACAACCTGCTACCTTCTGGCTTCTCCCACCAAGAGATCTCCCATACCATTCTAAACATCAGTTTAACAGCCAGTGGCATGATTTCACTCGGCTGGCTCTTACGACCATCCACTTGGACAAGTAAATGTGCACTCTTTATATCTTTTGGGATTGCGATTGCTTGCACTCTTCAAGAGGCCACTCAACTAGATACAGAAAAACACATACTGCTCCTGATAGCCCTGGTAGCACTTATAGAAGGGATATTGGCTGCAGCTTATATCGAGCGTTGCACCTCTCGCTCGTAAAACAGAGGAATGCAGAAATTCACATTTTTATAACATGATACAAAGTGAGAATAATTAGAATCGCACTCGTTGCATTGTTTAACGCATGCAAGATAATACCCGGCCAGATAGAATTCGAATACCAGCGCAAAAATGCTAATGCCAGACCAATACAAAGCAGCACAGCAAATGAAGCGAGATCTTGATGAACGAGCGCAAAAAGGAATGCACTCGACACAATCGCCACCCACACAGGCATACTGCGCAACAAACCCATAAAAACAAAACTGCGGAAAAAGACTTCTTCACATACCGGGGCAATCACAATAGCAGCTAGAAGAGTTACATATGTCGATATTGGAGCAACCCTACCACGCTGTAAAACAACCTGATCATTGGTTTGTAGGGGCAGATGCAAAGTAGTAATCAGTAACTCATAAAGATAATTAACCAGAAAAAAAGACAGAAATAGCAGTATAATCCAGGGCAATACACGCTTAATGTTGAAGCGTCTAAAGCCCAGAGCTTGCATTATCGACCACTTATCGCCAGAAGAAGAGGTCCGCTTAGCGAAATACACAGGAGCAAGCAGAAAAACCCCTTCTGCCACTATGGCATAAACAAAGTAGGCTAGGGCATTGGTAAAATCAATCTGGGGTGTGATTGGTGCAGGTTTTGCCTGATGCGCCGCTGGTGCACTAGAAAGTGCAGCGAATTGAGAGAAAACTATATAAGGCACCAGCGTCCAAAGGATACCGCTGAGCGTCTGCCAGATCGTCCAGGGTGCCTCATCTAATTGTTGTTTTAGCAAAAGAACTCTCCAATTTTTCACTTTTCTAATTATATCATTGCCAAGGCTTTCTTGTCTGTAGTTCGAAGCCCGTTGTCAGTGTAGCGATACATGCCACACCCGTAGCCAATTTCCCTTTCACCTAGCTAATTATGTGGTATACTACACTCAATGTTCCCGATAAAGGGTCATAATAGACTATACCGTTAGGAACCTTCCGGCTTTCGCCGGAAGCTTGTGAAGTCGCTATAGACATAGCAATTTAGGAAGGATACCTGCTTGGCAGGGACAATCGACACTCATCCATCAGAAGATTCAAATTGGCGCAGGCATAGAAATGCTTGTCCATTTTACCGGGAACGCTGGTTTCCTTGCAATGAGGTTTCAGGAGAACCAATGTATCAGGTCTTTTGCCTGAAAGGAACACCTCCCGAAACTACTGCAGAACAAGAGAAGTGTTTCCGCAGTAAAACATGCTGCTGGCGGTTGGCAAAGCAGAACAAAAAACAAGAAGCCGACGAGGTTGCGTCGGCTTCTCAGGGCTCGCTCTAATACCTATTGAAGGATTATTAGCCGCGTTCGCTGGAATTGTAAATATAGTGCTCCAGAACATCTTCGTATTCAAAGAGCTCTTCGGGCTTGAAGAAACGCGAAACCTCTGCCTCTGCAGTCTCCAACGCATCAGAGCAATGGACAAGATTAGCTTGCACACTCAGTGCAAATTCGCCGCGAATCGTGCCAGGAGCCGCCTCACGAGCCTTAGTGATTCCACAAAGCTGACGGACGGTACTTACAGCATCGGTACCTTCTAGGCAGCAGGCAACAACTGGAGTGCGCTGCATAAAGGATTTCACCTCCGGAAAGAATGGACGCCCAACCAGATGGCTATAATGCTCATCTAAGAGTTCACCTGAAAGCAGCATCATCTTCAATCCCACAATTTTCAAGCCTTTACGCTCAAGACGAGCAAGGATTTCACCGACGAGGTCTCTCTGGACAGCATCGGGTTTAAGTAATACCAATGTACGTTCCACAGTTTTCAAAATACCCTTCTTTAATTTAATAACTATTGATCATCTGCGCCAATTGCCGACAAGCTTTTTTCATCTCTAAGCGTACACGCCCAGGATTACCTGTCCCATGAGTAATGACCATGAGAATAAGATCACCGGCCTCTTGCATATAAACCATACCATCTTTGGTTTCAATCATGACCTGACGTGCATCTCCAGTATTCACTTGCGTCGCATAAGTGTTAATAGAACCAAAGGCGGCCGCTGACAGCGCACCAACCATTTCCTCGTCCTCATTACGCATTACGCCAGCTACAATCAGGCCATCCTTACCAACGAGGATCGCATTTTTCACTTCATCAAGTTCAGTGAATCGTTGCAAGATTATTTCCATGCTTGAATTCCCTCTATCTCACTGAATTGTTAGCTTCTTGCCTTCTTAGCCATGGTCAGCGCACTGTTGTAGGCTTCCATCGCTTGCAGGTACTCTCCCTGGCGCATATAAGCATCGCCTAGGACTCGGCAACCAGCAGGGTATTTAGGTGCAAGCTTGAGAAGAGCACGTAGGTTGCTAATGACCTCACCTAGCAATTCAGGAGCACCTCGTATCACCAAGCGATAGTCTTGCATCGCTTCATCGTAGTCTCCAACAAGTTGATGCTGATACCCCTTGAGCAAGCGCTCTTTATAGTTCAAATTGTCACCCTCTGCTATCTTAGCCACTGGAGACTCTCCTCGCTCTCTTGTATGCACCTTACCAGAACTACTGGAATTATCATGCGGAGCTATAGAGTGCACCATCGACTGTAAGCGTACAGCAGGGCGCTTCATGGTTGTCTCTAATTCAGTCTCAAGGAACGGATTTGTACCAGCATCCTGACCGTTCAATGCTCCTGCTAGTTCGCTAATGCTAGATGAAGCTGCAGAGATCGGTGTCGGTTCGAAGATCAGTCCAGATATGGACTCCACTGGGACCGGAGGTGTATTCGGCAGTTCCTGCGAAACTTTAGCAGGTGGGACAGGCCTAGTGACTATTGGCGTGTTAAATGCAGGGCCAGCAGTAGATGCATCCAACTCAGAAATCGAACTAGAGCGTAATGCCTGAAGCCATAATGGCTCAGCCGGAAAATCAGCTGCATTTGCAGTCGATGAAGCCGAAGAAACAGGTGGCTTAGCCTCACCAACAGATTCGTGGAACATCATGCCAAGCTCTGTCAAAGCAGACGGCAATGCCTGCTTCTGAGAAGTTTCTTGGACAGGTTGCGATGTCTGCTGAGTCGAAAGAGGAATTGCGGTGTCTGCAGGCTTCACCTCCTCTGCTTGAGCAATTGCCGAGAGTGATTTTGGCTCCATGGCAACAAAGCCTTTTGCACGTAATTGCTGCTCCAACTCTTCTAATGTCGCGACGAGATTTTGCTCTACCTTCTCAGCAGAATTAGCTACGACTTCAGGCTCTGACTTAGCATCAAATGCCTGGTGTGACTCAAGTATTGCCAGTGGTACTTGCAGATCGGGTTCGACTGTCGGCTGCTTTTCTGGCTCTGATACTGGTGGCCACCAAGGGTCATAGGCAGAAGAGGATCGAGCTCCAGACTCAGATATCTTCCATGGATCATGTGCAGCTGGCTGTTCCTGAAGGTCAGCTTCTTCAAATGCATTGTGTAATGCAAGCGCGTCTGGCAGCTCTTGTTTTTCTGATTCCGTAGATAGAGGTGATACAACAGGTGCTGATTGCTCAAGATGAGGAGCGTCCTCATCTTCAAGGGTCGCCGCACCCAATGACCTTAGCCAAGCTGGCCCAAAGGATGACTCTTCATCATCATTATCATCAACATCAACATTCCCAAGAGAAGATGCAGGCTGTAACTCCTGTGCCCAGGGAGATGAGTCTAGAGAGGTCATTGGCTGGTGAGTAACAGGTTCCTGCGGAAGAGAAGAGAGTGTCTCTTCAGGCTCAATAGAAGATGGTGAAGTTTGTTCAAGAGGAGCCATACCCGAAGTCATCTGCTTGCGATCTGCCTGTGTCAGCATACTGAGCCATGAAGGGGGGTCATTCTCTTGTGTTGCTAAGGTCCAATCACCTCCTTCGGTCCCATGGTCGCCAGCTGGACTTACCCAACTATCATTACTCCCAGGATCTGGTTCTGCAACTGTATCCACCTCCTGGCTCTCCCAACGCTCTCCGCCTCCATCTAAATGGCTCACAGCACCTTGATCTTCCCATTGTCGATGCCCACTTTGCTCCTGATCTTGGTCTGTAATACTGCCCGGCATATTATGCAAAGCACTCTGTAGCATCTCCCATGGCTCTGGCTGTGACTCCTGAGGTAGGGCTGATGGCGCGTTCTGTAAAGCACTCTGTAACATCTCCCATGGCTCTGGCTGTGACTCCTGAGGTGGCGGCGCTGATGGCGCGTTCTGCAAAGCACTCTGTAACATCTCCCATGGCTCTGGCTGTGACTCCTGAGATGGGACTGATGACAAGAACTCTTCTGGCATGGTCCAGGAGCCCATAGGCGTTATATCACTCGACAATTGCACTGCCGGATCTGAGGGTTCCAAACCCGAAGTAATTGCCTGTCTCCCCCGGTCACCGTTGCTAGCATCATTATCAGTCATGGCATTGATTGTATGGTCCATAGCCCATGGAGCACTGTTATTCTGTTGTAATTCACCACCTGAGAATGGAGAAAGAAACGCCGCATCCTTGCCCCACCCCTGAGAATCCTCCCATGGGAGAGATGTTCCAGCAGGATCCGCAGCACTTGTTTCAAGGATAGGTACCAGCCCCCCCTGCAATGAGACAGCAGCAGATGGGATTGAAGCAGCTTGAGGTGCTATATTGGATGTGGGAGAAGCATTTAGAACACAAGGTGCTTTTTTCAGTAGCTTCAGGAATGGATCATCAGGAGAGTGTGCTAACATATCAGCAAAAAGCTCTTGCGCCATCACCAAGTCAGGATCAAGGGCTTCAACTTGCCGCAACAATGCCTGTGCCCGTGCCATATCTTTGGACGCAGTCACATGAGCGAGAAGAAGAAGAGCCTTCACACAACCAGGTACACCTTGCAGAATCTGAGTTGCCAATTCTTCAACGTGATCCAGGGAACCTTCACGCCAGTAGGTCTCTAACAGTCCTGTACGTGCATCCAAACGCTCTGGTGTTGCCGTTAGCACGGCTTCCCACTCCTGAACGGCCTGCGATAGCAGATCTCCGCGCACATAGAGACGAGCTAGGCCAGCACGAGAGAATACAAATCCTTGTTGACCTACCCTTGCACTAAGTTTAGTAAATTCCTCCCGAATCTGACCATTGCCACGGCTTAACTCATAAGCTTGCTGGTAGCAATCAAGCGCAGTATCGACATCTGACATACGCTCACTTACCATGGCACGATTACAATAGGCTAGGACATTCTCCGGATCATTTGTCAATACCCAATCAAAGGCATGAAGAGCCTCTTCTAAACGTCCCTGCGCAAGATAAACCTCGCCAAGCAGCCGTTGAGCCTCAAGTGACTCAGGAAAAGAGGCGAGAAAGCTTTGACAATTAGCAAGAGCAGTATCAACGCGACCAGAGCTAATCGCGTCTTCTGTCTCCTGAAAAGAGTCTCGCAGTGTTTTTTGTGCTATAAGTCCTGCCATAAAACTTGGTCTCCTCTTCCTGCTTTATACGCCTGTAAGCAGTCTCTTAAGGGATTCTGATTGCCGTACATCTTCTGGTCCAATGATCGCCAGACGACGCCACTCAGGAGCAAAGCAGGCCTGTGCAACACGCTGTATATCCTGTGTGCTAACGGCATTGACGTTGGCAATCACTTCATCCACATCACGAATACGATTATACAAACACTCCTGACTTCCTAGCCAGGATGCTACCTGCTGGGTTCCCTCTAAACCAAGCAGAATTCCACCACGAACATACGCTTTAATCCGTTCTAGCTCATCATTTGGCACCGATTCATTGCAGAGGCGTGCAAGTTCGGTAACGATAGCGCTAATAGCTTCCTTCGTATGAGAAGGATCAACGCCTGCACTAACTACCAGACTACCCGTCTCATAGTAACTGTTGAGGTAAGTACCTATATCGTACGCTAACCCCTGCTCTTCACGAATGGATTGGAAGAGTCGCGAACTCATACCATCACCCAGCAGGGAATTGATGAGCAGAAACGGATAATAGTCAGCCGAAACATAACTGATCCCTAGAGTGGCCAGACAAATATTGGCTTGCTCTGTATCCTTCTTGATCATACGTACGGAAGCTACATCACGTAGTGGAAAACTCTCCGCCCAGCTCTGCACAGGACCAGTTTCCCAGTCTTGAAACAACTCCTCAGTCAATTGAATAATCTGCTGGTGATCAATATTGCCCGCAATACTAATCACCAGCGAATTGGGTCGATAATACGTGTTTAGATAATCTAGCATCTGTTGACGTTGCAGTTGCATGACCGAATCAATCGATCCAGCATCGTCACGCCCCAAGGGAAGACTAGGCCACATTGTCTCATCAATCAGCAGACTCACCCACTCTTGTGGATCATCCTGTGTCGCACTTAATTCCTCAACAATTACCGCTCGTTCTTTCTCAATCTCAGCCGGGTCAAAGAGCGGATAGCGAACCATATCCGCCAGCACATTCATCACAACAGACACATACTCGCTTGGCACACGCGCAGTATAACTGGTCATCTCTTTGCCAGTACAACCATTAAAATTGCCTCCCACTCCTTCGATCGCCTCAGAAATGTGCCTCGCACTCGGATAACGCTGAGAGCCTTTAAAGAGCATATGCTCAATAAAGTGTGATATACCTACTACATCATCTTTTTCATAACGAGATCCAGTAGCAAAAAAGAAAGCAATGCTTGCAGAACGCATAGCAGGCATGTGGCTAGTAACTAGACGTACACCGTTCTTTAACGTAGTTTGCTTGTAATCCATATAATTGCTTTACGCAGAGCCTCTTAGCATTATGCACAAAGAGCGCCCTATATCTCCTCATCGCGTTGGCCCAGGAGCTTCCCGTCAAATACCACGGGAGAGGAATGGGCCTTCCTCTCTTGGGGCTATAGCTGATCAGAAACTACTCTTGACTACATGCCGAAAGTTCTAAAAGGCACATTTTCCTGCACACAAAGGTTGGTCCTATCCCGCCGTATTATAGACCGTTTAGCACACTAAGGCAACATAAAACAAAAGAAATAGGACGAAAAATAGCCAAATTGGGTACAGCAATAAGGCATCTTGTCTAAAGAGAGGGGAAGCAAGACTATTAGTGCCCCTCTCTGCAACCTATTGCCCCTATTGCAAAACCACTTGACATGTTAAACCTTGTTCCATTAGGATTCCCCATGTCAGCGACTGTGGGCAGCAACATTAGGTCTTCTCTTTCTCTTCAATCTACTGCAGGATACGGCAATATCAGAGACCAATGTCATCTACTAATTCTCCCAGCCCCCCCAATACTCCCTCATTACGATGATGGTGGCGATGGTGACCGTAGCCCATTCCCATATCTCCTTCGACACGATTCTCAATGCTATTTTCAACACCATGCAGCAACATTTCGCCACCAAGGACAGCCGCTGCCCCCCCAAGTGCTCCCATCGCATATTTGCCAGCATTGCCCTGCATTAAGCCTCCTAGCCCCCCTTGCTGTCCCTGTGCTGGCATATTCGCAGGAGTAGGTACTACCCCTGCAAGGCTGGTATGACAACTGACACAATTGGGTGTTCCCATTGGAGCCATCGCCATACAGGTAGGACAGCGCAAAACCAAGGGGGATTGCCCCACCATTGGCTCTGGCTGATAGCCGCCCTGCCCTGCATATGGCTGGGGCTGGGGAAATTGCGGTTGCGGATACTGGGGCTGCTGATAGCCCGGTTGGGGCTGCTGATATCCCGGTTGCTGCGGATACTGTGACTGTTGTGACTGCTGATACACAGGCTGCTGTGGATATGAAGCCTGCGACGGATAGGGAGTATCTTGATACGGTGACTGTGTTGTACTTTGTGCAGTGTATTGACTATATTGACCAGACTGTGTGTATCCTGTTTGTGGCATAGCCCCTACTTGAACTTGAGAGCCACAACCACCACAGAAACGTACACCAGGATCATTTTGCTTACCACAATTTGTACAGAAAGCAGAGCTAGCCATGCTCTGTGGAGCTGCAGCGACACGCAGATCATGTCCACATTGTGTACAGAACATAGTTGCACCAACGACCTGTGCATGACAAGCTGGACAAGAGCGTGCCGCCAGAGCGGGTGCAGGAGTCATATGAGTAGCCTGATGCGTTGAAGAGTTTAGTGCCGCACCACAGTGCATACAGAAAGAGGCACCCGGCTTCACTTCTCCACTACAGTGCGAACAGGTTTGCAAAAATTGACCGCCTACAGCTTGCATGCTCGTGGGTTGTTGTACGAGGCATCCGCAATCAGGACAAAATTTTTTTCCAGTGACATCATTCCCACAAGATGTACAGGTTGTCATTGGTTACTCCCTCCCGGTTTAACTAGTATATCTTCTATAGTATATCACGCAGTTTAGCACAATTTCTACAATTCGTCGAGTACGCGAACAGAGGTCCACTTACCTCCAGCTATCCAGACCCAGAAGTTTGGACGCGGGGAAGTGAGCACGACCACCTGTTCACACCCTCTTCAAGCTTACAAGGCAATTATTCCACCAATAACGTCTGGATCTTCTCTTCTATGGTTTTTGCCGATGGGTATAACGCCATTTCCTCTACTGCATTATACGGTGCTGGCGGAGCTGCAAGTGCGCTGATCAAGATCGGTGTGCCATCTAGATCGTAGAAACAATGCTCAACAATCCAGGAATGGATGTGTCGACCAAAGCTAGTATGATCTGTCTCTTCCGTTACTACAATCACCCGATTGGCCTCTTTGACAGCTGCAGTAATGGCTTCCTGATCAAATGGCATTAATGTACGCAGATCGACAATTTCGATAGCGCCCCTTTGACTTTTCACGATACTAGCAGCAGCAGAACAGGCTTCCAACACCATTGTACCCCAGGCAATAATGGCAAGACTGCTCAGACCTTCGCCTATCCGTAAGCGACGGGCTTTGCCTAGCGGAAGAGTATAATACCCCTCAGGCACCTGCCAGTATTCTGCCATAGCGGGAATACTATTGCCTTCGCTATCCTTGGGTGGCTCCGAACGGTAGAGACGTCCCCGCTCCAAAAACATCACCGGAGACTTTGCTCGCGCAGACTCTAGGAGCAACCCCTTGGCATCAAAAGGCGTTGCTGGACAAACGGTAATCATACCAGGGATAGTGGTAAACCACTGTTCACCCGCATTAGAGTGGCCATAAGCCCCCCCACCAGCAGCACTACTGGAAATTGGTCCGCCACCACCACTGCCAGATTTGGCCCGAATGAGCAGCGGAACGCTCCAATCACCATAGCTCTGATAGGGAATACGAGCAGCCAAACGAATAGTCTGAGCCGCAGACTGGTGATAGTCAATAAACTGGATTTCTGCACAACGCGCTTTCCCATCGTGCATACCTGCACCCGCCGCGATACCAACAATCAACTGCTCATTTAGCGGACTGCTAATCGCTCGCTGGGGAAATTGTGAAACTAGCATGGCAGTAGCCCCAAAGACACCACCTTTTGGGCTACCCACATCCTGCCCATAGACGAAGAAATCGGGATCGCGCTTTGCCAGTTCAATTAGCGCTTCATTAATGGCTCCCAGCATGGTTGTCGGACGCTTCGTCCCACGCGGAATATTCTCATACCACCCAGGAACATATATCACATGATCCAGCACACGTTCCGCAGTCGGCTCTGGTTCCTTGAGCACCTCTTGCTCAATGCTTTCAAGCTCTGCACGCGTCTCCTTGCGCATCCGTACAAGATCATTTTCTTGTACATACTCATGTTCAACTAGCCAGCGACCAAAATTCTTGATGGGATCTTTAGTCGCAGCAGTCAGCTCGATCTCTTCCTTTTTGCGATAGGATTTGATATCCGTACTGCTGGAATGAGGATCGAGGAAGCCCAGACGCAAGTGCAGAAGCGCAGGACCCTGACCAGAGCGAATATGAGAGACCAGACGCGACGTCGTTTCATAGGTTGCCATTACATCTGAGCCATCAACCTCTTCGCCATAGACACCACCAGCTTTTGCCCATTCAACAAGTGATCCTGCCCACTGAGTACTAGAAGGTGTCGTAATCGCCCAACCATTATCCTCTATAACCATCAAGACTGGCAACTGGTAGACGGCAGACTGGCGGAAAAGGACAGTGAAATCATTGGTAGCGGAGCCGCCATCACCCGTCGAACACAAAATCAATTCGCCCTTTTTATGCCACTTAATTGAGAACCCCACGCCACCCGCAAACGGAGCTAGGCCAGCGACCTCGCTAAAGCCAGGAAGAATACGATACCGTTTACTTGCGTAATGCGATGGCATGTTCCGACCTGCCCCCATCGGTCCCGTGGTACGAGAATAGGCTTCGCGCAAAGGGCCATACAGATCACCCGTTCGTTGTAGCCATGCCCCTAAATCACGATAATATAGAGCGAGCCAATCATTCTCATTGAGAGCAGCTACCACTGCCGCCATTGACTCATGACCACCACAACCAATATAGAATGGGAAGCGGCCCTGCGTCTTACGAGTCTTGAGCAAGTCATTAATAGCTCTTGCCTGCAGCATAGTGTGATAGAGCCCAACGGTATCCAGCGGCCTTGCTGGATATCCAGTTTCCGTAGCTCGAGCATTGACTGTCATTCTAAAACTGCCTCCATGAATGTCGACGTTGACGTTGTAGGCCTCATCGATACATCAATATGATAATCTAATCACTACACCCATTATAAATTTGGAGATAGGGAAAAGCAATGATGCAGAGAAAGACATCCCACATTTCCTCTATTGGTACGATAAAATAATCACTCTCTGGACAACGGTGGAGACAGGGCACTATAATAAGCTTGGCCAAATTTTTCGTTAGGACGTACCACACAAGTACATGTTGATGACCAGCACTGCTCCACCTACCACATTCATACGAGATCTCTATGCACGGATGCTCTTAACGCGGATCGTCGACGATTACGCCTGGAGATTATATAAAGAGGGTCGCATCGATTTTATTGCCAGTTGCCGTGGGCACGAAGCAGCCCAGGTTGGCAGTGCTGTTTGCATCGAGGTGAGGAAAGACTTTACATTACCATACTACCGTGATCTCGGGGTTGTCTTAACGATTGGTATGACCCCCTACGAGGTTTTTCGCACCTATCTGCTAGCACATCGACAAAATTCCCCCCTAGGAGAAATGGATCAGCATGGAAAACAGTACGCTCCTCTACGATACTGGGACTATCATAAACACAATATTGTAACAGGTCCTACACCTGTGGCAATACAACTACTTCACGCCGCTGGTATCGCCTTCGCCAACAAGTTACGCAAAGCCTCCGTTGTGACCGTCGCCTATTGCGACAATGAAGCAACCACCGAGCCGGATTTCCTAGAGGCCATCCGTTTTGCTAGCCTCCATCAACTTCCTGTTGTCTTTATCTGTGAACAGGATAGCATACAACCTCGTACAGATACATCTCTCCCTCCTTCAGGCATAGAAGGATTAGCATTACCAGCAGGACTCACCCATCAATATATCGATGGCTCAAACGTTGTCACTGTCTACGCTGCTATGGGCTCGGCAATGCAACGTGCTCGCCAGGGACAAGGCCCCACGCTGATAGAAATGCACATCACCCGCTTGCTACCCAATTTGGATATGCATACCGTACAAGAGGAGAGTAATACCAATGGTACACGAGAATGCGATGACCCTCTGGTACACTGCAAGCACTATCTGCAAACACAAGGAGCCTGGGATGAGGAATGGGCAAAGCTGCTTTGTACACGTCTATCCTCTGAAGTTGAATCGGCATTGCAGGATGCGATACGTGATACGCATCAGACG
>DASYAN010000180.1:0-8184 GCA_036501345.1 Ktedonobacteraceae bacterium
AGCAGAAACGAGAGCCCAGTCTGAATGGTTAGTGAATTAAAGGGTCCACTGCTGCCTTTTGGGTGGATTAGTAATATACTTTCCCATCAAACGTTTTAGCTAGTAGATAGATACGATGCCGATACTGAAGAAGAATTTGAGAAATCTGGGGGGCTTTATGACTACTGCAACTCTATCTTTTATACACGATCACGCTCTGATCCGCTTCGCACGGCGTGTCAAGACATGTTCAGATGCTTCTACGCTCTATCAGATGCTTCTCTCCGAGGCTCAATATCTGATACCTTGTCAGCGTGCAATGCTCTATCTTTTCCATGAGCAGACGCAGGAGCTTTTTCCTGTTGCCTCATGCTCAGGTTCGGTTGGTGGTGAAGCTGTCCCTGTACCTAACGTGCAGACGCAAGATGAAATGCCGGGACGTATCAGCATACGAGATACGAACTCGATCGTCGCCTGGGCGGCTAAGCATCGACATCCGTTGCTACATAGACCTGCGCAGACATCCTTCGATCATTCTGGTAATGGTCAGCTGTCTGAAATAGCTGTCCCATTGATTGCAAGGAATATGCTGTGGGGAGTGCTTGTCTTGCAGCATTCTAAGCCATTTCATCGTCAAGAATTACGCAATGCATGTGATCTATGTAATCTGGCGGTAAGTGCCATTGCAAATATGGAACTTTCTCAGCGCTTCCACACCGATCAAGAGCAATTGCGTGCTATTCTCGCAACCATTGCTCATGAACTGCGCTCGCCACTGAACACAGTTAACGGTTACCTGGAATTGGCCCTTTCTGGAGCTGGGGGTGAGCTCAATACACAGCAGCGTGAATTTGTGCAGCGTGCCCGAATGGGAAGTGAGCATTTATATGCGCTCCTGGAGAATCTGCTGCTGATCTCACGTGCGGATGTTGACCAGTTGCGACTGAACCGAGATATTATCAGCCTGTCACCGGTAGTGGCAGATGCTGTTGAGGAGCTGGAATTGACGGCAGCTGATCACAGCATTACCATTAAAGTGGAAATTCCTGAGCGCTTTCCCCGTTTGTATGCCGATGCTGTCCGGCTGCAGCAGGTAGTGCGCAATTTAGTAAGTAATGCGCTGCGTTTTACGCCATCTGGGGGACAGGTTATTATTTCTGCTCGTGTTGAAACCCTGACACAAGAGATCGACTCAGATGAGCTGGTGCAGGTAATAAAATTGCAAATACGAGATACTGGTGTAGGTATTGCTCCTGAGTTGCATGAGCGTATCTTCGAGCGTTTCTTCCAACTTCCTCGTGAATATGAGCGACGTGCTGGTGGGCAGGGTCTGGGACTGGCAGTTGTTAAAATGATAGTGGAACTTCACAATGGTTCAGTAAAGGTTGAGAGTGTTCCTGGTGAAGGCAGTACCTTTACATGCACATTGCCATGCCTATTATCCTGAGATTTCTCATTGTCCAACTTTCGAAAAGCTCTGGTTTTCGTATGCTTGCCCTTGACTCACTCGAGAATGCGTGCTATGCTCAAGTTATCTCAATATGTTTCTTGCTGTTGAGAGGCCAGGAATAAGGCTCGGTAATGTTAAGCTTATACTGAGGAAGGAGACTGACTGTGGGTATGCTACGGATCATGTCCCGTCGCGGCGACGACCGAATCACATGGGATTCTCAGAAAGTGGAAGCAAACGATCCTGAAGCAGTGGCTGCAATCGAAGAAGCCGAGCGGATCTTTGAAAAGGCACGCCAAGAAGGAGCAACAGCTTTTAAGGTTGAGTCAGGAAGCACTGTAGAGCGTATTGACAAGTTTGATCGTACGGCCGAGCAGATTGTAATCGTACCACGGGTCGTTGGGGGATGAGGGGAGTAGATGACAATGTTGGAAACGCTGAGTCTATTTCTCGGTATCTGGCTGCTGTTTCTCCTGCTTGCGATTTATTACCTATCGCAATCTCCTGATGGAAGCGTAGGCCGCTTTCGTGAGTCGGTGAGTGGGCACCTATCTGCTGAGAGCCGAGCAAAGGCACTTCTGCGCGAAATGTTGACCGAGAGCCAATATCAGCAATTGATCAAATTTGGCTATCTCGAAATTCCAAGTCCCTCTATTGACAATCGTGTCTATCGCGTTCCAGGTTCTGGTGGCCTAGTTAAGGTCTATGAACGTGGATGTGCGGTAATGGAATTGTGCTTGCAGCCTGCTGAGCCATTGCCTGACGGTGATGTCGTGGTTATGCACAAGTTAATGATTGAGGGCAACGAGCAGGAGTATTTGCAGAAAGCAAATCACTTTGCGCCGGGGATCATTTCTCTACGTTGCCAACATCTCTGAAAACGCTCTCAATGGACCCGATAAACTTGACGCTCTTTTGGGAGGAAAGCTCTCTCTTCTAGGAGGCTCTTGCGCGAATTGTGCAAGAGCCTCTTTTTTTATTGGTGAGAGTGTATCAAAATGGATGCAGAAGCATCCATTTGAACTTTGCTCATGAGATTACGTATTACATAAAGGATAGATGATTTGCTGAGATCTGCCCGGCATCAATGCGTAGGAGTTGTGGTTCCGTTCTCTCCCAGTTGTTGTCGCTTTCGAGATCAACGCCTTGTCAAGGCTGTGTAGCAGGAGAAGACTGTTTTTGATAAAAATAAACTATCGACTTGTAGCGGGAAAGCAAGTATAATCGTTGAGATAAATACGGCCCGAATTTCAACTATTCTTAGCGGAAGGTTGGCAAAAAATATGGAGTGCCCTTATTGCAGAACCGTGAACCGCGATGGAACTACCTATTGTAACAATTGTGGTAAATTTATTGGCTCTTCCCCATCCTCTTCATCTTCCGGTAGTGTAAGTAATACCACTGGTTCATCTAGTCTATCCAGCCCCTCTCGTTCTCTCGCAATTGGCGCTCGCTTGCAGGGTGGTCGCTATATCGTTAAACAGATTCTGGGTCAGGGTGGTATGGGGGCAGCTTTGTTAGCGACCGATATTCGCCTGGATAGTAAGAGTGTCGTGATTAAAGAGCTGATCTCTGATAGTGTGGACCCAGCAAGGCTGCAGGAAGACGTGCGTAACTTTAAACGTGAGGTAGCGACATTAGCCCATATTGATCATCCGCTTGTTCCAAGTGTGACTGATCATTTTCAGGAGGGAAATCGCTATTTTATGGTGCAGGAGTACATCGAGGGGGAAAATCTTGAGAATCAGATCGAACGTACCCATCAGCCTTTGAGGGAGCGCGAGGCGCTGATCTGTGCCTCTCAAATCCTGGATATTCTCGATTATCTGACTCAGCAGACACCGCCAATTGTACACCGTGATATTAAGCCAGCCAATATCATTATTGGTTCACGGGATAAGCGTGCACATCTGGTTGACTTTGGCATTGCACGGCCAGATATTGCTCGCAACGCGAAACGTAAGCAAACTTCTGGATTGGGAACGCCAGGGTATGCGCCCCCGGAACAGTATCAAGGAAATGCAGATCCTCGCTCTGATTTATACGCATTGGCTGCTACGTTGCATCACTTGCTTACTAACCGCGATCCTCGTGATTATCCGCCTTTTAATTATCCACCAGTCCGTATACTCAATCCACAGCTTTCTCCCGAAGTAGAGCAAGTGTTAATGCGTACTTTGAACAATGATATTACCCAGCGTTACCAGAGTGCAGTTGCCATGAAACAGGACATTGATACCATTTTACGCCAGCGGTATGGCGTTTCTGGCAATATCGATAGTTATACATTAGGTACCTCTACAAACTCTGGGGCTATGAGCGCAATCCAAGATCTAACGATGCCTAGTTCGGCGAATCAGTCGACATTTGTGAAAGCGCCGACTACCGCTCCTGCTCCGGTAACGTCACCCATGTCCCAATTGACCTCTCAATCGGGATTATCCAATCTTTCCGCTGGCTATTCACAATTGTCAAACACCCCAGGAACTTTAGGCAATGTGCCTCTGCCTCCGCAGCGTCGGCGAAGAACTGGCTTGGCTATTGTGATCGTGATAGTATTGCTGCTATTCCTGAGCGGTGGAGGCTATTTTACTTTCATGCACTTCCGTAGCTCGTCTCCCGCTGGCATTGGTGTCACGGAAATTGGCAACGAACCCATTGGTATCAGCGATGGTTCCTTTGCCTTTGATACAACGTTGGCCGACGGTACATTGAAATCCCAGGCTGCACAGCTGTACAAGCAGAGTAGTAGTAATGTTAGTCAGGTTACCGCGCTCTTAAACCAGGCCATTGCTAAGAACTCAAACGATGCAGAAGCCTTGATCTATCAGGAAGACTTGCGTGTGGTTAATTCTGGCAGTCCCTATGTGACGGTTGTAGTGGCTACATTCCTCTCCGGAAGTAATATCGGTGTTGGCCGTGATGACTTGCAGGGAGCCTATGTGGCACAGAAAGAGTTTAACGACGCATCAACGCTGCCTGGAGGAGTGCAAGTACGCCTCTTGATTGCTAATCTTGGTAGTAAGACGGATTATGTTTCGAATATAACACAACAAATTGCACAGTTAGCTCAGGACGATAAAACTTTTGTTGGGGTGATGGGCATGCCATTTAGCTCCTATGCTCTTTCTGCCATTAGGCCACTATCCTCAGCTAAGATCCCGCTGGTTTCACAAGGGGCCTCAGCCGATGAGCTGACAAATGCTTCACCCTACTTTTTCCGTGTGGTTCCTTCAAACCAGCAACAAGGAATTCAAGGTGCACAATATGCAATAAATACTTTACATAGCAAAAATGTTGCACTCTTTTATGACCAACAGAACTCCTATAGCCAGAGTTTGGCGCAAGATTTTCAGCAGGAGTTTCAGAAAGATGGCGGGCAGGTGGTCGTCGAGGAGAAGTATACTGTCGGGCAGCCTGGAACGCTTCCTGCGAAATTGCAAGATGCTTTGAAGAAAAAGCCTGACCTGATTTACTTTTCTGGTTATGCGAGCGATGTAAGTACACTGCTTGCTAATCAACTCCCTGACAATTTACCTATCTTAGGTGGTGACGCTCTCTACGAATTGGGCGGGTATTCAAGTAGTGCCCGTGCCTCCGGTTTCACTCATCTCCATTTCACAGCCTTTGCCTTTCCTGACCAGTGGGGCGCCATTAGTCAGAAACCCCAATTTCTCTCTGAATATCCGCAGGATTTTGATCCGAACAGTTTGAACCAGGGATCTCCTTATGGCTTTACTCGTGCCGACAATGATGCTATCCTTTCTTATGATGCGACCGTTACAATATTAAGTGGGTGTAACATAGCTCTCAGTTCAGGGAAACAGTCCATTACACCTGAAGATTTACAGCAGGCATTGAAGAAGCTCAACGGAGCAAATGCCATTCAAGGGGTGAGTGGGCAGATTGCTCTTGGCCCTGATGGTAACCCGATTAATAAGGCAATCGTATTACTCTCAGTGGACTCGTCAGGGCACCTCCAGTTGCAAAAAGTTCTGGGCCAGTTCCTTAAATAGTGAGAGCGAGGCACTAACAGCCCCGATTTATCGGGAGAGAAGGTAGGGACCCGATTTACCGTGTGCCCTTGGGGATCGCGTCCATGAGAAAAATGATAGGCATAGGCAAATGAAATGTCCTAATTGTGCTACTGATAATCCGGCTGGGGAAAGTTTCTGTACAGATTGTGGTGCATACCTGGATTCCTCTGGTGATGCCCTGACGGTTGTCAGTAATAATGACGCTGCAACGCAGATTGCAAATACACAAAGCTCTCCACAAGTTTCTGGAGGGGCTGGTTCGACGACGAGTGGTGAAGGCGGAAAGACTACTAGCACTCTTGTACCAGGCTGGCAATTACAGAATGCTCGTTACGTTGTGGAGAAAATATTGGGTCAGGGTGGTATGGGAGCTGCTGTGCTGGCACGTGATAGTCGTGTGTCAAATAAGCGTGTGGTTATTAAAGAGTTGGTCTCAGATAATGCTGATCCTTCCCAGCGTGAGGCAGATGTACGCAATTTCGAGCGCGAAGTTGAGACTCTAGCTCATCTTGATCATCCTCTCATTCCAACTGTCACCGACAGTTTCCAGGAGGGGACGCGCTACTACATGGTGCAGGAGTACGTAGCTGGCGAGAACTTGGAAGATCGACTTGATCGTCTCAAAGGACCGCTTCCCGAACATGATGTGCTGCTCTATGCCTCGCAGGTGCTCACGATCCTGGATTACCTGGCGCGACAACAACCACCAATTGTCCATCGAGATATCAAGCCGGCCAATATTATTATCAGCAGCAAAGATAATCTGGCTCATCTTGTTGATTTTGGCATTGCACGCGCAGGTGAGACAAAGCATGCGCAGCGCAAGCAGACATCAGCGTTGGGAACACCAGGTTATGCACCCCCTGAGCAGTATCAAGGCAATGCCGATGCGCGTTCTGATATCTATGCACTGGCGGCAACTGTGCATCATCTGATCACTAACCGCGATCCCAGCGACTACCCAGCTTTTAACTATCCCAATGTGCGAAGCTTGAACTCAAACCTTTCGCCGGAGATTGATCGCATTCTAACCCGTGCCCTTACTCTTGACATAACGAAGCGTTATCAGAATGCGGCGGCGATGAAGCATGATATCGACGAAATTTTGCTGAACCGCTTTGGAGAACCGAGTGGTGATACCAGTATCTATATGCGTGGTTACTCTGGCGCAGTCGCGGTACCTCGCCCGGTTACTCCAACGCCGGGTCGGTCTTCTGAATCTTCCAGTTCCCCAGCTCCTGAGCGACGGTCAGATCGGATTTCTCGCAAGGCGCCGCCCTATGAGGCCACGCGTCGCCAGCGGCAAGAGAGTATGCTCGATTTTGAGGAACCTACACGCCAGCAGCAACAAATGCAGATGCCTGAGTTTGAACAGCCAGTGCGACCGTTTCAGCCAATAAACAGGACGTACCAGCAGCCATACCCGCAACCGTACCAAAATGAAGCGGAACATCGCTATCTTCTATTTAGCTTCGTAATGCTGCTTGTAGTCATTGGAATCATCTTGCTTATCTTGTTCTACTTGAGCACTTTGGGTGGAGGTCCCTTCTAGTGGGCAGCTAAGATGGACGCACAGTTATAAAAAACCCTTATGGTTTCATTATATCTGTTACCTGAGCAGTAATGTCATCTGCTGCAATCAGCCATAACCTTTCTTCCTCTCGAAGTTTCATCTGCGCAATTTCAAAATTTACGGATAGAGACGCAATCTTAATCGAGAGCCTGTAGCCTGTGTTGTATGTCTGCCAGCGTTAGCCCGGCAATCTCCACTACTTTTTGCCTACTGGTTGCTCCACGTACAATAGAGATGGCACGCTTGGGCAGCGCGAGGCGCTTAGCCAGTAATTCCTGTAACGCCTCATTGGCTGCCCCATCAACTGGTGGGGCTGTCAAACGCGCCTTAAGACTCTCCTGCTCCCATTCCAATGCATTTTTGCTGCTGCGTGGAATGACACGTACGCTAATGAGCATGCGTTACCATCCTGATGGTAGGGATTGCAAGAGAAGAATTTGCATTGTAATAATGAGAAACCATGTCACAAGAAATCCGAGATCAATTACGCCGACACTGCTGCCCATTATACGGCGACATGGTTGGATAAACGGGTCTGTAATGCGTGCTAGAAAGCGTATAATAGCAAAACTTTCGTCGATACGGAACCATGATGCGATCATACGTATCAGCATAGCCACGATAAGAAACCCGAGGCCATAAATGATAATCCAGCTAAGAATGGGCACCGGCAACAGTGGTCGTACTGTTGGTACGGGTAATGGTGGTAACATAGGTATTAGCTACTCCTGCACAGTACGTACGTCAATGAATGTGACTCCGAAGAGTTTCCGACGTGCAATTTCGGTGACACGCACACCTGTAAGCTCAGGTAAGGTCGTCAGGTGACGCTGAACGTATTCTCCTACTGGACGAGCTGCCATCAAGCCTGCTATGGATGAAGCCGCTGCGGTCGCGACCCGTGTGCGAGGCTGATTGGAGGCTAGGCCGAAGAGTGTACCCAGGGTTATGAGGGAAATACCAACGGCGATATTGGTGCCACAGTTTGGATGAATGGCAAGTTCCGCTTCGCCAGCTTGGAGTCTCTTCAGTGCTTCATCCATGGCACGGCGAAGCACTCCCAAGTCCACATTCCCGAAGATAATAAAACCGTCGGCACTGGAACGAGCGGAGACACTCAGATCGGGTACCATTCCACTGAGAAT
>DASYAN010000181.1:0-10021 GCA_036501345.1 Ktedonobacteraceae bacterium
TCCAACATTCCAGAATGGGAAAAGTGCGAGCCTCGTGAAGAGTAGACTCTGGGGATGTTGTTGCGCTTTGATGTGATTTGAATGCTGAAACACCTCTTTGCTTACTCCGTTTTTTCATACATACTTTCCTTTTTCTTGAAGGGATAGTCAGTTCCATTTTTGACTCATGTTCGTATTGTATCAATAGGAGATGAACTGTCAAGGTCTAGTGCATGCTCATAACAGTCAGTTGTTCTGTCTCATGAACGCTGATTTCTTTCTCACGAGCATACCGGTGGATTTTGGCAGGATTGGTCATGCCTTGAGCGATAGCTTCCTGAATCCATTCATACATCTCATACTTATTTTGAAAGAGTCGGTTACTACAAAAGATGTTGCTTGATCAACCACGACTGCCGATGAAGAATGGTAGGGAGAGAGGCTTTTTGTCTCCCGCAAGCTAACCAATGCTATCCTTGCGGCCACTTAAGGAGATGAAAGATATGGCAGAGTACCTCATTTTCATTCATGGAGTTAATACACGAGAGATACGCGAGCAACCAGATTATGCTAAACCACTTATTGAACGTATTGAACAGCGCAAAACCTCTGAGATGACACTCAAATCTGTTCCCCTCTACTGGGGGGATGTCAATAGAGATGAGGAAGAGAGCCTGTTAGAGGATCTTAAGGATTCAAAAGCGTGGGATAAGCTACAATTCAAACAATTCCGTTCTAAACAGCTCTTACAGTTTGTCGGGGATGCAGCGCTCTACATTAGCCGTTCGGTTGGCAGAAAAATCGTCGATAAACTTATAGAGCAGCTCAACACAGGTTTACAAGATTTTAACTCTGAAACCGATCATATTCATCTGATTACACATAGTATGGGTACCATCATTCTCTTTGATGTGCTCTTTAGCTCACGTTGGGATGCTCAAAACGTCTATGACTATCAGGGTGTAGAACAGTTGCGTCAGTACATTTTCCAAGGCGGAACCCCTGTACGAAGTATCCATACCATGGGATCCCCGCTTGGCCTTTTTAGCCTGATGACAATCAGCGACACTTCGCTACCGAACACGCATGAGATAACTCCACGTTTGAGGGCGTATCTTCAGGCTCTTTGTAGCCAGCTTGAGGGACCATTCCCCTGGAAAAATTATCTTCATGCCATGGATATCGTTGCCACATCCATCGAAACAATGTTACCAAAAATGTTGGGGGAACCAGCTAAGGGTTGCCTTCATGTCGAGGACATCGTCACCCAGGAGTCTGGTATCCTCGATAAGCTTTTCAGCCGCCTCTCTGCAAACCTGAGCCTGGAGGAAGTGGAAGGAGAAGTTGAGGAGATTCAATTAGCCATCTTCGGTGGGAGCGCACATAGTAGCTACTGGTCAAGTCCGGTTGTTGCCTCCACCATTCTGGAAACCATTAAGACAACGCTATCACAGCGGCAACGTCAACCAGCATAGTAGTCCTGATAACTATTCAGGTTATCTTAATTTCTCCAGACAGGGATACCTGAATAGTTCTTCAAAAATAGAAATTGCGCTCAGTAGTATATTATTCAGAATATTCGTGTCAACAGCTTCAATCTCGGCAACTGTATGCTAGAAGTTTGAAAACCTACTTTCTGGTTGGTCATAGTTCTTCTTTTAGTCAGGCCATTGATAAGACCATCTACCCATCCAAGAGCAACTTGACCCAGCAGACCCACCTTTCCTCCTGACAAATGACACCTGCTCTCGTTCACTCTTCTCACCCTTGCTCTATCCAAGAAAATCTCGTTGTGTTAGTATGCTCACGATGCTCTTCTTCATGATTGTCACGTTACAGAGAAGAAAACAAAGCGGCCACTTCCGGCCCGACAGGCGAGAATGAGAAAGCATACACAGATAGAAATGCGAGCAAAAACCAGCAATGAAGAATGGGAGAAACCATCCTGATGGGAAAGACATCACCAGCATATAGCGGCCCACAACCTGGATCATCAGAGCAAACGCAGGGGATCATTGAAGCATTACGCACCCTTTATCCCCACGCCAGATATGACCTGACCTTTGCGAACCCACTTGAACTCTTTGTCGCCACCCAGCTCGCAGCTCAATGTACCGACGAACGAGTCAATGCCGTTACCAAAGCTCTCTTCCAAAAATATCACAGTGCCGAAGATTATGCCGAAGCGAGCCAGGAAGAACTGGAACAAGACATCAAGTCAACAGGGTTTTACCGCAAAAAGGCGCAACAGATTCGTACAGCTTGCCAGTATCTGATCACCCACTACCAAGGTGAAGTCCCACAGACGATGGCCGAGATGGTCACCATCCCAGGCATTGGGCGCAAAACAGCCAACGTTATCCTGGGCAATGCTTTTGGGACGATAGAAGGATTTATTGTAGACACCCATGTCGAGCGTCTTGCACAGCGTTTTGGTTGGGCACACCAGAAGGATGCAGTCAAAATCGAACAGGACCTTATGCGCCTGATTCCTCGGCAAGAATGGTTGGATCTTGCTCATCGGATGATTTATCATGGCCGCGTTACCTGTACGGCTCGTAAGCCTTCATGCTCTCAATGTCCACTGGCAAAGCTATGCCCATCGGCAAATACATTCTAACCTTTGGGGAAACAAATAGGAGGAACCAGCTATGATGACAGATGCGCGTGCCATCTATGATGAGGTCACCACTGAAATGATGGCGACCTCACCGACAACGAGTGGAAAGATCTTTGGGATGCCCTGTCTCAAGAACAATGGAAAGGCCTTTGCCGGGTATTATCAAAGCGCTATGGTCTTCAAGCTGACTGTGCCTGAGCATACTGAGGCGCTCGCGCTTGCTGGTGCTCAGCTCTTTGATCCCTCAGGCCGAGGGCGCCCCATGAAGGAATGGGTGGAGGTACCAGTTGAGCATGCCGCTAGATGGCTCGATTTCGCACGGGCAGCCCTGCGCTATCGAGATGAAGTACTCTGATCAGGCTCTCACGGCTTTATAAACATGGGAAAACAGGCTAGGAGGCTGCTTTGCGTCCACCAAAGATTAACTCAAAGAGGCAGCCTCCCGGTTGGTGCAACAACAAGCCAGCGTGATCAAAGACAGCATCGCGTGAGGAAAAAACTCCATCGTCTGCAATGATAAAACCAGAGAGATTGCAAGAAGAACTCGGGCCACTGCACGTCTGACCGTACCAATCAACAGCTGTGCGACTCACCGCCTCAAAGAGCGTCTCGCCTGTCGCGTTGGTGAATCCGGTCCTGCTACGATCGGCTAGTTCATCAAGTGGCCCGTAGAGTTCTTCAAAGCCAACCCAACACTCATCCAGGAAGAACTCGGGCCAGGCAAGCAGGACGCGCTGTGGCAAGAAAGGACTCAACCGCCCAAAGCGCGTAGACCAGAAATGCCCTTTGATCCAAAGAGCACGTGAGCGTGTCCCTATCCCAGCAGCACGTGCTACCGCCTCCAAGACGGCCATACGCTGACTGCACGAGCCGCATCCTCGCATCAATGTGATTGCGGCAGGCTGGCGCTCGTTGAGCGTGTAGACTGCAGAGAGTTGCTCTGAGAGCCATTGGTGCGCTGCCTGCAAAAAGATTCTGCCGCCAGCAGGATATTCAGCCAGCACTTCCTGGGTAAAACGAACAATCCCTGGATGAGTGCTATTGAGAATAGGAGTTGGTTGAAGATGATCTTCACCTGCTCTGCGTTCCATGTCGCTCCTCCTTTGGTGAGGACTAAGCCTGAAAAGCCATTTCATCACGAGTGTTCTTGGAGAATCTGGTACGCTCATACGAGCTGTCCTGGCAAACCTCCTTCAGCATCTTCCCGTGCTCGTGCGAGAATCTCCTCGACTACCGACGTCTTCGCATCGGCGTAGTGTTGTACGTCCTTCCAGTTCTGAAGAGCAAGCTCCCGTTTGGTACGCTCATAGAGCTGACGATCGGATGCGTTCTTGCGCAACCAGTTGCGGAAGAGCAGCATGCGGTCTATTTCTAAGCAATCCAACGAGAAGACATGGAGGTTGATGTCGGTATCTGGCCCTTTGAACATGCGGTGCTCGTGCCAGTCTGGCTCTCGAATGCGTAGCACGTAGGCGGCAGCCTCTAAGGTTGGGACGTAGGTCGGCTCGTCTGCCGAGTTGCTAACCCCGAGCACGATATCGATGATTGGCTTGGCTGCCAGCCCTGGCACAGAGGTCGAGCCGACGTGCTCGATCAGAAGCACATGTTCACCGAGCAGGGCTTTGATGCGCATAGCCTCGCATTCAAAGCGCCGGGGCCACTCAGGATCGTAGTCGAGAATGTGGATAGGCCTAACCGATGGTGTGAGTTCTTCGACCTGGGCTACCTGGAGTTGCTCCTGGGTCATGTGTTTTTGCATCTCCTCTTTCTGCATCTTCGCGATTTCCTCTGGCGTTATGGCCGCTTTCCTTTGGGTTTGCCTCAGGAACAAAGAGGCCCTTCCCCACCTTTTGGCAAGGCATGATACCATTATACAAATTAGTGGTTAGAATCACCAAGGGCACGTTTCAAAGCTGCAAGCTGATCTCGTGCGGCGGTCTGTGTCACCTGCGCGTCAGCGACCATCCTGAAGCCGTGGTAGGCCCCAGGATAGATATGGAACTCCGTTGGCACCCCTGCTCGTGTGAGACGACGAGCATACTCTATATCTTCTTCCAGAAACAGATCCAGAGCACCGACATTGATGAATGTGGCAGGGAGGCCCTCTAAATGCTCAGCGCGTGCTGCTGCCGCATAGGGCGAAACGTCTGGTACGCCTGGTTCTTGACCTAACAGGGAGGTCCAGCCAAAGCGATTGGCTTCACGTGTCCAGATGAATTCTCCAGTGTATGGATGTGGTTCGGCCAACGTACAGGTGCGATCATCGAGCATGGGAGCGATCAGGAGTTGGAACGCCAGGGCAATCTCCCCCCGATCACGAGCAAGCAACCCAAGCGCAGCGGCCAACCCCCCTCCTGCGCTACTGCCCGCAATCACGATGCGAGTCGGATCGACTCCGAGTTCGCTCGCATGAGTATGCAGCCACTTTAAGGCGGCGTAACAATCCTCGACTGGACCAGGATGGCGTGTCTCAGGAGCCAAGCGGTAGTCTACCGAAACAGCCACACATCCAATGGCTGACACCATGTTCTTGACCATGAGATCTTCCTGCTCAGGAGACCCCATAATATATCCGCCCCCGTGTATCCAGAGCAAGGTAGGTCTCGGTCCCTCCACCGTGATCGGCAGGTAGAGCAGTACCCGCACCTCGGGAACGCCTTCTAGACCGGGCACAAAGCACTCAGTCACCTCAATATCGGGGAACATGGGGAGGTTGGGAAGCTTCTGAGTCTGGTCCATAGCCCGCACCTGCTTGACGATTTCTTCAGTCAGTTCTACGGTGGGGACCTGATCAAGCATGGCTGCAAGCTCAGGATCAACAAGAGGTCTGGTCGTCATGGTCTATTCCTTTCAACATACGAAAAACGCAGCCGTCGATGACCCGGCTCACCGAGCATGAGCATCGAGGTCTGGCAGTCAAAGAAGGGTATCGACGCAGCGGACGCATCAGGCACGGCACATTGCTGCATGAAGAGGTCATGCACTCGATATTGTAGCAAGCAATGAGACGGAGAGCAAGAACATACCCGAAAAATGGGAAGATGGGAAGTGGTAGGGTTTGTGAATACTCTCGAAGGTCAGGTGTTACCTATGCCACCGACGAAAAGGATAGCGACTCTCATGGGCAACACAGATATGTGATGCTCTGGATTGATGAGATGGAAGATCGGGACTCTTGTATCCCATGTCACCATTTAATGTGAGTACGCGGTTTATCGGACTTCAACAAAAAGTAATATATTTGGTCTTTCTGGTGTGCCGTTGATCCTTTCGATAAATGCAGATATTTGATATGTTTCTATCAAGCCTTTTATCACGCGTGTAAAAACCTTTGGAACATAGCCAAGCTTTTTCCCTTGGTAGGTAATCGCTATGGCTTGGTTATCGTGTGGATTAGAGGTTTCATAGGTAAGGATACGTTACAAACTTTATCTTTTCTTCTTACACATGTTTTGCATGTTCCATTGTTTTAGTTGTCATGTCTAGCCTCATAGTACTTGATTTGCTCATCTGTGCTCATGAGTGTATCCACCACTTCATAATAGCGCAATGCTTGCCATAGTTGTGGTGCGATTTGTAAGATGCCCTCTTCGGAGGAGTATTGCATAAAGTTTTTGATTTGGTCTGATCCAAGCAGATTAGTCAGTCGGCAGTGCCACGTCGATGGTTAACCGCTTGTACTCGGGGTCCATCATTGCTAGTTGGTCTCTTATAGTTTGGCGCAATGCGGCAGCTGGACGCAAGCAATACTCAAGTAATTCTGCAGGACTTGGTTGCAGATCAGGGAAGAGTAGTTTAAGGTAACCTGCCGCCAACCTTGTGATTGCATTCCGATCACGTATGTCATCCGTACCAATAATTCGCCCATGGGCTTTGATATAGTCCTCATATCCTGCACGATATCGCAGGTTGTGAAGCACCTCACCAAAGAAGTCTGCCTTGAATCCAAGACTGTTAGATATGGTTTGCTCTTGAATTCTATGTAATTTCCAGCCGGGCAGGATGCCATGAATACGATCAATAAAAGCTGTCTCACGCAGAAATCCCGGTAGATTTAAGAAAAGGTTATTGAAGCGAGGACTACCATCACCATCCAACGGGATATTTGCGAGCATGACTACACTGGCGGTTGCCAAATTTTGCTGTTTGCCACCACGTGAATAACTGCCAGATTCTAGGAAATCCTTGAGTACGCCAATGACTTCATTGGGGTTATCAAATGAGAGCGTCTGTGCTTCATCAAAAACAACTGCATCAAAACGCGATAACAGACCCGATTGATTTGTTGCATTATTATGAAACAATACAGCGGCAGTAACCTTGCCTCCTGAAATTAATCGAATGTATCTCGATAGATTAAGGTAGACGAAGGATTTGCCAGTCCCCTTTGGCGCTAGCTCGATCAAATTGACCCGCTCCTGCACGATGGGTAAGAGTCGACCAATCAGATGCATGAGTTGCTGTGGCGAGTAGAATGCAGGGTTGTAACCCATACTACTCACAAGCAAATCCCTCCACTCTTCTAAAGTGAAGTATTGACGCTGCTCACAGAATAAGTCCATGTCGATCGTTGCCGCTTGCATCGGCCTAAAATCGACCATGTGGATTTGCCCGGGAATACGCGCCTCGTCGTCTGGTGGCTGATATTCTAGGCGTCCGACCCCCCAAACACCGCCTCCTAGCAGGAGAGGATATTTTTCCACGATATATCCTTGAATTGTGGCCCGGTGTTCATCTAAACACGGAATCTTTAGCATGTACTCATCCGATCGCAAATCCACTTCCACTGCGTAGTTGTCTAGGATAAGCAGCGTCTCACCATTCTTTAGCCTCGCTTTGAGCAACTCCTTCTGATCCTTGGAAGGCAAATGCTTGTTCATAAACTGCCTCATGCGTCGACGGGCCGCATCGTCAATCTGCCCATCCGAGAGATGACGGGATACGATCCATTCGCTGACATATGTGGGCAGACTGTGTGATCCTATGCTAGCTTGGCGAATAAGCCCCTTATTCACGCAAACTTCTTCATAGCATTGAAGTGCTTTTTGCTCAAAAGCTAATCTCATAACTCGTCCTTAAACATTTCATCCACGTCACTCATGTGCAAACGCCGTATCGGTATAGCTGTTTGCCCAGTGAACTCCTTCCGTTGTCTTTGTCCTTCACAGGTAAGACGCCAACGGATAGGATAAGTAGCCTCTTGGCTATTCATAGCAGGAACAGTGACCTCTGTCTTAATAGCAGCATGCGATTTCATCGTACGCTGACTCATTTCTATTACAGAATCTGCAACTTCTAACTGCACTACGCTAATAGGAAATATATTTGTGTTCTCTATGAGAATGCTCAGTGTACCCACTCGATGCAACTGTAGGAAGCCAGTGAGTTTCACTATTGGGTCTATAAAAGTAATCTTAGCAGATTGTGATCCTATTGAGGGTACTGCAACTTTTTCCGGTGTAGCTCCGTCGCGTGTCTGCTCCCGACGAGGAAGCACGGTTGCTGCGGCATCCCTCCAAGAATGCTCGAAGAAGATTTGGTACTGATGGTTGTATTGGGCCCACTCGCTGAGGCGAGTTCTCATAAGCGGTCGGTAAAGCGCGGGCATCGTCTGCACACTGAGAATCCAGGCCGCAAAGCCTACGAGATGCTCTGGCCCTGGTTTCTCATTTTTCCAAATGGGATCGACACGCTGGCTTAAAATCCATCCCACTGGATCTGCCATTGTGTCTCCATCAGCTGGAGGCAATGTATGCAGGAGATCTTGAAGCACAGCTTCATTGATACCTTTTGGTGGAGAAAATCCAAATTGCTGCTCAAAATGAACGTGCAAGTTTATGTCTTTCCACCTGACAATGTGTGGCTCATAACTTGTGAGATCTGTCAACCAGCGAGCTATGACCCGATGCTGTACATAGACAGTGTAATTGCTGGTCTTCTGATCAAGGATACGACGCAACTGCTGCCTCAAGGGTATGTAGTCTTGAATGCTGTTTACCACAACCACATCACGACTGATTTCGACCTTATGGAGTTGGTAGAAGTCGCAGACGATCGTGATCATCGGGAATTGTACTCCTCAACTACCCGAATGCATAGTTTACGTTGGTCCTTGGGTGTCAAACCATCAAAGATGGCTCTGATGATGTTGAAAGCCTGCTCTACAGGGGCCTTGTCCCAATCTTCCTCCTCTGTATCCTCGATCGTGTAGGTCTTATAGAGGTGAGACTGATCTTCAGTAGGATGCTTTGCCATAGGGGGAATAGCTATTTGATAGCTACTGCTGGTAGCGAAACGTGTTTCTGCACTATCTTTTGGTTGAGAAGATGCAGATATTGCACTATCGGTAGGTATCTGCTCAGCTTCTTGGTCAATGCGAGAGATCGTGCCTGTTTGGCGATGTATTGCTCGAGTTGTAGGGGCACCCTCCGTTGTTACATCAGTAACGAGTTGCTGCGCTTGCGAAGGTGAGGAAATTGCGGATGTGCTTGCTAGGGATGGTTTGCTTTCTACAGAGACCATGCTCGTTGAAGGAACGATTGGCTTGTTCCGTGTCTCTTCGTATGTTGCAAAGGATGTTCGCTGTGCTTGGCTATCAGCAGCGTGTCTTGCGTCTCCAATCGATTCTTTTGCATGCAGAAGATGTTCTTGCTGGTTTGTGACCAATTTGTATTGTATGATATAATCTTTAGGAGATTCAATCATCTTTATGATGATATCCTCTGTAACATCTATTTGTGGAGAAAGACCTTTCTTTGTCGTATAGACTTCCACGCAATCCTTGTTGAAACGCAGGAATGCGGCTAGAAAGAGTTCAATGACCTGCGGGGATAAACCAAATGGTGGTCGCGCCAGTTCTTCTGAGATCTCTAACCAAGCAACTGCGGCGTCCCTTGCTTTTAGCTGCTCGTCAAACATATCCCAGATAACACGACTCTGCTGATGCAGGTTTGGATCGGGAACACACACATCGTATCTACTATATCCACCCTCTTGTCCTACAAGAAAGATTAGCCCAAGTTCTGCAGCACCGTCAAACAGGATGATATCAGTAGAAGACTTTTTGCCGCTACGCTGGAATGGAGCACTTAAGATATGATCAAGAGCTTCCCTCTGCTTCGGTGCATTATTGGATCCTTTAGCGAGATGCTGTGCCGTTTTATGTGCTGGTGTGGCAGAAAAAATAGTTTGCATAACCCTTGTGGCTAATTCCCATAGTTGGTGTTGATCTTGCACAATGGTAATCTGCCCGTTAACATACCACTCAAAGTTTGCACTACTATTAAACCTCTGCCGTTCCCGCTGGAAGCTTAATTGATAATCGCGTCCCACGACACCGTTATCTGCCAGCAGCTCTTGATAATCCGCTCTCTTGTACTCTGAAGTGCTCCTCAGTTTCTCTAATGAGAGTTTGCATTTAAA
>DASYAN010000182.1:0-3723 GCA_036501345.1 Ktedonobacteraceae bacterium
AGAAGGAGCGCCGGCGGAGGCTATGATGTTAGTACAGGAACCGTGCTAGTTGGTGAACGGGAAATAGACAGACGTATCGACCTAGCTATGAGCAATGTTTATCTTCCCAAAATTCAGGGGATGCTCGGTGATGGGAGCCAACTAAGGATATATGACAAAGATGGGAACCAGAAAATCATCACGCGTGATTATACAAAGAGCCTTTTCTCTGAGTTGCGGAAGGCCTTGTTGAAGAAGGAAGATCAGTTAATTACTAGATCTAATAGTGCTGAAATCGATCAAGAAATATCAGAGGTTTGGATGAAATTTAAAAATGATTGTAGGTATCAAGCAACTATCGATGTAGTTTCTTACCTAGCAAGTGATGTGTATAGTGTTACAAACCAGAAAAATGGTGGTAGGCTCATTGAACATATTAATCTTAGTGCAGATGGCCAGCCTGTATCTAAGTTTGAGTATGTTGCACACAAAGGGAAAGCCTTTAGGGGCAATGTACCCAATAGTGGGAAAGAACTCATAATGAGATCACAAGAGGGTGGGCAACTCTTTAAATATTCTCCGCCTGGAGTAGATGGCAAGCCTGAAACTATGATGTTTGAGTATGCTGCTGCATCCAGGAGAACAGTAGGTAAAAACAATCTGATAATCTCTATGGAAAATGCCAAACTCTCTCAAGCTAATACAGTGGATTACCCGGCGCCTGATACAACAGAGATTCGGCTCTTGCCGGCGATGGATGGGGCCAGTTTCTGTCACTGCACCATCGGCAAGGACGTTGCATCTCTTGCTGGAAGCCACGGTAAAATTGAGGAGGTTTGGTACTATCTGGGCGGAGAGAAATTGAATATCTGGCGAGATGGGGGAACATATAACAATGAAGTAACTGTTGTTTCCCCTGGAGATTCTATTGAAATCCCTCCAG
The DNA here is from genome assembly GCA_036501345.1 of Ktedonobacteraceae bacterium. Taxonomy (GTDB): domain Bacteria; phylum Chloroflexota; class Ktedonobacteria; order Ktedonobacterales; family Ktedonobacteraceae; genus DASYAN01. Next base: position 923 of record DASYAN010000182.1, read on the forward strand.
GGGTCAAATTTCAGGCCCGTAACGAAGGCGCAAAGCCAGCGTACTTGCTCATCGCAACGATGCCTCCCTGGCCTGGAGATGAAGAATGGAACCAGTGTACACCTCACTGGGAGCCAACCGCGAAGTCGCCTCGCCCTAATCCCTAATATAGAGGCTTCCTAAGCTCCACTTTGTACATTTCCTTTAAAATGTTTTGATCTTCCCCCGATTTGGTGGAGTCGGTAAAGCTGAGATATACTCTAGCAAATCAGGAAAGGGATCAGCATGGCAAAGGTTCAAAAAGTCTACACACGAGAATTCAAAGAGGAAGCGGTCCGACTGGCCCAGACCAGTGGAAAGTCGATCGCACAAGTGGCCCGTGAGCTGGGGATTTCTGACACTTCTATTCATCCCATGAACAAGCTCGTTTGGAGCTCTTCGCCTACTTGGAGGTCTATTATAATCGCATCCGACGACATTCAACACTTGGATACGTGAGTCCGCTCACCTATGAACAGATTAGGAAACAACAGAGTAAATAAAATGTTTGATACATTTTATTTACTCTGTTGTAGTAATAAATGCAAACGTTGCATCACGTAATAAACGTCTTTCGTCTCTCTCAGCTCCAAACCAGTGAAGACTCTACGAAAACGGGTCAAGGTCACATATCACAGGATAATCCTAATGGAGCAATAAGCCTTATATATTTCGCATGGCTGATGTATAATCTTCACCATGAACAATGAATAGAAAGTAACTTAAGGAGGCAGCCATAAGTAACCAGATGTTTTCTCCCCAGGAGAATGTACCGCATGAGCCAGAGCCGAGGCAGGTAAACATTGATCTTCGTGAGCAAAACTCGGAGTACCAGAGTCCACCGGAGCCGGACTCCTCTGCATATTCAGCGTATGAGCAGGGATATGGTGGATACGCTTCACAGATGGAGGGCGAGAAACTGCGCCCATCTCGTCCCGTGAAGCACAAAATGTGGATGATTATTCTCATTGTTGCACTAATTGTCCTTGGTGGATCAATTATTAATGCGATCCTTGGTCTGGCTTTCACGCTGGTCGGAATTGCAGTGGTAGCCTATGTCATCTGGCGTCTGGTCTTTAACCAGTCTATGCAGTTGCCTACGCAGAGCTTCACTGTGAGTGGTCAGCCCGATCTAATCGTTGATAATCCCTTTGGTGCTATTCGTATTCATCGAGGTTCAGTCAACACCGTTGAGGTGAGAGCTACCCGTTACTACAGCTCTTTATTACCCAGTCCATCTTCTTACCCACTTGATGCAACCCAGCAAGAGAATCAGATCAAAGTACAGGTCTGGAATCCCCAGGCAAGGAGAACTTTCTCACTCGGCGATATAGGACGCATTGACCTGGACATTGTCACTCCTGAGTCAAGCGATTTACATATCCGTAGTGATGCCAGCACCATTAGTGTAGATGGCATTCGCGGTCAGGCGATTATTCACACCAATGCAGGCACCATCGAGGCCAAAAATGCTTCTCTGTCCAACCAGTCTTCTATCCATACCAATGCGGGCACAATTAACTTCCAAGACGTGAATCTGGACGGAGATGCACGCCTTGAGACAAATGCAGGCACCATTACCTTCATCGGTTCTATCAAACCGGGTGGTCAATATTTCTTAAAAACTAATGCTGGAACCATTGACGTTGCCTTACCCGCTGACACAGCCTTCACCCTGGATGCTAAAACCGATCTGGGTACAGTCAGCAATCACTTCGGCGACAATAGTATCGGCAAACGTCCTTTTGCAACACTGCACCTGCAGACCAATCTCGGTACAATCACTATCAAGCCTCTACCATCTGACGGTCCTGCCTCAGATGCTAGCTATGGATAGCCAATAGAAGGAATATCTCCAACAAGAGATTTTTTACGCATGCCATGTATATTATTTAGGCAATTTGCCCTACTTTCGCGTAGAAAAACAGCCAAGCAGAGAACCTTGTCATAGACTATAAGAAATTCGCATGGCGCAAAGATGAGCCTGCTCTTGCAAGTATGCTATTAAGGAGTACACCATGAATATTCGCAAGGCAGATCACATAGCCCTACTCGTTGCGAACGCTGAACATTCACGCGATTTCTATGCTCGGGTATTGGGCATGCAAGAGATTCCCCGCCCCAAACATTTCAATTTTCCTGGTGCCTGGCTGACCAAGGGGAATTTTCAGATCCACCTCATTGGTGAACAGATCGAAGGGCGTGCAAAGCAAGTGTATCCTGGATACAGCGCCGACGAACTGGCATCGGGACTTGTAACTCATCTGGCATTTGAGGTTGATGATCTGGAGGCTGCGATTAATCACCTGCACACACAAGGTATTGCAATCACCGGGCCTCGCCCACGTGGTGACGGCGTCATGCACTTGTATATTAGTGATCCTGATGGCTATGTGATAGAACTCTTTGTCTGGCAATCATGAGAAGTTATAACTCCACTGATAAGACAGAAATTGCGTTGACATATCGACATTGGCTTTTCACCTCCGTTTGTAAGATGTGGGTAAGAATCAGCCCTTTAGTCGACGACCATAAATAACTCCGACGTTTATGCTCGCAGCCGAATCGTGTAGTTCCAGGCCGGGTGAAACGTATCTCCCTGGATATTGATGGTCATATGTCGGAGTTATTTATGGTTATGCACTAAGTGCAATGGAACAGACTAAACTGCGATGTGCCGCACTCGTCCACGATGTTGGGAAAGTCGCGATCCCTTACGGTGTTCTAGTAAAGGGGAATAGCCGATCAAAGGGTGAATGGGAAATGTATTACCTCCATCCCTA
>DASYAN010000183.1:0-25214 GCA_036501345.1 Ktedonobacteraceae bacterium
AGATAGGCCCTGATAGTATCGAGCATGTTAGCGTAGAGCATCTCCCATATGGTAATATATGGACTAATTATAGCAGCTGGCTGGGTGGGAAGGGTGAACGATGATCAGTCGAGATTGAAAATAGGGGTTTTGAAAAATATGGCACTGCGAAAAATAATTACTTCTGAGAACCCTATTCTACGTCAGAAGGCCAAGAAGGTACATCGCTTTGATCCTTCGCTGCAAAAACTCGTCGATGATATGTTTGAGACGATGCACGATGCGAATGGTGTGGGTCTAGCAGCACCACAAATTGGTATGTCCATTCGTGTGTTTGTAGCAGAATATGAAGATCGCAAGGCGGCAGTATTTAATCCTGAGATCGTCAAAGCGGAAGGTGAAGTAGTAGGGACTGAAGGTTGCCTGAGCATTCCCGGCTATGCTGGTGATAACATCCGTCGGGCTACCAAAGTGGTAGTCAAGGGCCAGGATATGCGTGGCAAATCGATTCGTGTCACCGCCGAAGGCTGGTTTGCGAGGATTCTGCAGCACGAGATCGATCACCTAGACGGGATTCTCTTTACCGATCGCCTAGATCGGCCTGAAGACCTGCGTGAGTTACCTGCAGAAGATCTAGAAGAAGAAAACACAGCCTTAGTTGAGTAGGAAGAAGACGCACAAACCTAGCTTTGCAATCGCTGTCAGTTTTTTTGCTGCACACCTCAGTGGACGCTACTAGCTAGTAGATCCTAGATGCAGGCAATCGTGTTCTGCACTACTGTGATAAAAATCACAGTTTTTGTTGTTTATGCAACATGGACACATCTTGATGGCCGAGGCTCTGGCTACATCCTGAGCAGGTATAGAACCCTCCATCCCGGTATTGCAACTCACTAAGCGAAAAGTGCAGGTAGCAGATGCCACAACGTGTGGAATTTGGCTGACTAGCAATCTGGCGATCATGCTCGAAGAGTTCGTGCAATGATTGCACCATTTGTTCGAAGTCGAATGCACCAGAAGTGGTCCGGCGTTCTGCACTTGATATTCCCAGTGAGGGCAATACCCCAGTGCTATTATTGGCCCGCATTTCACGCCGACTGATAAAAGCATTACCGTTGTGTGATGTCCCACGATCTATAGAATGATTACTCAAAGAAGTATTTGCTCTAGGCGCTAGCCCAATAAGAGCTTCCTCTCCTAGCCGACCAGCCCTCGCTTTTCAGCAGATGGGCCATGACTTGAATAAGAATAGTTACTTCTTTTAGTATACCTTTAAGCCTTCCATAAAGCAAGGCATGACGAGGTTCTGGTCTACCAAAAATCATCGGCCTTCTGTGAACAAGTAACCTCACAGAGAGCCGATGAGCGCATCGTTCCAATCTCAATGCCTATAAGCTATCACTTTAGCTCACCTGAACACGGCTGAGCGGTGCGGTAACCGGAGAAGGCTCATTAGTTGGAGAGGACCCACTAGTCGACGGGGCAGTTGGTGGGGTAAGCGTCGCGATTGGATGGGTCATAATGGCCCCTGAAAACCAGCTGTCGATTAACGAGTTGTCAGACTGACCTAAGAGGCAGAATAATCCCTTCACTGATGGACTATTTGCTAGTGCTGGGCTATTTGCTGCCGTAGACAGCGCATCTCTTTCCCATTGGGAGACCGTATCGGCTGCTACATGGGTGTCTCCATTCAATGCTTTCATTGTCAGAGCAAGAGTCGCGATACTGCAATGGTCTTGGAGGAGCGTTCTGCCATAGATATCGTATACTCCGAGAGGCTGTCCATTCTGATCCTGTAGTGATTGGGATGTCGTCGTAAGGAGCATAGGCCCTACTGTCGGCCAGAGATCAGTATTTTGGAAGCTCTGAGTGCTACCAGGACAGCCAGGAGGCTGGTCAGAGGCAGTCACAGGTGGGGCTACGGGTGGGGGAGCGTTATTACTTGTGAGCTGGTAAGCCCACAAGGCAGCCAGAAGCTGATTCCCTTGACGTCCTCCGAATAAAACCTGCAGGTCCCTATCCCTATTTATTGATTGAATGGCAGCTAGAAAGTCCTGTTGAGTTTTAATGGGTGCCTTGGTTTGGGGATTGGTCAACAGATTTTGTGTTGCAAGAGCAGAAAGAGGCTGCTGCGGCCATTTATTCGCGAAGGCGTCTGGAGCCAGCACTTGTTGCAAAAGCTGTGTGGCTTTCTTGCTCTGTTTCAGGCAACTTAGCCCTTGTGAACGGAGCCCAGTAGTCCAGGAAGCGTAACAGAAATCACTAAATGCGGTCTTGGTTGTGCCTAACTGTGGCCGCGTTGATTTGCTCCATGAATTCTGAGCATGGGTCCCCGGGGGAGAGGCTGCGAAAATGGTAACCATGATAGAAATGATAAGTAGGGTGATGCTTCCTCTAACCAGGAGCATAGTGCGCTTGTTAGAAAACAACGTTTTCATCGTACCCTCCAGGTGCGTGTATCACAGTAAATTTCAGAAAGCTCGAGCCATATAGCTTCGCAAGAGCCAACTACAAAACCGGGTTGTTAAAGAACACCAAAGCTTCTCTCTCGCCAATTCAGCTCAGCATTGATTCTCCTTCCAAGTATAATCGGGAGAAGACCTCGTTGAGAAGTGACAAACTGCGGACATCTGCACGACATCTAGACATACCATAAGAATCTGCTAGTTGTCCGGTCGATGCTAGATAACCTCCTTACTAAATTAATATCAACGCAGGTGACAAGAAATTGATCCAGACAATCACAGAATTCCAGATCAGAGCTAAAGCGTCGGCACGCCTTTGTAAAGTTGGGTCTGTGCGAACAATATATCACTTCAACGCCCCTATCAAATCTGGGATCAGATTTACCGCGTTGGGCGTGCCCAGACCTGTGACTGCATCCCAGCCAGGAACAGCGGAGTAACCCTTTACACGAGCTAGCAAGTTGGAATTACTTCCCTTAGTAATGTCATGAAAATCTCGCTGGTAGGTTGCAGAGGCTCCTAGCTTATAGAGACCAGGGTTGATAAAGCCCAGAGGATGTCCTGCCACCTGATTGGCAATAGCCCCAACAGCTGCCCAGATCGGTGCACTAAGACTCGTTCCACCAACAAGGTTCCATTGACCGGACACGTAAACCGGTAATCCTGTAGCTGGGTCGCCCACTGCTGAAACATCCGGAACTCCACGCCGATTGATGAACTGCTTCTGCGTTAGTACCGGAAGCACTTTTTGATAGAAGGGAGTCTGGAAAAAGCTACTGAAGCCACCACCGCTACCAGAGCCATCACCGGAATCACTCCATGCCGTTTCCGGGAAGGTTGGGCCAACGTGCCTTAACCTCGTGCCACCAACACTGGTAACCCATGGTGAGTCTGCCCCGAAACTGGTTGTGGGAACGCTTCCAAGGTCGTTCTTAGCATCTATGGCGTCAGCAGCACCACTATCACCTGAAGAAAAGAAGTAGGTAATGTGGTCTGTTATTGTCCCTTGCTGGAGAAGTGCATTCCATTGCTGTAATTCCCGCTGGCTCTGTGCATCTTTCAGTGTCAGCTCGGATGCACCCCAACTCTGAGAGACAATGGAGCCCAGCTTCTGAGTGATGATATATTGTTCTAACTTCAGAAACTCCGGTAGACCGACAATACCTTGTGTCTCTACTACCGGGCTTTGCACGACGACAATTTTTGCCCCTGGTGCAAGGGCATGAATCGCTTCCACATCCAACTGGGTCTCCTGTGCAGCACCTTCTCGATCCTGACGGGAAGCCTTTGCGGGAATGGTAAGCGGTGACAGCACTTGTAGATCAACTGGGGGCAAGTTGAATGTCCGATCAAAGACATCCATGTCCTGTTGGAGTGTAGGACTGCCAAGATAAATAAGATCAACAACCGTTTGCCCTTTACCCGTAAAGCCTTTTTGTAGAAGCGAATCGATTCCGTAAGCGGCACGCATAGTCTGTGGCGTAACACAGCTTGCCGTCAAGCCTTGGCAGCTACTGACGGCCGCTGGGGATAGCCGCTGCCTCAGGTTGGTTAAAGCATGTAGGGTAAATGCTGAAGAGGTATTATTTCCTACCCCAATATCTGCTGACCCACAGGTAGTCAAGAGTAAGAAAATGATAAATAATGGAATCAGGGTACGGGTACTACCTACCATTGTTTATTAAGCTCCTCTACCTCTAATTTGGCATTGACTGACAGCGTTGTTCAGAAAAAATGCGACTTATCATTAATGGTACCTAATGAGAGGGGATTTTTGTAGGGAAAAAGAGGGACAATTTTAGATTACAGGAGACATTTAGCAACGAGAATTGTCCCTGTTTCCTACTAGAGGAGTGCACAAACTTCCGCTACACTCTACTCATCAACCGTTGTTGTCTATGACGAAGAGGAACTAGCCTCTGCATAGAAAAATGATAGAGCTCTGTATATGTAACATACTCAAGCCTTTATTAGGAGCATTTCATATTGCACAGGCTCTATAGGAGATACTCACATGGACGAACCACTCTTATGGGTGAACTTGCAAGAATCTGACAAGATTGCTATGTGGCTTGTTCGATATCCGCAGATAGCAGATCAAGTGATGGATGAGCTTACCAACCTCAGTACCATTCAAGGCGCAACGCTTATTTTTGACTTAATGGCAGGCCGTGATGCAGCGCAGGCGCTACATATGGCTGCTCTTGAAGGCGGTTTTGAGTATACAGCAGCGGTCTTCTCTGCCTGGTATGATCAGTTCTGTCGAGCATTGCTGTATTGCTGGCATAAAATGAATGACCTTGATGAATACGAAGATGAATAAAGAAGCTTGAACAACATGGACTAGCGAGGTGGCCTATGCCGACAGTACGTAGGTTACCTCACGACAATAGCTTTAAGAGCTGAGTAGAGAAGCGATATCAACCTTCAGAGAATCTCCTTTTCCCTCTCAAAATAGCCTCTTTTCTCTATAGAGCAGGCTTTTTGTATTTACAGACTTCAATTGGCTTGCAAAAATGATAAGCTATTAAGAGTGCATTGCCCGGTAGCAATACGAAAAGAGCTGATGAATTTGTTTGCAGACAGATCCCCCAGTATAATTTATCGTTTTGCGTCAACTTTGCATCTCAAAAAGCCAATAGAAGACAAAACCAGTGGCAAGCTTAAAAGTATTGAAAACCCTTCGCTAATACATCCCGTTGTTATAGAGAGGCTTAAGCCTATGCAAAAAATGTCATGGTGGCAAAGATGGATAAGAGTGTGGAGTGTACTGCGTTTGTTACTCTGGACAATCTGGGTCATTTACCGAGAACGAAAACGCGTTTTGCGTGCTCGTGCACGCGGCAATTATGAGGTGCAACCCAATATTGAGGTCCTCATTAGTGTCCTGGTGGCATTTCGCCAGACTGCCATTAAGCTGGGCGTGCTGATGATCAAGCTCGGACAATTCCTCAGTTCTCGTGCCGATCTGCTGCCAGAGCGAGCGCTAGAGGTCCTGATCACACTACAAGATGAGGTGCCGCCAGAGCCTTTTGAGCATGTAATTTATATGATCGAGTCCGAGTTTGGCAAGCCCGTTAGTGAAATCTTCAGTACACTAGAACCTACCTGTACAGCAGCGGCCTCGTTGGGCCAAGTCCACAAGGCAGTACTGGCAAAAACTGGAGAGACAGTCGCTGTCAAAATTCAGCGTCCTAACATTGAACAACTGGTACGTATGGATCTACGTACCCTCAGGTTTGTAATCCGGTTGATTACGAGATTAGTGGATTCGGGCGATTTGATTGATCTGTGGGGTATCTACCGCGAGTTTCGCCGCACAGTCTTTGAAGAGGTTGATTTTGCGCACGAGGCCGCCAACGCCCAGCGCTTTCACACTATGTTTAAAGATGACCCCACTATTTGTATTCCACGTGTGTATGAACAGTACGTTACACGACGCGTCATTGTCCTTGAATGGATCGATGGCATCAAGATCAATGACTATGCCATGCTCGATGCCTTTGAAATTGACCGGATGGAAGTTGCCAGACGTACGGTAAATGCTTATTTCCGTCAGTTTTTCGAAGAGGGCTTTTTCCATGCCGATCCACATCCTGGCAATATTTTCGTCAAGCGGGGTTCTCCTCCCAATGAGCCCATTATTGCTTTTTTGGACTTCGGCATGACTGGCTCGATTACCAACTATACGCGGCGCTTCTTGCGAGAACTGTTCCTGGCGATCGTCGCTAGTGATACTCATCAGGTAGTCCAAACACTGATCCAGCTCGGTTTCATCGGCGAAGGGGCTAATCTGGTCTCTATTGAACGTGCAATGAGTATGCTGATGGATCAGTACATCGGGATCACACTAGGACAGTTCCGTGATCTGCATATGTCTGATGTCGCACGGGATATTGTGGAACTGCTCTATGATCAGCCATTTCACATTCCAGCGCACTTTGCCTTTTCAGGGCGAGCCGTTAGTACACTGGTCGGCGTTGCAACAGGGCTAGCTCCCAATTTTAACTTCATCAAGGAGGCCACACCTTACGCTCGTCACTTCCTAGGACTCGATACGCAGAATATAAGTGAAATGGTCCAGCAGATCATCCGACAATTGATAGATAACGGTCGCGTGATAAGTACCCTACCGCGTGCAGTTGAGCGCTTCATGACCCACATCCAGACAGGCCAGGTTGAGGTACGACTGGCGAATTTTCTGGACAGACGCTCACACCGCATACCAGTATCCATCGGAGGCAGCGGATTCTCTCTTGGCCTGGTATTCCTTAGTTCGCTGGCCGGGGGCATCTATCTTACCAATATCCATCTCTACACGCCTGGCTGGTTTTGTCTGGGTCTAGCGGGTATTACAGTATTGGGTATGCTCGTGCGAAGGTAGTAATATATCTCGACATGAGCGATTTGGTCGTGTATACTATGGGTAGTGATACTAATTTGTATAGGTAGGAGTGTAATACGTGGCAAGGAAAGGATCATCATCATGATAAACGACGAAGGCTACACTGTCAGCAGTGACAACATTTTTGCAGATGCCGGGTTGCCTAACCCCGAAGAATGTCTGGCACGAGTACAATTGTTAAAATATATCATTGCTGAGGTCAAACGACGTGATCTTTCCCAACGCCAAGCGGCCAAGCTGTTAGGAGTACCACAACCTCATATCTGTCGGCTGCTCCAAGCCCGCGTGAGCAACTTTTCGCTCGAACGTCTTCTCCAGATGGTTGCGAGATTAGGCGTAGATGTGGCGATTTCATGCCAACCTGCTACGGGCGAGCAAGGTCATGTCACACTCAGTTTACCGCAGTCTGCCTGAGTATAGAGCTTGGTACGGCTAATTAGTTGGCGGCAAAATATGGATCTTATCCCACAGTTTGCCGCCTTCGTCATTAAGGAGATAAACTATGCGCACTCCGATGAATAGAGCAGAGCAATAATTTATTCGATAACAACAACAGCTGGAATAGCAATGCCAAGCCCTTCAGCAACACAGCGACCATAGTCAGGGTCACTCTGCGTAAAGTGATATACCATGCACTCCTGAATGGCTGCTGGGCAAACTTTGAGTTGGCTGACTAAGTTCTTGATCAGCTCCTCTCGCTCCCAGTTCTCGAAAGTGCGATAGCGCTCGCCAGCCTGTGTATAGGGATCAGTACGGCTGATCGGCTGACGCACCAGTTTGCCCGAAATCTGGGGAGTGTGATCTTTGGCATCACTCACCGCTTCTCTGACACCACCCAGTGAGCTTGGCTCATAGTTGACGTGAGGATTTGCCAGGTTGTCCTGGTTATCAACGTAGTAAGTCATACTACCATCACGCTGGTTAGTGGCGACATCCGCCTTGGGTTGGTTGATCGGCAATTGTAGGTAGTTAGGACCCACGCGATAGCGCTGCGTATCAGAGTACGAGAAGGTGCGCCCTTGTAGCATCTTGTCGTCGGAAAAGTCCAAGCCATCGACGAGAACACCAGTGCCAAATGCCACCTGCTCAACTTCAGCGAAGAAGTTCTTGGGGTTTCGGTTGAGTACCATGCGACCGACAGGCCGCCAAGGAAACTGTTCTGGGGGCCAGAGCTTGGTATCGTCGAGTGGATCAAAGTCAAGTTCGGGATGCTCGTCATCGGATATAATCTGGACCTGCAACTCCCACTCGGGATACTCACCATGCTCTATAGCCTCATAGAGATCCTGGGTGGCATGGTTGAAATTGGTAGCCTGAATGGCATTTGCCTGCTCCTGGGTCAGATTCTTGACACCCTGCTTGGGAACCCAGTGATACTTCACCAGCACAGCCTCTCCATGGGCATTGACCCACTTATAGGTATTAACACCTGACCCTTCCATGTGCCGATAGTCAGCTGGGATGCCCCAAGGGCTAAATAGCCAGGTGATCATGTGCGTTGACTCTGGGGTATTGCTGATAAAGTCAAAGATGCGCTTGGCATCCTGTCTGGCAGTTACCGGATCAGGCTTAAAGGCATGAACGACATCCGGGAACTTAACCGCATCCCGAATGAAGAAGACCTTCAAATTGTTACCGACTAGGTCCCAATTGCCATCTTCGGTATAGAATTTAACTGCGAAACCGCGTGGATCACGCAGTGTCTCGGGGGAGTGCATACCGTGAATGACTGTTGAGAAACGGACAAAGAGAGGAGTTTGCTTGCCCTTCTCTTGGAACAGCTTTGCTCGGGTATATTTGCTAACTGGTTCGCCCCCGACAGTACCATAAGCTTCAAAGTAGCCATGCGCTCCTGTACCACGAGCATGCACAACACGCTCTGGAACACGCTCACGATCAAAGTGCGATAGCTTCTCAATAAAGTGGTAGTTCTCGAGAGTCGAGGGTCCGCGCTCTCCTACCGTACGGATATTCTGATTATCGTGAATGGGATGCCCCTGGCGCGTGGTCAGGATCGGCTTTTCCTGCTTTATTTCGTCACTCATTAAGAGGTGCCCTTTCTTTGCTATACTACTAGTATTGATATGATATATGGCCTATTGCTGGACAACATAAAATCTCTTCCGTTTAAAGGCCTTCGTCTATCATATCATAAGTAGAACAGTTTGTAGTACGCCAAAGTGCTTCTCCCTATTGGGCCTCAACCATCTGTGCTCAAGGCAACATTGGGTGCAAGATCTATACGAGAGGCGAACTCGTCGGCATGCGCGAGACGTTTCTTGATAGATGGATGATTGTGGAAGAGAAACTCAATAATTGGCGATGGCTCGACTTCGGCCAGATTCTGATTTGCCAGCCGGGTCATGGCACTTTTAAATTGCTCAACCTTGTGCGTTGCTTGTAATGCATATTCATCTGCCTGATATTCAATCGCCCGGCTCAGACCATTTGAAAGCGGCATCACAATCAGCCCAAAAACAGAAGCTAAGACCAGCACAAAGGGAATGGTAGCAGGATCAGCAAGCGCTCTATAGAAGTGGTGGATGTCAACGGCCCAATGCAATGCCAAATTAACCAAGTACAGTCCTCCTAAGGTGAGCACGGATTGACTGATAATGAGCTTCCAGATGTCATAATGGACCTGATGGCCTAACTCATGTGCGAGGACTACTTCGATTTCATCAGCGGTATACCGATCAAGCATCGTGTCAGCAACAACAATACGTCGGGTGTTGCCAAGTCCCATCAATGCGGCATTAGCTGCTGTTGTTTTACTACTCAGTTGCATGGAGAACACACCCTGCACTCGCGTTTTCGCCCTCTGAGCTAGCGCAAGCAGTCTCTGTGTTAATTCTCCTTCAGGAAGTGGCGTGAACTTATAGAAAATTGGAAACAGCAGCACAGGCGCAAGGCTTGCCATTACAACTGTGAAAAGCAGCCAGACCAGTGCAACCCATAACCACCAGGATTGCGGTTGCGTCGCTAGTAGCACATAGATGACTTCAATTGCTAAGATTTCAACCACCAATCCCAAAGCTAGCCCCTTGATTAAGTCAAGCACCCATCCCTTCAACGATTGTACAGACAACCCATACTGACGGGGCAGAATGAAGCCTGCATAATAACTCAAGGGAGAGATGAGCATCTCATAGCTTAGGAGCAATATCAGAAAATAAATAAATAGTTGGAGTGGAAACCATCCAGCAACAGGTTGCCAAATAAGGGGATGCAACCAGTCACGTAGCCTCCAATCGAGTCCTGCCCAAAAAATAATGATTACCCCGACGACAGCGATGCCGATGTTTAGAAAGCTAAGTCGCCGTCGTATGCGTGCATATCCACGCGCCTTCTTCTGTCTCTCTACGTCAAGTTCCATGACGTATCTTCCTCTCTTTTTAACTTGTCAGACAAAGTTATCTTTTGCTACGCTACATATCTATGCCACACATATCTTACCCCGATTTATGGGTGCTTACAAGGCGGAGATTTTTATTCTTGGTCTCATAACCCCTCAGGTCCCATCATTTTCAAGCCTCTTCCTAAGCCAGACAAGCTACAGGCAACAAAAATGACGGAGCAGTCAACCACTCTGTCCCTGTTTCCCCCTGGAAAAGCATGCCAACTTCTACTATACTGATTCTTGATAATGCTGCAGAACAACCGTAAGCTCTATCGCTCTGAAGGCTGCTGTAAATAACGTTGTAGGGTAACTACTCAGGTCGGGGATAGGCAAAACTTGTAGAAATAGAACCTCGAAGTTAGAAGAGCATATGATCAAACTGGAAGTCAAAAATGCAGCCTTACCGAAACTGAAAGCCACACAGGCCGAACTGGAAACTTCGCAGGCCGAACTGGAAGCCACACAGGCCGATCTGGAAGCTTCGCAGACCAAACTAGAAGCTTCACAGGCCGAACTGGAAGCCACACAAGCTGAACTGGAAGCTTCGCAGATTGAACTGGAAACTTCACAGATTGAACTGGAAGCTTCACAGGAACAAGTGGTCCAGTTAAGGGAACGGCTACAAGAACTGAAAAGGCAGCAGGTAAAAGATACCTATGACGGTAGCAACCTATCTCCCGGCAGGAACACCACTCGCTTTCCAGGATGGATCTTGCTACCAATGCGGGTCTTCTTAGGGCTTACCTTTATTTATGCTGGTATTCAGAAATTGACTGACCCGCAATTCTTTGACCCTACGATGCCTGGATATATCGCCTCCCAAATTAGGGGAATGGCACATGGATCACCACTGCACGATTTCCTGCTCAGTGTTGCTCTACCCCATGCTGTGCTCTTCGGGTGGATGACAGCACTAGGTGAAATTGCTGTAGGTTTAGGTACCTATGCTGGTTTCCTCTTTCGCCCAGCAGCTTTTTTCGGCATGCTGCTGAGTCTGACATTCTTCCTCTCCGCTAGCTGGAATACTTATCCCTACTTCTTTGGCTCCGATATTGTCTTCGTATTCTGCTGGATAACGATGATCCTCGGCGGTCCCATCAATACGGGATTGGCCTCGATTGACGATTGGCTAGTCGACCAGCTTGTTGCAAGAGACAATACTCTGCAGAAATTACCAATTGTCCTACAACTCTATATTTTCCTGGTAGTGGCTGGTTCACCTCAAAAATCGTCCTATACCGCTAAAATCAGCCTGCTTCAGACCAATCCGATCACCGGAAACTTGCTGCAAGCATATCAGCACAAGCCTAGTGAAGTACAAAACGAGCAAATGACACGACGTATTATGCTTCAGGATTGGGCTAAAGGTGCTGCAACAGTTGCTAGTATTACTTTGCTTGGCATTCCACTACGCATCTTCGGTAATGATCCAAATGAGAATCTTGCAACAACAACAACTAGCACGACTAGTACAACCAGTATTCCCGAAACTAGCACCCCCGATACAGTCAGTACCCCCGACACAACAAGCACCCCCAACACAGCCAATACCCCTGACACAGCCAATACCCCCAGTACGACTCAAACGCCGACCAAGACTAGCACTCCCATTACAAAGACACCTCCGATTCCAGTAAGACCTGTGTCAGTAGGTCAAACTATTGCACCAGTGAGTGCGGTTGCACAGAATTCGTCTGTGCCTTTCATTATTGCATCCTCTCAAGATTCCGCTACCCTTATCCGTCTCCCCAGTGATAACTTCGTTGCCTATGATACAATTTGCCCCCATGCGGGATACACGGTGCTCTACCAGCCAGACACTCATATCTTTAAGTGTCCCGGCCATGGCTCCGAATTTGATCCCACAACAGGGGCGGTGATCCAAGGACCAGCAACTACGGGACTTAGTAAGCTCGGAATCCAGATCGACAATAGCACAGGTGCTATTAAGCTTACGTCTGTACCGAGCTGAAAAAGAGCGCTTATCACGCCGCCTACACAATTTTCAAAAAGGCCACTATATCATCAGGTTCCTCGCTAGTAGATCACGAGGGAAAACCCATTTTTGAGAGTAACGGCTCGCTTTTTCTGAGCTGAGCGCCAAGCATATTTGCTCATCCCAACGTTTTTACGCAGGATGTTCAGATTTTCCTCGGAAAAGTGTTCAGATGCAGCAATCACAACACTTCTCAGTTCGGCACGAATAGCGTTGATATAGTCTTCAAGTTCTGCCAATCGGCTGGCATCATAAGGCAGACCCTGGATAGCCAGCCGTGCAAGATCTGCCCATTGCCGAGCAGGGATATGCATGGCATCAACCCTTTCCTTGATAAAGGCGGTAACTTCATCAAAGTCTGGTACAGATGTGAGATTGGGCATGCTGAGGTCTCCTCTCTTTTTGGGAGCCAAGAGCAGCTAAAAATTGGTCAGCAAACGCTAGGTTTGTTTCTATTTTGCCACATTTCCTAAAACCTGTCATCATCAAACTGCGACCTGTGGTTCAGCTATGGGGTTCCTGACACTATCTTCATAGCGTGAGTAGAGGCTTAATGGTTTCTCTTCCTATGTGACGACTCTCAATCCCCTAGAAGGGGATGAGCTTCTGAGTCACTTCAACGGTGTGGCCTATTCCCGTAGGAACCTGCTCATGTAGCAGTGGTTGATCCGGTGACTGACTCAGACAACAAGCATCCGAAGATGCCAGGGGCGCGTCTGCCCTACTACTACGCCGAGACTTGCTCGGACGTAGATACGTAACGGAACGAGGAAACATTACCTGCTCATCAAATGCGAGCGTACGCATATTGACACTGCCAACAATATCGCGGTGCCCTGTAAAGCCACAAGCCTTACAGACCCAATTTCTCTTCTTGGGTTTGTGTTTATGCCCACAGACAGGACACTGGCTACTTGTTCCTCGTTCGGAGCCAGTGAAGCTCATGATGTGAGCTTGTTTGGATTTATGGGTCAGGTAATCGATATCTTTCCCATCTGGCTTGTTTATGGATCTCACAGCAGAGGTTCCAGACTTTCGCCGCTTCCATCTAATACTACAGTTGTAATTACGCTCGGAAAACTTTTTGAGCTCAGAGCTTAATCTTACCATAGTTACAACTGTAGTACTAAGCCGCTTTCAAACAAGCAAACAGCTTCGGAGTGGGATGCAATCGGTAGATGTGTACCGTGTTCATCGCTGCTTACTTGCCTTTCTTCTGTCTCTTGATGTGCTCTTGGATGGCAGTCAAAATCTCTCCATTGAGAGATCGATTATTCTGTTTTGCTACCTCTCGTATCTGTTCCAACAGATACTCAGGAAACCGGATGGTGAGAGGCTTAATCTCATTTTTCATGCAACCATTTTACCATTATTTTGGTTGCATGTCAAGTGGCTAGGCCCCCTATTCCCAAGCCCCAAAATTTGCATCCGTTTCGCGATTTATTACCTGAGGGGTTAGTTAGCCCATAATCGCATGAACATAGCGCTGCGTCTCTGCAGGCATATAAGCAAGCCAGTTTGCTCCTCCACTGTTAACAGCACGAGTTACTGCGGGAGGACCTGCATTATAAGCCGCCAAGGCTTTGGCATAATCACCACCATACGAATTGTCTAACCTTGCCATATAACGAGCCGCACCGTAGAGTGACGCGACTGGATCATAAGGATTGATACCCAATCCTGCAGCTGTGCTGGGCTCGAATTGCGCAATTCCTACAGCGCCAGCAGGAGAAACTGCATTGGGATTAAAATTACTTTCTTCCTTAATTTGTAGCACAAAATAATTTGGTGGAATGCCAGCACTAATAGCTGCTTGTCTAGCAATAGCGACATAATCGCTAGCAGGTAGCGATCCGGGATCGCTCGCTTGAGGCGTAGGACCTGTTTGCATGATTGGTGCGTGATCACCTATGAGGAGGCTCCAATTTGTCTGCTCATTTTGTACCCACTGAATCGCATTGCCAACAATGGGAACCTGTGTATACCCATCCGCCAGCGAACTTAAGGAGAATAGCGAAAAAAGGATGAAGGCGGTTATAGCTCCCAGAGGAAGCCCATGCCGGAGAAGAGGGGATAAATGCTGCGACTTGGACAATTCTCCTGTCTGCGCTACACTCCCAACACGCTTCCTTGTCCCAGGAATAATTACTGGTTGTCTGTTAGTTGTTGTAGTCATTGTTGACTGCAACGCAGTAGCTAGTGACTCCGTTGTGGGTATATAACTTTTTGCATTAATTGCAATGTTCTGCTGCACAGTCGTTACTGTATATAGATTACTTGTATCATGATCTTTTGCAATTTTTATAGCAACTGATCCCGTCTCCACAAGAAGTGCTGAGGAAGTAGAGACAGGTGCAGGCATCTTTCTTGAGGAGTCAGCCACACGTGCCGGCATTTCTCTCGAGGCAGGATCAGATACAGACTCTGGCATTCCGCTTGAGGAGTCGACCACACGTGCTGGCACTCTTCTCGAGGGAGATCTTGACACTTTTCTCGAGGAATTGAATATGGGCTCTGGCTTCATCCAAATTGCAGCGTGGATACCCCTACCTTGAGGTCTGAAGTATGTTCGCATTCAAGCGAACAAAAACGCCGCCTCTCCTTTTATAATGCTATCCGATATTGGCTCTTGAGCTGTTACTCGACTCAAAGTTAATTTCGAACGCTATTTATCTTATAGGTGGCACAACGAACAGCATGAACCAACTATCTGAACAGTTACAGTCTACCCAAAGAAGCTGAGGTACGTCAATCGTTTGAGCGGAGAAAGGGGTAAAAAGTAATGGACATTTGGGCCGATCTTTACCAGATCTTAACCGAAGTACAGGGCACGGTGGTACACACTAAAGCACTTTACGCCGAGTATGGACCTTCTCCGCAGGAGGAATATATTTAAAAGAGTTGAGATTTGAACACCTGGGAGGACCTGCCAGCGGGTGAGTTCACTGCACCCACCCGCTTTGCAGGTACATCAGCTAAACGCTACGCACAGCGTACTGAAAAGAGGCCTCGGCTTCAGATTCGCCTTTTGCCTCTCGCAGGCGTATCGTCTTACGTTCCGGTTGACGTAGGATACGCACAGGAAGATGCGGCTCCATTGCTCGTAACGCATTAAGATAGACCTGCTGCTGCTCATAAATGACACCATTTGAGCCCAGAGCCCACCATTCAGATGGCGTGAAGTACGCAGAAACCTCGGCTTCCGGCCCACTACGCCCATACCACTGGATCAGGTGCAAGTTGTCCGATTGTGCAAGCCAGAGAGCCAAGTCAATAAGCTCAGGATTCTCAGTGAGCTTGGCCATCCCATAGACATGCCCCATCAACTGCAAAATCACTTTCTGCGCTTCATTGCCCACAAAAAATTCCATGCCACCGCTCCCTGCCCAGGTCGAGGGATAAACCGGTAGCGGCAAATGATTTGCATGAGCACTATGACGATCGATCAACTCACTGACAGTATATGTACTTACACCACTCCTACTCAGTTCACTGGGAAGAGTACGCATAAAGTCGAAAATACCGCTATCCACACGATGATGTTCGCCAAAAGTCTCATAATCCCATCCGAGCAACAGCATGTCGCCCCATGTACGCCCAATCCAGTGGGCATAGGAATCTGCATAGAGCGGAAAGCCAGACCAACTGCGATTGGAAAAGCGATAACCGACATCATCGCTTAATTCTAAGTGCCGCGCTAATAGATAAGGAGGATCATTATAATCATCTTTCTCATCTTTTCGTCCAGAACGTTTTCCATAGACAGCTGCTCGTGCAGCCTTTCTATCACCAATGGACTGGGCATAAGGGCCGTCATCGCCATAGTGATAGACATGGGTACTCTCACGCCATCCCATCACCCAGGGACGACCATCGATTAACGCTCCGCGGAAACCGGCGGCATCAAGCGCATTGTAGATCGTTGCCGACATACACATCTCGGTGGTGTCGGTCACTACCGGACGCTTACCAAAAATAGCCACCATCTCCTGGACCATCTCCTGCATACGTGAGATAAAAGCAGGCAAATCGAGCAGAAAGAGAAAACTGTGATAGGGTTCGACCCCTATAAGCTCGACATTTTCCTCCGCTACCAGTTCACGAAACAGCTCAAGCAAGGTTGTATCCCAGCTCTGAGCCTGCCGCAAAAACGAGAGCGAAAAACCGATCGACAACTTCATTCCCTGCCGCACCAAATCTAAAAACATGCGCGTGGCAGGATAATAGCAGTATTTTGCCACTTTTCTGAAGTAGCGCTCGTTCATGCTCTCATCAAAGAGGCAGCGGGTAATATCTTCGACTGAAGCTCCGCGAGGAATCGGCTGCGCGGGAAGCTTAAGACGGCGTGGCTGGTGTACCACGGTGTAAATTGCCAAATCCGCAACCATACCAAATTCTTTCTATGTGCATGGTCAATTGACCTTATTGTATTATTCTACGGGCTACGGCGGGCGCAATACCCAAAGGGCACACGGTAAATCGGGCCCCTACCCAACATGCGATAAATCGCACAAGCGTCCTGTCTGCAGTTGAGTTCTTGCACCCTTTCATGATCCGCTTTGAGGATACTGCAACTAAGATTTTACACTCACTGAAGCTGTCGCGCTATCACGTTTTGCTCTGCAGCCTTATCGGGAACCTTACCAGCTCCATTTAAGCCATGATTTGACGATAGCACGATGTTCTGTTTGCGTGCCAAGAACTCCAGTTTGCCAATCAGATTTTCGATCACGCGGTCCCATAGGAACTGCCTCGCTGTTTCCTGCCCACTGACACGAATACGCTCCTGCTCCTCGGGATGGCGCATCAGGTACAGAAGATACCCGACAATCTCATCAGGATCATCTGTTTCACTCACAATGGAGTTTTCAAACGAAATAGCATAGTCTTCTCCAGTAGAACCTGTTACCGCGATCCCTTGTGCAGCCATCACCTCCAGAGCCACCAACCCAAAGGGTTCATGTCCGCTATTGGCCAGAGTTGCATCTGCAGCAGCATAGATTGCACGTACGCATTCTTCGGGCACAAAGAACCGCAGATTATAGATATCCGCCGGGGTAGCTCTCTCGATGGCTGCGACACTCTGAGCCATATTCGGACGCTGCGCTTCTACATCACTAATCTGCAAGCCGCGATGATACGCATGGCCGAAGACCTCAGCACCATGCGGCTCAATTCCCCCTCGCACAAAGAGCGTCACTGGATGTCCGCTCTCTTTCATGCGTGCAACCACTTCGATCGCCATAATCCAACGTTTGTCGGGATCAAAACGGCCGATCTTAAAGAGAAACAGCCGCTTAGGATCATCGCGTCGGACAATTGCTCGTAAACGCTGGATTACCTCGGGATCAACAGGATCAAGATGGCGTGCGGGGATACCATTGGGAATCACTAGCGGATTGACACCCAGATTCCACATCTTGTGCTTCATATATTTGCTCACCGTACAAAGTGTAGCAACATAGTTCAGACGTCCCCAATTGACACGATGCAACGACATCAAACTGTTGAGATTCCACAACATTAAGACCTTTTGTCGTACGCCAAACCAGTTCAGCAGGTCGGAGGTACGGCATATTGCCTCGACGGTATGCCAGTCCTCACCCATGATAACCACGGTTTTTCCCTCTGCTACAGCTGGACGTACAATTTCGCTAAAAATATGGTAGGGAACACTTTCATTAAAATCATACAGTTTTTGTTCTTCACCATCATATACACCGTTAGGATAATATTTACTGACCCATTGCGACCAGCGCTTGAGTATCAGACGCCCATCCATACGAAGTTCTGTTGATGGCCTATACGGATCGCCGATAAAAATTAAGTGGGTTGTATACCCTTGTGTTGCAAGAGCCTCGCTCAACTCGGAGACACGTGTTCCTAAACCACCTGCAGTGGAATAGACATCTGGTCCCTCAAAGCAAAGTAGAACGAACAGAGTATTCTCTGGCGATATCGCTCCGTCTAACTTTATCATCTGAATTGCGGCAGGATACTCCACCTTTTTAGGTAGGTATGGAGTACGTCGCGCTCTAGCGAATGATGTCGCGATCAAGCGAACGGAAACGCCGCCTCTCCTTTCGTGATATGTCCCTTGTGGGATGACGTTTTTGGTGGGAATGCCCAAAATCACACCAGTTTCCCGGTATATGGGTTTTTGACGATTTGGTAGTATTCATATGAATTGCAGCATGGAAATCCCTACGTTTGTGCCGGGAGTGGAACGCTGCTAGTTGTAGTATAGCACGTCGCACATAACAAACGTGTTCTTAGCAAGAGAGTACATTCTCCCCTATTTGGCATCATAGCACCGAGGTAACTCTTCCACAGAGCAGAGTGCATTTACTATGCTGCGTCCAAGAGAGCTCTCTCTCTCCTATTTAGGATCATAGAGGCTACTCTTTATACAGAGTAGGGTTCTTTTATCGATCTTATGGTACCTTGACTGGCGTCCCAATTGGTGTTGGCGTCGGCTTTGGCGTCGGTGTTGGTATCGGCGTCGGTGTCGGTGTTGGCGCTGGCGTCGGCGTCGGTGCTGGCGTTGGCGTCGGTGTCGGCTGTGTGATAACGGGAGAAGTGGGAACTATGACAGGGACGGCCGTCGGCGAGGCATCCTGCAAGTTCGTCACATACAGCGTTACTTGCTGGCCCGATTGTAGCGACTGACCTTCATTAGGATCAACACGTGTCACTGTGTTGGGACCCTTATTCGGATCTTGAAGATCATTCTGATCTGGTACAGCAGTATATTGAATACCGTCTTTGTCGAGAATCTGCTTGACATCGTCAAGCGACTGCCCAAGCAGACCCGTAGGCACTGTCTTACCAGTTGATGAAGCACCAAACTCAACCTGGATTGTATCCCCTCGTTTAGCAAGATCTCCCGGCGTCGGCGACTGATGTATGACTTTACCAGAGGTAAGATTGTTCATCACTACTAACTTGAAGCCGCTCTGCGTTGCCAGTGCTTTTGCTTGCGCATAGTCCAGGTTAATAAGGGAAGGAACCCGAATACCTACAGGAGCTGTAGGTGAGGCTAATTGAGGCCTTATACCAGGAATAGACAGGAAACCGAGTTCGCCAGCTAGATAGACACTAAAGCCTAATAATAACAATGTAGCGATTAAAATAAGAATAGTAATAATACCAGCAACACGTGATTCGCGATCCCTATATGCTACTCCTGAGTGCCCTGATAGAGCGTCCTTGGGAAAAGGACGCGTAGATGCTTCTAGATTTCCTGGGGCACCATACAAGGTCTGTTGCTGACCCATCTGTGTTGTTGGCGCTACGGCATCGCCAGGCAAAGGTCCAAAGGGTGGATCGAGAACAGCATCAGGACGCCGCTCCATCTCCACACCATTTTCAGGTGAGGACACCGAGTTAAAAGACGGTGGGTTACCGAAATTGGGTGAAGCAGTTGACTGGGCTTTGGAGCCATCATGACCATTTGTCGAAGGAGTTGGCACACCAGCAGGAGTAGCAGAAAGTGCCACCACTCCTTCCTGTTCACTCAGTAATTCAAGCGCACGTGCCAGCAAAGTCCCATTGCGATAACGCATATCGGGAATCTTCTCCAGACAACGCATAATAATCTCTTCTAGCGCAGAGGGAATATTCGGATTCAGCTGACTGGGAGCCAGGGGAACATCTTGAATATGCTGCATTGCCACCGCGACTGGCGTATCACCTTCAAAGGGAGTCCGGCCTGTGAGCATCTCATACATCACAATACCAAGAGCATACACATCGGCAGCAGGATTGACAATCTCTCCCTGTGCCTGCTCAGGTGCATAGTATTGCACAGTTCCCAGGGTCATACCAGTAGTTGTCAGGCGTTCGGCATTAATATCTTTATAGACACTGGCAATACCGAAGTCAGTAAGTTTGATTGAACCATCATGTCCTACGAGAATATTTTGCGGCTTTACATCGCGATGAACGATCTGACGGCGGTGTGCAGCCCCCAGCCCCAGCGCAATATCATGTGTAATGATAACCGCGCGGTCAATGGCGAGGACTCCACGTGAGCGTAGATAACGGCGCAGGTCCATCCCTTCGACAAGTTCCATCACAATGAAATAGTTGCCTTCGGTCTGACCATAATCATAAACCTGCACAATATTGGGATGCTGCAATGAAGATGCTGCTTTTGCTTCACGCTGAAAGCGCGTCACAAACTTTGGGTCAGTGCTATAGACCTCTCGCAGCACTTTGATCGCCACAACGCGATCCATACGCATATCATGCCCCCGATAGATCGTCGCCATACCGCCACGACCTATGGGTTCTTGTAACTGGTATCGCTCACCCAAAACTTCGATTTGCATAGCTCTCCGCACTGTAGGACGGTTGGTAAATAGTGATTTTCCGTAATCCTGTTTCGCATCGCGCCACTATTGTAACTTATTGTACACCAGAATGGAACACTCTACACGAAAATAGGAGTTTTCTATAGGGTTCTTTAAAAGGCGTCTGTTGCAAGATTAATAAAATTCCTAAATCTATATGGAATTGGGCAGGTTCGACCCCAGCAAGCGCTGGTCTCCCTGACGGCGCGTAATGCGCAATGTATCCATATGCTCAAGGAGAGGCACAATATATTTGCGCGTCGTTCCTAAGAGATCGCGTGCCTCAGATACTGTCATACTTCCATGTTCTCGCACATAGCTCACTAGCCGGACTATTGCATCTGTATACGTTTCACGGGGAAACAAAATACCACCCGTTAGTTTCACAATCCGTCCTTGCTCTACGAGCGCATTCAACATCTCTGGGCCAACCATCGCCTCGGCATCAGCCCATTCTAGCGGTGTGTATAAGCTCTCACTACTCTTACAAAAGCGGCACAACAATAATTCGACCTGCCTTTGCTGGACCGCAGTAAAACTTGGCGTAAAACCGGGCAGACGGATCAGACCACCTGTATGCGCAAGGTTCTCAGTTCCTCTATTGAGGAACTTCTCTACAGAGGGAACCGCTTCAATCCGGCCTTCTGCTTGCAAAATATTGAAAATTTCTGCTGCCAAATTTGGCGTGAGGTTCAACCGTATTCGCCATTCTTCTTTTGAGAGGCCAAAGCGCAGCGGATGGTGACGGTGATACTCACCCACCAGAGATAATGCTTCATGCGCTAATGCATTCCACATATGTTGCGCAAACCAGAATTTCCCTATCTTGCATACTCTTCCTTCTATTAAGAACGTCTCTAAAACCTGCAGCGTCACATCGATAGCCAGATTACACTGTCTAGCGATCTCGTCTATCTCGTTACCACTTAAGCCATAGGTTATTTTCGTCATTGCAGAGCCAGGAGCTCCACATCTTCTATCCAAAGCAATCAGCACCAGTTCTTCCGGCGATCCATGCACTTGACGCTCCAGCATATCCAGTACTGGCTGCTGGAAACGGCGGTGATAGCGTGGCTGGACACCGACGATCTCTCCTCCACCGATGGTGCTACTGGGGGAAGGAATGCGCAAGATAAAGCGATCCCGGCCAACAACTACAGCTGGACGACTCAAGCGTAGCTGAACCCAGCCTGTCTTGCCCGGTCGCAGCTCTGCTACGTCCAGTAAACGCACACGTGCCGGAATCTCCTGGGAACCACAATAGAAATCGACCAGGGTATTATGCACCAGAGGACGCTCTGCATCTGCCAGCAGAGAAATATAAGCATCACAGAGCAGCGTGGTACGCAGCTGACCCGGCAAACCCACAACATTGCCACGCGCTAGATCTGTCCGAGCAATATTTGGCAGATTAATAGCAACGCGACTGCCCGGCTGAGCTACTTCAATTTGCTGCTTATGCATTTGCAAATTACGAATACGTACCTTCAAACCCTGTGGCAAGATCTCTACCTCCTGACCCACTTTAAAAATACCATCGAGCAATGTACCAGTAACGACAGTACCAAAGCCAGTCAGCGAAAAAACCCTATCAATAGGTAAACGTGGGCGAGCAATGTTTTTGCGACCCTGGGATTCATCCAGCACACGCTCAAGTTCCACCAGCAACTCTGGTAGCCCCTGACCAGTATAGGCAGAAACGCTAACAATCCTGGCCTCAGCTAGTGTCGTCGATCGTAGGAGCTCCGCAACTTCTTCCTGTACCAGTTCCAACCATTCCGCATCCACAAGATCAGACTTGGTCAGAGCCACTACACCGCGAGGGACTTGCAAAAGATCCAAAATCGCCAGATGCTCACGCGTTTGAGGCATCACCCCTTCATCAGCAGCCACAACTAGCAGAGCCACATCGATACCGCCAACGCCTGCCAGCATATTTTTAATAAAACTTTCATGGCCCGGCACATCAACGATACTGACCTCGCATCCACCCGGTAACTTCAACCAGGCAAAGCCAAGGTCAATTGTCATACCACGCTCTTTTTCTTCCGCCAGACGATCCGGATCGATACCCGTTAAGGCCTTTACAAGAGTGGATTTACCATGATCAACATGGCCTGCCGTACCAATACAACTCATGAGCGCTTCACCAAACGCAACAACTATCAGACAGTAGAGAAACTCAGTATAGCGTAGATGTCCCATTCTGGCTATCTTTGGCAATTACTTTCCTGCTTATTCTCTACCAGTTATATATACGAGTCATAGATACACAACGGATTACCTCTCCTTTGATCAAATCACTCGTGAAAGGAAAGTAATTCCTGAGATGCCTATTGTAGGGAAGGCAAGTACAAGCCAGATCAATCGGGGCTGTCTTAGGAAGTGCGATTCCAAAAATACAAACAGAGTGGTAAAATAAACACGTGGAGGTCGTGGTAAGTGAAAAAGTGGGACACGATGATGAGTGCCCTAGTCGGTAGCAATCCGCAAGCCTTCTTGGATCTGGTCCTTCCAGGAAGCCGTTTCATTAAGCATCATCGCAACAAGTTAGCTATTTCTGAGCGGCAGCCGGATGCCATCATCGAAGCATGGCATCCCATTGACAAGCAGTTCCTTTTCAACCCGGAGTTTCAGACTTATAAGGAGGATTATATTCCTGAGCGGCTATTGCTCTATAATGTGCTTTTATGGTGGCAGTATAAGTTACCCGTAAGATCGGAGGTGATTTATCTAACCAGGAATGAGAAGATAGAACAGCCTCCACTCTGCTGGCCTATGCCTGGGGAACTCAGCAAAGACGGGGTGCGCTTTGAGTATGGGAATACCGCACTGTGGAAGAAGTCACCAGAGGATCTGCTGGACTTGAAGCATATGGAGCTGATTCCATTGCTTCCATTAACGGATGGAGGAATGGAGCGAGAAGTCGTCGAGTACATGTTTGCCCACCTAGCTGGTAAGCAATACCGTCAACTTGCCACTATGGGTTTTTTGTTTGCAACACTTGCTTTTCGTCGAGCAAAGCGTAAAGATGATCAAGAATGGTTAGAAAGAAGGTTTAAATACATGCATGATATTTTACGAGAATCTCCTGCGTATCAGTGGATTTTAGATGAGGGAAGAGAAGAGGGTATACAGCAGGGTATGCAACAAGGTATGCAACAAGGTATGCAACAAGGTATGCAGCAAGCTGCTATCAATGTGGTTGTAGCACGCTTTGCTGAGCTGGAGTCGTTGGCAAGAACCAGAATTACCGCTCTAGATAATCTGGAGCGTTTACAACATCTGATCATTGACTTGAGTATCTCGCATAATCAAGAGGAGATGGAACGAGTATTGCTCTCTCTTGATACAGATGCATGATAAGTAAAATTTGCAATACCACGGGAACAACAGGGAAGTCATGAACGAGAAAATTCGCTCAGTACTCAATTCACTCCCTCATAAACCAGGCATCTATCTCATGAAAGATGCAGCGGGGACTATTATCTATATAGGAAAGGCAATTTCACTCTATAACCGCGTGCGTTCCTATTTTCAGGAATCGGCTGACCTCAGCCCCAAGAATCGCAGTATGGTGGCAAAAGTCGACGATATCGAATTTCTCGTCGTCCGGAACGAGGTTGAGGCTCTGGTGCTGGAGAGCAACTATATCAAGCAGTATCGCCCCAAGTATAATGTGCTGCTGCGCGACGATAAGAATTATCCCTATATCAAGGTTGCACTCACCGAGGATTTCCCGCGTGTCTATCGCGTGCGTAGTTTCCATCATGATGGCAATCGCTACTTTGGTCCTTATACCAATTCAGGGGCCGTTGATGCCACGCTGGATCTCTTGAATAAACTCTTCCCTTTCCGCACCTGTCGCTATGATGCTAGTGTATGGGCACCACCACGCAATGGCGAACCACCAGCTGGCTGGAAACAAAAGCTGCTCTCTCGTCCCTGCACTCAATACTACATTCATCGCTGTGGTGCTCCCTGCACGGCCTATACAACTCGTGAAGAGTATGATACCGTTATTAGACAGGTCATTCTCTTTCTAGAAGGCAAACATGATGAGATACTTAAAGATCTCCAAGCCAGCATGGAGCAAGCCGCCGAGGAATTGAACTTTGAAGAGGCTGCTCGTATCCGCGACCGCATACAGGCTGTCGAGCGTATCCTGGAGAAACAGCGCATCATCAATACTGAGGGACAGAATGATCAGGATGTGATAGCTCTCGCCAGTGGCGACGACGAAACCTGTGCCCAAGTATTCTTCTTCCGTTCTGGCAAACTGGTTGGACGTGAATATTTTATTTTACAGGGCACACGCGAGAGCAGTCCCGGCGAAGTGATGACTTCCTTCCTGCAACAGTTCTACCAGAGTTCTCCGCATATACCAGCTGAAATCGTTGTCGAGGTCGAACCAGAGGATTATGCAGTCATTCAGAACTGGTTAAAAGAGAGACGCAAGGGTACCTCCAGCGGTAGCACCTCTGTCTCTATCAGTGCACCTAAGCGCGGCGATAAACTACGTCTGGTTGAAATGGTCAAACAGAATGCTCAGCAGGTACTAGAGCAGCAACGGATCAAATGGCTGACCGACAGCCAGAAAACCCAGCTCGCGCTA
>DASYAN010000184.1:0-8629 GCA_036501345.1 Ktedonobacteraceae bacterium
TGGTATTATGCCGAAACAAGAACAAGCAGAATGGTATCTTGAAGGTGTCATAAAAAGCGCTCTTGCACAGCTTGATAATGTCATGAAGGATCGGCACTTCCGTCGTAATGAGCATGTCCTTACCTACCAGAAGGACCTTGAAGCAGCCCAATTGTACAAAGATCGAAGTGATGCAACAGCTGAAGGTCTCTTGGAAATGTCTCTGGCTCTGGAGGCTCATCGAGCGCAATTAGACAACGATCTCGAGGAATGGACCCAAAGAGAAGTGGAGAAGTGGTCAATGGAAGTGGGGTATATGAGATGTATTCAATCAGAACCTTTGATGTTCCGTACCTTTCAAGTCGCAGATGTGCTCGATTTCGAACATGTAGCCAAAGACTTCGATGAGGCCTTGGAGCGAGGGTCACCAGAAGCCATCTATCGCGAATTGCACGCTTTACAATGGGAGCCAGAGGCTGTTGATAAGCTTGATATGGCGTATCAGAGGAAATCTCACAAGACCTTAGAGACCGCTTTGAAGGATCATTTTGGGGAATTTCAGCAGAAAGCACAACTGGCATATGCTCTTCAACTTATCAATCAAGGGGAAATCATTGAGCCACTGCCTTCATCTTTCGAGAACCTCGCGATGTGCCTTGAGGCCGAACTCACCATGTCCACTATTGAGCCTGAGAAGATCTATGCCATGCTTACGCCCTTTCGGCGCAATACAGAATGGTTATCTCTGCTAAGAGATACATGTCGAACCGCCCTTGAAGAGAAGCTGCAAGGAGAATCTTTACGGTATGCTCTGTATCTGATGGGAGATCAGGTTCTGGAAAAGCATGCCAGGAATTGGAAGGAAGCCATACGCTTACAAAAGGTGCTCTCAGAGTTGACGTTTGAGAATAATGGCGTGAGGATTCCAGTCCCAAATGACACTCCTCTTGACAGTGAGCCTGGTGCCCATATGATGTGTCAGGCCCTGAAGGAGATGGGATATGCATCAAAAAAAAGTTTTGCTTATGCTTATCATATTAATAAGTCTGGAGAAAAACAGCCGAATCTGCACATACGCACTCAATTTGCTCCTGATATGTTGCCTGGTCAGGATCCAACGGTCACACTGAGGTCTCATGTAGCTCCTCTTTTACAGGTTGAGACTCCATGTGGTATCAGAGAACTGGTACTGGACCCCAGCTTATCCAATCAAGCGTTGACGGTGAAAAACTGGATGAGCAAGATGAGTCATGAGACCTTTGAACGCATCTCCTTTGAGGAGTACCAAGCCAAATGGAATGGTGAAGCTCAGCTCAATTCGATTTTTTCATCTTTTGCTGAAAGAACATACGTTTTTACTAGTAGCCGTAATTACTTCTTTCTGCCAATAAATAATGCTGGAACGTATTTGGGGAATTTAAATGCGCATTCTAATAAGAAGTTACTCACCGATTTACACGCCCATGAATGTTATGATACCAAAGGAAAAGGAATGTTACGCAATAAATCTACCTTAGCGCCCTATGTTCGGGTAGCTGGATTTATACGTAAAAATATGCACACTATTCATGATGATCCATCTGCTGAACGTTTCCTCAACCGCATGACGACAGATTTTTTTAAAAATGTGAATCAATTTCATGCGATAAGCACCAGTGATTTCGGGAGCACTTTTCCCAACCTCTCTCAAGCGTTAAGAGCACAGCTAGCAGAAACGGGTGTTTCTGCTCCAATAGCGAAGCAATTTGAACGGTTCTTATTCCCGAAGCGCACGCTTTCAGGACAGAACCTGTTATATGATAGGCGTTTCTCTATGGACCGTATCACTCTTCCCACTGTTGATGAGCTCAAGGTCTTTCTTCTTGGCAATCTTCATAAAGAGCAGGAATACTATAGAGGGATCCTTCCACAGGAACAATACAAAAGGATTCTTCCACAAGCTCCCAGCCCTCAAGCAGGACAAAAACAGGGAGAAATGCAGCAATGTCCTCAAGAAGCCAAGCGGATAAAGCTGCCCTATCTCTTTGTCTATCAAACGGATAAGGGAACAGAAATCAGAGGGGGGCATTGGACGCAAGCGCGGAGTAGAGAAGGAGCATTTTATAACGGTGCGCTCTATCTTTCATCTTCAGATGAAAAGGAATGGTTAGAGAGGTATGGGATAGAACACGATGTTGAACGACTCGAACATCCCAATCCTGACTACAATTGTTTTAGCTACGTATTCACAAATGGTGAGGCTGGGCACCTGACGGACCAGCAGGCAGAAATTGCTCTGCGTGAAAATGGCTATTATCCCATCGCAGGGTGGAGTTATCATGGTAATCATCCTCTGGAGAGATGGAACAACAGGAAGGGCTATCATCCGATCATGAGCTCGGTTGGTGATCCCATAATCACAGAGGAACTTATTCGTGACAGCGTCTCAGAAACGCCAGCGGAAGGAGATATCATTGGCTATTGGATGCGGGACATAGAAACTGGAAAGTGGTTTCTGTCTCATCTTGGCGTTGTCTCTCTTGTTGTAGGGGAGGGAAATGCTATAAACATTTGTGTTGTCAGTAAATTTGGCTTATTGGGGCTTTACAAACATCTTGCTTGTATTCCCACAGTATCAAAAAAGCAATCTCATGAAACCGGTGCCCGCCCAGAAATTTTCTATGGAGAAGCTTGGACGATCTATCATAGCAATCGAAAAGAAGGCAGGTTTATTGAAAGGAAGAGCAAAGTAGATTCGCAGGTCGTGAGAACAATGAAGATGCTGCACGATAATAACTGTCGTGCTATTGCAACAAAGTGGGATGAGACGCTTGATCCTTCAGAACAGCCACGCGCGGGAGATATCATTATTTATTGGCTACAAAAACCTGACACCGACGATTGGTCCCCAGTTCATGCTGGATCGATCTTTGATGTTACACCAGATGGCGATATTATTGTTAGCAGTGAGTGGGAAACAAAACAGGGACAATTAAAAGTTTACCAGCATCCAGCTTATGATCCCGGCGGATTTCCCTATACAACTTGGGTGATCTATCGTCTTGATACTCCAAGTGATATGTTTCTTTCTCTTTCAAATATCCTCGTTCTCGGCTAACGCTTTCACTTTCAGCAAGACTCGATCCCAGATTTCTTCGGACATGCGGTGGTATTTCTCTGCTTGAGCCATAACGGAAAAATCACCTTGCGAGAGCCGGAGGATTGTCTTCTTGTTTTGTTCGGTCAGTTGGTAGGTTATACCATCTGCTTCTGTTACAGGTGGTTTTTCTCCACGAACGTCAAAGACGGTAAAGCGCAAGAAGGTATTGGGCTCAACCGCGGTCACATTTCCCTGAACAATCACATGGCCATCTTGGTTTTTCCAAAGGACCGGACTGCCAAGGTTCCAATCGGACTCGATGGAAAATGGCGTCCCACCTGAGAACTCAAGTGCCCACGTATCAGTATACTTCCTCAAAGTTAAGGCATCCCAGACTTTTGAAGCGAGAGTGTCTATTTCGATTGATTTTTTGACAAAAAGTTTTGGCATAGGGTAATTATAGCAAATCTGCAATGCAAACCCGGTGAGAGTCTGTCAAGGCCTCCAAATGATACTATGATACTATCCAGCGATGGAGAATTGTTGGGCGCTAAGAAAAATGAGATAACCCCGGTTTGGTAGGGTCTCGGAGAAGAGAAATCTCGTAAACTCCACGAAGGCGAGTTGAACTTCAGAGAGAGATGGTTACTCGGCTTGGGCTAGGAGACAGATATGCAATTAAACCTTAGATACTACCCATGCGTATTAATAGCAAAAATATGGATGACTTCTAAGCTGCAAACCTGATGTCTTTGTTATTTGAAGAGGAGAAAAACCAAATGAGCGACAGAGATAGGTTGGATAAATTCACAGAGTGGGCTACTAGGCAGGTCTTAAGCCTTGCTAACGTTGAGCCATATGGAATGAGCACCGTTAGCGTAATCTCAGCGTTTTGAGAGGAGGACCTTGTTCATGCAGCCATACTGTCTATGTGACCGCTGTGGGGCTGAGAACCGCGCGGCCGCAAAATTCTGTTCCAAATGCAGCAATCCACTACAAAATTCTTCTCTCACTCCCACTGGCAGTAGTGTGGCTCTTTCACAGATGCTCAACCAGCGGTATCGGTTGATGTCCAAGATCGGGGAAGGTGGATTCGGTACTGTCTACCAAGCTACAGATTCTACACTCAATAATGCGTTGCGGGCAATCAAAGAAATGAGTGTACAAAGTCTTGATCCACAGGAAATACAGCAGGCAAAGATTGCATTCCAGCAAGAAGTTGGTCTCCTCGCGGCATTGCATCACCCCCATCTTCCTCGTGTATACGATCATTTCGAGCAGGGGGGTCGCTCTTACCTTGTAATGGATTTCATTGAGGGCCAGACACTCGAAGACTATCTGGCGAAGGCTCCTGGAGAAAAGCTACCTTTGCAAGAGGTACTTGAGATTGGTATCCAGCTCTGCAAGGTCCTGGACTACCTACATACCCGTCAGCCACCTATTATCTTCCGCGATTTAAAACCCGCCAACGTGATGCGTGCCCCCGACGGACACCTCTACTTGATCGACTTTGGGATTGCTCGCCTCTTTAAGCCAGGAAAGAAGAAAGATACGATTGCCCTGGGGTCTCCAGGGTATGCAGCGCCAGAGCAACATGGCCGGGGACAGACAACCGAACGCGCTGATATCTATAGCCTGGGGGCAACACTACACCAATTGCTCTCAGGACGAGACCCGAGCGAGAAGCCTTTTCAGTTCCCCCCCCTCGATTTGACACAATATGCTCTTGCTGGTCCAGCAGTAGCAGAACTCATTGAGCAAATGCTAGAGATAAATGAGCAGAAACGGCCGCCCAACGTGCAGGCCATTAAGCAAGACCTTCAGAAGCTGACGAATAGTGCCCTCCAGCTGAATGTCCAGGTAGTCAATCAAACAGGGAATCAATTGATGCCTTCCGAATCCCTGACGGTGAAGCTTCCTTCAATTGCAAGTAATTCGTCGCCATCGAGTCAGATGCCCCCGAACGGGGGAACTTCTACAACATACAAGTCAGAGAGCACCGCTACTCGACCTGACCGGTATGAGATCCTAGCCTATATCGACGAAGCCCGTGCACTCATTAAGTCGGGGAAATACCAGCAAGCTCTTGATTCCTGCGAACAAGCTCTTCAGCGTGATCCTCGAAATGCCCTAGCCTATTCCAATATAAGTGTGGCCCTCATTGAGTTAGGCAAATACCAGCAAGCTCTTGATGCCTGCGAACGGTCTATCTGGCTCGATCCCTCCCATGCTCTATCCTATGTCAACCAAGCCAATATCCTCATTAAGTTGGGGAAATACCAGCAAGCTCTCAATGCCTGCGAACAAGCCATCTGGCTTGATTCCTTCTACGCCCCAGCCTATGTTAGCAAAGCCAATGCTCTCATTGAGTTAGGGAGATACCAGCAAGCCCTTGATGCCTGCGAGTGGGGCATCCATCGCGGACCCTTCTATGCTCCAGCCTATGTCAGCCAAGCCAATATCCTCATTAAGTTGAAGAGATACCAGCAAGCTCTCAATGCCTGCGAACAGGCCATCCGGCTCGATTCCTCCGACTCTCTGGCCTATGTTAACAAAGCAAGGGCCCTTATTGAGTTGAAGAGATACCAGCAAGCTTTTGATGCCTGCGAACAAGCGCTTCAGCGAGATTCTCAAAATGTCCTAGCCCATAACACTGCAAGTGTAGCCCTCATTGAGTTGGGAAGGTATCAGCAAGCCCTCGATGCCTGTGAGCAGGCGCTGCGGCTTGATCCCCATAGCTCTGCATCACGCAGTAACAAAGAGTTCCTACTTAAAAAATCGCTAAAAAATCTCCCTTAACTTATTTGCTAGTAATATACTATAATTGCTGAATTAACGCAATACTGCTAGTAATATGTATTATGTGATTTTATAGCAAAAATATATTATTACGTGAAAAACTTTTTATTTTACTCTATACAGTTAAGGAGAAGACCAGCGATTTTTGAGGTGTGAAGGATGTCGCGGACGTGTTATAATGGGGTTGTACATGCTAGGGAGTTAACTACCTCTTGATTACCTGTCGTTTGGCGGATAAGTTAAAAGTGGCGAATGTATAATAACGCTGACATTAGCATTCTGCTGCTCGGAGGGAGAAAGTATGTTTTGCGCAAGTTGTGGGAAGCACGTTCAGGACGGAGCGCATTTTTGTGAGATCTGTGGTGCGTCGCTGCAAGTTCCTGGCGGTGTGACTTACCAGCAGCCGACGTCCTCGGGGGAGAGGGCCGTTCGCCCGAGCCGTCGTAGCGGTAAGGTCCAGGATCCCTATAAAGAGCCAATTAAACAGCTCAAGCTGCAAATCAGGCAGTTAAAACTGGACCTGAAGCAGATCAATACAAAGATGAGCAGTACGCGCTCGATATACAATGAGACCAGAGCATGGCTCCCCGGCCAGCAGCTCAGGCATGGCGAAAAAATGATCGAAGATGCGCTTTTATGGAAGCCGCAAATGAATAAGCAGCAACTGCAACAACAGATTATTCAGCTTGAGCAGCAGTTACTAGGCCTACAGCAGCAGCAGGCACAATGGCAAGTACAGAACGCTTGAAATGCTTTTTGCCCCTGCTAGCTCTGTGGCGCATCATTTGCGGACCAGATGTCTTGCATGTATGCGGTAATAGAGAGAGAAAACGCCAGGGGTATAGGGGTCATGTATCATAACATGAAAAATTGATGCAAGTTTCGATGAAGAGTGTCAAACGTATTATCGTACTAAACATTATGAATTGATCAGCCCTATCAAATGGGAACGTATGCTTTTGTTAGATAAAGGGAAGGAAAAGTTTGATGGTAACATCATGTACGCATCTCAACCAGATACGAGAAGTCTCGCCTCACGCACACGGCTGCGAGGATTGTCTCAAAACGGGTGACAGCTGGGTACACCTACGCCTCTGTCTCACCTGTGGGCACGTTGGTTGTTGTGATTCATCGAAGAACAAGCACGCGACCAAGCATTTCCATGCAACCACGCACCCGATTGTTCAGTCCTTCGAGTCCGGAGAAGATTGGCTCTGGTGTTACCTCGATGAGATCATGCTAGAGCCTGCTTGACTCAAGCTCGACTCCAGAGCACATTTTTCTCCGGTCGACGCGCACCGCAACGCTCAGGCGCAGATCCTATTACGCAGGAAGCCTACTCGCATGAAGTGATCAGTTGTGGGTTCTGGCCCGGCGATGATCGTTTCCCTGCACCAGCATTCTACTCCTACACTGCACCTGCCCCTCTCAGACTCGAAAACGCTTCTATTCTTCCTGTGGCAGCGTTCTACAGTCCCCAACTAGGTGAATTTTTGCTTCCCTATGAGGACGTGTGCTCAGCTCCCTCGCCTGAACAGGCGCTGCTGGACTTTTATCGCAGTGCCTATGAAGCAAGGGCGACTCTGGCGCACTGGGACCGCGAGGCATTAGAGAAAATATGAATGATTTTGATCATTTTTGACGACTCATACTGTTCTAAAGGTATTGAAGGAGCCCGGCCCATAACTCGGCTTGCCGAACATTACTCTTCCACGACGTGGAGAGCGCTGCCCAAACAGGAGGTAGAGCAATGGGCCAACAACTACAGGAATTGGCATGAGCCAGATTACAGCCAACCAGAGAACTTTTCCAGCGAGAGAATGATCATCTTCGAATACCAGCAAACTTGCTATAATATGGCCGATGAATGGTAAGCAGACAATCGCGAAAAACAGGAGTGTATTCGCAAGGCACCCTCTATTTCCAGACATATATTTCACCTCTTATAGGTTTTTATCAATAAAAACTATTCTTGAATATAGAGATAGAATAGTTTTTATTTTTGCGCAAGGCTTTCCAGCCAGAATACTACTCTAGTATCACGAATCTGAAAGACTATTGGTTGCAGCACAATTGGGGGGAAGGTGATCATAGAAGGATAACAGATAGTAACAATTGGTTCATTTTATTTAAAGGTATCAGAATATCATGGATAGGAAGAAGACTTCCCACACTGCTAAAACCAGAATATGTCCAACATACTCTTCGCTTTCAGTGGGAACGCTGGGATGGCAGGGGGCCGGCCTATGGTGTCAAGGCCGCCGAAGTGCCTTTGGGGGCACGCATTCTCCATTTTGCACAAGTGCTTGAAATAGCCTATGGTTTTGGGGGGCAGTCGTTCGCTAAAACAATGGCCCGAGAAAAACGTGGGACCCGTTTTGATCCAGAGGTAGTGGATGGGTTTCTCTCTCTAGCAGAAGGGACAGCCTTCTGGGACACTCTCGAACAAGAGACATGTCAAGATGATATTTTAGCAATGCGACCTCCTACATCCATTGATCATATTACGACGGATCAAACAGAACAAGTATGCGAAGTTCTGGCGGATATTGTCGATATCAAAACCCGTGAGACATGGCACCATTCGCGTTTGGTTGCCGAGGTAGCCGTTGGTATAGGAAGCCGCCTGGGACTAAGTGCAATGGAACAGACTAAACTGCGATGTGCCGCACTCGTCCACGATGTTGGGAAAGTCGCGATCCCTTACGGTGTTCTAGTAAAGGGGAATAGCCGATCAAAGGGTGAATGGGAAATGTATTACCTCCATCCCTA
>DASYAN010000185.1:0-6557 GCA_036501345.1 Ktedonobacteraceae bacterium
GCGTTCGGATTGGTTAAAATGGCAAATGAAACCCAGTCGTCTACGAGCATTGGATTCTTTTGAGCCATGATCCATGCCAATGCCGGGGATACATCATGTATCTGGCTATCCTGGAAGCGAGACTGAACAGTAGCCAAAATCTTTTTTTCTAGTTGATAGGTCTTACTTATATTAGTCGTTCTCTTTGTGCTATCAGCTTGATAGGTGCTATTTGGGTTAGTCATATTCGCAGTGAGGGCGGCGAGACTGCAGTGGCCGCTGGTCAGCAACGCATTATAGGTTTTTTGTATTCCTGTGGTATGGATTAGTTCTTGGCTTGTCTCCTTGAGGAGTTCCGGGCCAACAAATGGCCATGTATCAGAGTAGAAGTAATTCAGGGAAATAGAAGTACACGTTGGGGAGATCGCCTGATCGATAAAGATTTCGTTGTAATCCCACAGGGCTGGGAGAAAAGTTGAGTTATGTGGAATGCCTTTATTGATATTGCCACTACCGCTAACTAAAGCCTGCAAGTCTGGATTTGTTCTGATGGTGTTTACAAAATCTTGTGGTGTTTGAACACGTGTTAGTGTTTGGCTATCCATCAAGTAACCTTTCTGAGCAAGAATATCCAGAGTCGCCTGAGCTGGCCAGAAGGTATAGCCGTTGGGAGAGTCCTGCATCAGGAGCGACGAGAAGCTATCGCCCATCTTTTGGCAAATTTGAGTATCTTGCTTGGCATTGCTGTCTTTAATCTTATTATAATAAAGTGGGCAAAAATCCTTAAAAGCTTGGCTTACCTTTAGCTGTGTTTGTGGCATCTGAGCATATGCTTGCAGAGGGATACCAAAGAACTCTGCGGCTATAGCGGAAAGGATGAGCAAAGTGATAGCTCTTTTAATAAGCAGGATGCCGCATTTGCTAGAAAAAGAAGTGTTCATAGTAATAGTTTCTCCAAGTTTGTTAGAAAAGAACTTCAATCCATTGGCTTAATTAGGAAAGTTGTTAATGGCAAATGAAACCCATTCGTCTACTTCTGTAGGATCATTTTTGGATTTGCTGATAGCCCAGTTCAGCCCGCTTAGTATGCTATTGAGATTTGATGGGTTTGCCTGCTGGAAATGATGCCGAACTGTGATCAGCATCTGCTTTTCCATCTTATAGGCATTAGTGGCACTGGACACCCCATACTGGTTTTGAATGAGGGTTGCGAAACTGCAATCGCCGTCGGGGATCAATCCACCATAGATTTGATTTTCTGTTGCACCTAGCTTTTGACTTGCAACCTTGAGGAGCTGTGGGCCAACCGATGACCATATACTAGAGTGCGAAAGGCTTGGGGGATTGGTGCATGCTGAGGAAATGTCTAGGCTGTTGAAAGTATCATCTTTGGTGTTGTAACCCCATAGGGTGGGCAGAAACTGGTTATCTTTTGGAATACCTAGATTGCTATTGCCTTTTCCACCAATTAAAGCCTTAAGATCTGAATCTGTGATAGAGTTTGCAAATTCGTGTGATGTGGTAATAGATCCATTGCCCTGATTATCCGTCAATTCTTGGTGCTGTGCAAGATAGTCCAATGATCTTGTTGGCCATTGTCCTGGGTCTTGGGCCTCGTCCTTGAGGAGCGAAGCAAAAGCTGAACTTTCTCCCATACAAGCTGTAACGTCTGAGGCGGCTTCGCTGTCATTTCCATCGTTGTAGTAAAAAGTACAAAATTTGTTAAATGCATCCATGCGTGAACTTTGTGTTGACGACCAAGCAAATGCGCTCAAGGTGGGACCGATCAAAAATCCTGCGGCTAGAGCGGAAAGGATGAGCAGATTAATAGCTCCTCTAATAACCAATAAGCAGCATTTGTTAGTAAAAGAAGTGTTCATAGTAATAGTTTCTCCATGCTTGTTAATAAAAAAGTGTTTATCGTAAAAACCCCTCTTCGATCATCCCACATAGGTAGTATTATCCAATTGTCAGAAATCAACGGTTTTGATTGGTAATACTTCCCAATCAATTGTTTTGCATATTTCTTAATAGAAGCTTCCCTATTTATTCTGGGTAGGCTCCTACATGAGTGGCTAGCTCGAAAGTTCTTCCACATTGATCTTATGTCCAAAGTATACCTAATGGCACAGATTTTTACCAGGACATTTGCAGACAAGTAGAAGACAGTGTGAAGACAACTTTTTCTAGAACTACTCTATTTAGTATTGGTACGATGGCCCAGTGGGTTTGATGTGGGTGGGTGAAGAAGCGAAGGTCAGCAACTTATGGAAAGAATATGGTATAGTTTAATCGATGGTTATCTATCGAAAAATGTAGCAAGTTGTTCTATCTGATATCAAAAGTCAAGCCAAATTGGTATTAGGAGCCTTGAATGTCCATACCCTTTATTCCTCTAACCCTCCTTTTCATCGTTGCCCTCACAGTCATGCTAGTGGGATTGCGTCTCTCGTCAAGGACTCTTACTGCCGATCGGCGTGAAATAGAAGATACCTCTTATCGCCGTGGCACACGCCAAGGACGTCCCTCTAGAAATGTATCTACATACGACACTACCAATACATGTCATCTCCCTTTGAAGCAAGTTGAGAGTTACGCAGGATCAAGAGACTACAAGAATCCTGGAAAGGTTGGGGGCATACTTGCTAGGAACAAATTTGTCTCCGAAACATGCACTATTTTAAGGGATTTGATGATAGGTACCCGTCGAGAGCTGATAAGTAGCCAATCAAAAGGTAAATATACGTATGTGACTAGTCGAAGGAGCTTCTATGGCTGGTTCCTATTTTTTCTTACCTGTGGACTTGTTTTTAGCGGCAGCGTAGTATTTCTTTATAGAGAATTAAACTCTATTTCGTCGAATCCCTTATTCATGCTTCAATACCAGTCAGCAGCCAATAGTACCCCGACTGCTGCACATATTCAGATCCCTCAGGGAGTTTCGGGGGCCTCGAAAGTGCTCAAACGTCTGGCACAGATGGATGCTAGTCAGTATACCTCTGAGCAGCAGTATGATACGTGGGCTCCTTCTGCCTGTTCTACGACAGCTATGACCGAGGTGATTAATGCATATGGCCATAACTATCATATTAGCGACATTCTGCAGGCTGAAATTGGTCAATCCGCCATCTCGCCTGAGTTGGGTTTGCTGAAGCTGGAGGGAATTGATCATACCGTTGCACAATTTGGCTTTGGCACGGCTCAACTGAGTCGGGCTCCGCTGGATAGTATCATCTCAGTAGCAAATAGTGGCTGGCCGATTATTGTCGATTTCCCACCAAGTGGGGATTGGCCAACAGGCCATTTTCTCGTGGTTATCGGAGGTGATAGTAGTACCGTGTTACTAGCTGATTCTAGCTCATCTAATTTTACTTCTATGTCTCGTCAGCAATTTTCGCGGGATTGGGGTGGCTACGCGGTTGTTGTGATGCCAAAGGGGCAATAAAAGTGGCTAATGAAGGCTAATGTTCCGGTGAGCGAAGGAAGTCTACGGAAAGAAGGACCTGCTCGAAGACATTAATAACCTCTGCAGGGTTGATAGGACGTTCCACGAGAGTGTCCAATCCCACTGCTCGTTCCTGTAGCCCTGTACGTAATAGTATCTGTTCCTCTTCGGTGTGCCCTAACAGATATGCCAACAGTGTTGTATCCCAGTGAAGTACAATCCCTGCCTGTAGCAATGTACCAACTCGGCGGCGAATCATGTCAAAGCCGACCACTTTGCGCTGTCCAACAACGACTTCATAGGCAGAAAGCGAACCATAGCAAGCTCGGTACATCAGCAACTCATAGGCACACGACTCCGGCTCTTTGCGCAATGCACGCTGAGCGTGTGCTTCTGCAGATGATACACTACGCGCCTGAACGCCGAATTGGCGCAGTGCTATTATCCATGCCTCGCCAAACCAGCGATAGGATTCGACAATGTCTGAGTGAATAAGCGGGTGTCCTGCTGGCAGGATTACGTCCAGGCTTAGCAAGTGGGGTCCAACCAGGACAGCAGTACCACCAGCTCGCCGATGATAGATGGGTAGGACCGGACTGACCAGTGCTGCAGGATTCAAAACGCTGTGTTTTTGAGAAAATCCCAACACTAGCCCAGTCGGATCTGCTATCGACCAGTATACAATTGGTCGATCGTCCGGCTGAATACTGTTTAACAAGCGCTCGCTTTGCTCAATATGTTGCTGCTGATCAGCAATGGTGAGTGGATAAATGTGCCAATTAGATATTAACATGGATCTTAGAGCTTTTCTCCTTAAAAGAATTTAAGTAGATGGGGAAGGAAAATAAACAGCCCAATAATGATGGACAAAATGGCGTTTGCCAATACAGCGCCAGCCGCAACATCTTTCGCAATTTTTGCTAGAGGATGATACTCTGGTGAGGCAAGATCAACGCATAACTCTGCTACGGTATTAAGCATCTCTGTGGTAAATACGCCTGTAATGGCCACAAAAACGATGGCGAATTCTAGTGCTGAGATGTGTAAGATAATGCCCATAATAATTGCTAGTGTTGCGATGAAGATATGAATGCGGGCGTGACGCTGAGTACAAAGCGTATACCAGAGCCCATGAAAAGCATAACCGAAGCCAGCAATAAATTTTGCCCACTTGCTTTTTTGTGAGTGCTGGGGCAATGGTGACCAGTTCATCAAACTCGACCTGTGGATACCCCTGCTTTCAAGCATGGGGAGGAAACAGGTCTTCCTTTCTTGGGGCTTGCCGTGCCACCTTCAGGTGGGGCACAGGGTAACCCTTTGCCTTTTGACTTCTTTTGCTCTTTTGTGACCAACCAAGAGCGGAAAGCTACCCAGGTCAAGACTCGACAATCCTTGACCTTTGCTCCCTGTGTCAGCCGCTTGTTGGTTCGATAGGCATGCAAGCTGATCGTATTGCGCTTGCGGTCAAATCCACCTACCGTAGACAATCCGTATCTGGGATGCCTGACAACCGTTCCTCTCTTGAGTCCAAGGCTGCGGGTCGTGCCATACGGCTTTCTTTCACCCCCCTTGGATGCTTGCAAACGATGGATCTGACGCCTGTGGAGCTGAGCACCAACGACGTACCACAAGCGGGTACAGCTTGGTTGAGAAGCACCGCTGACCGATGCTGCCATGGCCCAGCCATCAACGGCGTGTGAGTCAAAAGACTGCTTGGATTTGCTCTTGGTTTTCTTGAGCCCATACTTATCTCGTAACTCTTTGGTCTGGTATCCCTGACAGAGATGAACGTTTAGTCCCATCTCGACGAAAAGCCTAGAAAGATGTTCTTTGCCTACTTGAATTGGGCTAAACGATCCGTTCCACTTGCTCCCTTTGCCTTTCTGTGTTTGGGCACACACGTCCTCTAGCACCACATCAGTGAGTGGCAGGATCGATTTCAGGTGAGCAATGACCCGCGCTTTGGCTTCCCATCGACTCCGGGTAGAAGGTGGTATCCGCTTTGGGTGTGAGAGTCGATTGTCAAACCGTTTGGGTCTACGCCATTTGCGGTATCTTCTTGCTCGTCGCATGGTCCGACGGGTCTGGACCACATCTTTCACATGATGAGGCGCTTCCACCATGAGACTGAGCACCGTCTCTTTGGTACCAACAACGCTATAGCCCTCAAACTTGCTTCCAGGATCGACACCAGCTACCAAGGGCTGGTTGTTCGGTTCCTGCTCGTAGCAGAGCTGCACATAGAACAGCCCTAACTTGTTTCGCTTTGGTTTTGCTTTGCCACTCTTGAATAAGTGGCGTGCTTTGGCAGGCTTACATGGCATCAGTGCCACCCCACGTGTATCAACGACTGGTAAACGCATCGGGAAATCCTCCTCGAGAGACAAAGGCCTTTTTAGGAGAAAGACCCAGAAAACTCTTGCTCAATTGTGAGCCACCGTGTCAAAGCATGGGTGATATGACCCTTCGCGATGGCAATACAGGCATAGGGACGATCCCATCTGCTTCGGCGTGGCAGGCAGTGGTACAAGTTAGGGTGGCGCTTGTACATGCTTTCGCTACTTCCACTAGCACGTGAGCCTGTGGTTTGGCTATTTCTTAGCCCGTATCGCTGCTGCTCTCGTGATAAGAGCCCGCTAGACAGAAACTTACGTTGAGCTAGCCGTTTCTCAAGCCCCTGGATTTCTCCATGGGGTTCCTGACTTACACCTGGTATCCTAGGGCTTGTAGCACTGTTTGTTGGATATGGACCATTGTCTGATAGCCTGCCTCAGTATGATCATCATAACCAACAAGATGCAGTAGTCCATGTGAGAGGAGGTACAGGAGCTCAACTAATGGTTCATGACCTGCTTCTGTTGCCTGACGCGTAATCGTTGGCCAGGACATGACGATATCACCTAGATTCGTAATCATACCTGGTGGAGTGACAAATCCCTGTGCTGGTTGCTCTATCGCGGCAGATGCGTTTTCAGTGGGTGGGATTGTCCAGAGCTGATCAGCCGGAGCATTGACGAGAGGATGCTGAAGCAAAGGAAAAGAGAGGACATCAGTTGGCTTATCCTGCTCGCGATATTGCTTGTTCATATCGCGTATACCATCATCATCGGTGATCAACAATGTAAACATAACT
>DASYAN010000186.1:0-3896 GCA_036501345.1 Ktedonobacteraceae bacterium
CGCAGGCACCCTAGAGCGTATGACGGAACACTTCCAACAGCTTCTGCAAGGGATTGTGCTCGATCCTGAGCAGCATCTGGCAGCCTTGCCCTTGCTCACCCAGGCGGAGCAGCAGCAACTGCTGGTAGAGTGGAACGCGACCGAGAGGACTTACCCGCAAGATTGCTGTCTGCATGAACTCTTTGAGGAGCAGGTTGAGCGGACTCCTGAGGCGGTTGCCGTGGTTTTTGAAGAGCAGCACCTCACCTATGCTGACCTCAATCGACGAGCCAATCAGCTCGCGCATTATCTACAAGGGTTGGGGATCGTTCCAGAGGGGCTCGTTGGGATCTGTATGGAGCGCTGTCTCGATATGGTCGTCGGGCTCCTTGGTATTCTGAAAGCGGGAGGGGCATATGTTCCTCTCGATCCAGCCTATCCCAAAGAGCGGCTAGCTTTTATGGTTGCGGACTCCCAGGTAGCCATAGTATTGACTCATCAATTCCTACAAGGCAACCCACTTGCTGTTAGTGGTGTGCAGGTGATCTCCCTAGATACTGATTGGAAGATCATTGTTGCAGAAAGACATGTGAACCCGCACAGTGGCGTAGTATCTGACAATCTGGCCTACGTGATTTACACCTCTGGCTCGACAGGCTGGCCCAAAGGTACCCTGGTGACTCATCGGAATGTGACCAACTTTTTTACCGGAATGGACCAACGTCTTGGGAAGGACGTGCCAGGTATCTGGTTAGCCGTCACGAGCATTTCATTTGATATTTCTGTCTTAGAATTGTTCTGGACGCTCACAAGAGGATTTCAGGTTGTTGTATATGAAACTAGTGGCTTGCTGGGAACGCTGAGCACCTATCTCGCGACGGTTGAGCGGCTCAAGGAGATGGATGTTGATGAAGTGGCCTGTCTGGTAGACTTTGGGATAGATGAAGATGCTGTGCTGGGTAGTCTGCATGAGTTAGATAAACTGAGGCAATATAGCAATACGAACAAACCAGTTGAGACCATATCTGGCCAGATAAGAAGACTAGGTATTACTCATCTACAATGTACGCCCTCTCTAGCAGATATGGTGGTTTTAGAACCAGAGGCGCTCAGTGCTCTTGGTTCGTTGCAGAAATTGTTGCTTGGCGGTGAAGCTC
Organism: Ktedonobacteraceae bacterium; assembly: GCA_036501345.1. Lineage (GTDB taxonomy): Bacteria > Chloroflexota > Ktedonobacteria > Ktedonobacterales > Ktedonobacteraceae > DASYAN01. The sequence goes on from DASYAN010000186.1 coordinate 1,137, forward strand.
TTCCCGTTTCCCTTGCCAAGCAGTTGGGTGAGGTCGTTGGGGGAGCTATTCATAATATGTATGGTCCAACAGAGACAACGATCTGGTCTACAACGCATACTGTGGAGCATAAAGCCACTACTATGGCTATTGGGCGTCCAATCGCCAATACGCAGGTATATATCCTGGATCGGTGGCTCCAAACGGTTCCAGTGGGAGTGGCCGGAGAACTCTACATTGGGGGCGTCGGTGTGGCACGCGGGTACCTTAATCAGTCGAAGTTGACAGCAGAACGCTTTGTCCCCAACCCATTTAGTATCACACCGGGGATGCGCCTCTACAGAACAGGTGATTTGGTGCGCTATTCTCCGGAAGGCAATTTGGAGTTTCTGGGACGGTTTGATGCGCAGGTGAAGTTGCGAGGGTTTCGGATCGAGTTGGAGGAGATTGAGACTGTGCTGGAGCAACATCCGATGGTTCGCGAGGCAGTCGTGGTCATACGAGAGACCGAGGTAAATGCTAAACAACTGGTGGCTTATTTGGTATTTCAGCAAGGGGAGACGCCTTCGCAAACAGCTTTGCGCAGCTTTGTGCAACAGCGATTGCCAGAATACATGGTGCCTGCGATCTTTGTCTCATTAGAGATCTTGCCATTGACTCCTAATGGGAAGCGAGATCGAAGGGCACTACCGATTCCTAATCAGATCAGATCTGAATTGAATGTTGCCTATGTAGCTCCGCAAACACCAGTAGAAGAAATGTTAGCTGATATCTGGATTCAGGTACTTGGTGTCAAAGCAGTAGGTATTCATGACAATTTCTTTACACTAGGAGGTCATTCCTTATTGGCAACTCAAGTTGTTTCCCGTATACAAACTACTTTTCAAATGGGGCTATCTCTCCGCCAATTTTTTGAGTCGCCTACTATTGGTGATCTAGCAGCCCTAATAATTAATCAAGAAAGAACAGCATATTTACAAGCAAACGTGAAAACACTACCGGAAAGCGAAGTAGAGTCCTTACTCTACAAATTATTGATTGAAGAAGGCATTGAATATGAGTAACAGCGCTGAACGTATTAATAATCTTTCATCAGAAAACAAGCGAACTCTTTTCGTACGATTTCTGAGGAAGCACGCTAATAAAATCTGTACTGTTCTCCTCTTCCAGATCATGGAAGGAAGAACTCTTCTGTTCTTCGCTAGAAAGGAGGCATTATGGCACTTACCGATGATTTGCTACCTCTCCCATATATGTTCACTCATGTCCAATTAGGATGGTGTGGTCTTGGGGAGCATTTCTATCGGCTCTCTTTTCCCGCCTAGCTAGTAGAGGCTCTAGTTCCTTGAACAGTGAGGGCCAGATAATTCTATATACAGTATTCCAGTACTATCTGCGTACCTTGAAGTTGCTTAGTAGAGAAAGTTAGTCTCAGGCCCTATGCTGGTTAACTGACTTTTTAAGGGTAGAGGAACTTTCTTGAAACATACAAAGGAGAAAGCATCAATATGCGGCTAACTAATGAACAAATTACATCTTACAATCAACAGGGTTTTCTGCTTCTACCAAATTATTTCACTTCTACGGAAGTTGATTTGCTCAAAGCACAATTGCCCGATATTTATCAGGAAGATGTGCCACAACGTGTACTTGAGAACGATCATAAAACAGTGCGTTCTGTATATGGTTTGCATGTTCATAATGAAATTTTTAAGCGTCTTGTACGTCTCCCTCGTATTCTGGAGCCCGCAACTCAGCTTCTCAATAGTCAAGTTTATATTCATCAATTTAAGATTAACTCAAAAGCGGCATTTAATGGAGATGTCTGGCAGTGGCACCAAGACTACATCTTTTGGGCTAAAGAAGATGGAATGCCATCGCCTCGTGCTGTCAATATCACAATATTTCTGGATGAAGTAAATGAATTTAATGGACCGATGTTTTTTATTCCTAGGACCCATCTCGTTGACACCGTTGATGTCCCTGCTAATACCAAGAACTCGGCAATCGATCATGAAGCTACTTGGCTCTCGAATCTAACAGCCGATCTTAAATATACACTTGACAGGCAAACAATAGCTTCCTTGATAAAAGTGCATGGTATCATGTCTGCAAAAGGCCCAAGTAGTTCTATTCTCTTATTTCATCCAAATCTCGTTCATGGATCTCCATCAAATATATCGCCGTTTGATCGAACAATCATCATCATAACCTACAATAGTATTGAGAACATTCCTCGTAATATTGAAACGCCGCGACCTGATTTTCTAGCGAGTCGTAGTTTCACCGCAGTTGTGCCGCTAGTTGACGACACTTTGAGTGATAATAGATCTCATAAGGAAGATAATTCTATTGAAATTGCAAATACGGTGAAAGAGGTATAAGCAAAGATGATGTATCTCTAACACTTTTGAAAGAGAGTCCATCATACAATCTAAACGGAGGATTCAATAAATGAGCAAAGATCCAAAACATATTGCAGAACTTTCTTTAGAAGAAAAACGTGCGATTCTTGCACAGCTGCTTCAAAAGAAGATGAACAATGCAGAGAATAGACAGTTCAATCTTCAATTAGCAGCTATTTCCCGACCGAAGGACGTTCCGTCCTCCTTTGCGCAGGAGAGGATCTGGTTACTCGACCAGTTGTCACCAGGAAATCACTTTTATAATATATCTCTAACCTTACGCTTAGATGGACCGCTTTATATAGCTGCACTCGAAAAGAGCCTGAATGCGCTTGTACATCGTCACGAGGCTTTACGTACTACTTTTACGATGGCT
>DASYAN010000187.1:0-9078 GCA_036501345.1 Ktedonobacteraceae bacterium
ACGCCAGATTCGGTGAGGGAATCCTGCAGAAGTATGAGGTTGTATCGGGAACCACATTTGTAGAAGTGCAGTTCAGGGCGGACATTGGCAAAAAGCGACTGAGCATGGATTTCGATCGGCTAGAACGCGTATAGAAGAGCCATTTCTGCCATCTACTCTCTGGTATTTCACATCATACGAGGGCACAGCGGTAACAGGCGAACGAAGGCCCGTCACAGCTATGCCACTGAGCGAGTGGAGAAGGCATTTCCGGTATTGCCACAAGGATGCCCTTTGGGAGGCAGAGAACGAGCATGTGCTCAGTTCTCTGTCTGGCAACTCCTGGTTCTTTCTTCTCATTCCCAGTGAGACATCTCATACAGCGGTTCTCGGAAAGATTGACCTTTCATTTTTTCGTTGTCTCCTTCGTTCTGAGGGGGTCAAGACTTTGGCGAACCGCTGTAGGCATGTGCACACGCCACATTTTTATGAGAAAAAGCTCCATTTTCGTGGACTGAAAACGGAGCTTTTTTTTGGTTTTGGCGTCTCTCCGGCGCTTCTTCCTGTTTGTAATGGTGTGATTTCAACTTGAGTCTGGGTCTTACGCTCTTTAATGAATCTTACGCAGGTTTGCTGATCCCTACAAGGCCCTGAGTTAAGGAGAGAGCCTTATAGCCGCAAAGGAGATCACCCCGGCACAGTTTTGCTACCATTGCTCTCATCGTTAGGCAAGGTTCGAAAGAATGTGACAATTTCGAGGTCAGTAACTGCTACTGAAGTGTCTTCTGATGGGACCCGCGCAATTTTGGGATCGTTCCAATTGTCACATTAGCTTCCAGCTCATTTCCGAACCTTGCCTTAGAATAAGGCTATCGACCGTTTCCCATCAACGAGGGAAAGAAGCATGGTTTTTTCATCAGACCCAAATGTTGTCCAAAGAAGTGGTTAGAGCCAGGTGGAAAGTAGGGAGATTCGTAGTTCCTGATTTTTGCGTAAAAACATCTTTAAAACATTAAAGAAATTTATAGCTGTAAAAGTAATTTTGCTCCTTTTACAGCTATAAATTTGCTCACTGTTTCCCACATTTTAGTGAGGCACTTTTGAGATCGCGTCTTCCAAACGGCTGATCTGATCCAGTTCGGGGATGCACGGCCACAGCAGCAACTCGTCTATGCCCATGTCCGCAAACGCTTGGACAAGGCCACGCAGTGCTTCTGGCGTGGTAGGCACTGCGGCGGCTACCTGTGTCGCCAGTGGTCCTAAGGGCGCATAGTAGTCCAGCACGGTTCTGTTCACCCAGTCAGCCACGCCCTGACCCAAACCATAGTATGAGGTCACGACGAGGCGCGGCTTGCCAGTCCTGCCAGCCTCCTGCCAGACCTTTCTGGTCATCTCCAGGGACTGGCGCACCATCTCTGGACCACCACCGGCTACACCTATGAGTGCTCCGTTGCCCCAACGAGCGATCCTCGCTCTCGCTTTTGGTGAGTAAGCACCAATCAAGAGCTCCGGCCCGCCTTGTTGAACGGGCACCGGGCCGATCTCTCCAATCGTCCCACTCACTCTCTCTCCAGACCAGATCTGGGTCATCAGTGCAAGCTGCTGCTCAAAGCGCTTCCCACGATCGCTAAAGGAGGCCTCCGCCGCCAGGAAATCATCCTCGCGCACGCCAATGCCCAGGCCGAGCGTCAGCCGACCGTTGGAGAGCGCATCCAGGCTGGCGGCCTGCTTGGCAAGAAGAGCCGTCCTGCGCAGCGGCGCGAGCAGCACCGTGGTCATCAAACGAATGCGCTTCGTCACACCCGCGACCGCCGCCAGCGTGATCAGTGGCTCATAATTCTGGTACACCACCCGATCGGTCACTGCCAGGCTCGAAAAAGCCGCGCTGTCTGCCTGCTTCGCCCAATCCAGAATCAACTCCCCCTTGACCCCAGCAATGGCCGCTGGCAGACCAATACCAATTTTCATCGTTCACCCTTTCTATCACTTTCTGACGATCGTCTGTATCCAAACTCATTGTTAGGCTTGGCGTTACGATAGGAGCGAGGCCGCCGGCCTCCGTGGATACGTGCAGAGCCGTTTTCCCATTTTTCGTTGCAATAGGCAGGGAAAGACTCTCCGCCGCTGCGTTTCATGCAGGCTCATGTCCATGTAAAGAAGACGACCTGCCCAGCACAGTAGCAATCAACTCTCATTTCTATGCTATGGCAGGGGTGCAAACACGACAAATACAATCAAACTGGATCGATAACCTGTAGTATCGGTTGCGTTTTGGACAACATTGCCGTATTATCGGCAGAGTTGACCAGATTATTGCCTCAAAAACTCTGCCGATAATAGAACTGTGCCGGGGTGATCTCCTTTGCGGCTATGAGGCTCTCTCCTTAACTCAGGGCCTACAATGATGAGTTGTTAGCCATGACCAGGAATCGGCTTCAAAGGCCAGTCATTCCCATTGGCATGAAAAAGTTCTTCTGCTGAATCAGCAAACCTGCGTAAGATCCAAAGAATCGGGTAATCCGCATCATGCGGTTTCAACTTGAGTGGACTGGTAAATTGGGTGAGAAGGGTGAGCAGCTTTTTGGGTATGTGTGGACAGTTTTAAGCGAATATTGAGCAGCACAACTATTGACAGCCTGAAAAGCCGCTCCACGAGCGAACGTTTGTGCGTCGTTTTTGTGAATTCAGAGCATGTTGCTCGCTGCAAATCTGGCGCTGAATGCTCGAACAAATTTCTAGAACCGGCCAAATTTGCGCTGAATGTCGGAAATTGCCGAGTTAGAGGCGGAACTGGCTCCTTACCGTGAGTACTTCGAGGGACTGTGTCTACAAATGCAACAGCAAGAACACTGTGGCTAGCTCTCTTGCAGAGAGACAAAATGACTATCCACTAGAGATTTCTCCGCATGCTACGTCTTTCCAAGTAGAAGACGTGAAGAGACGCAATATGCTGTGGAGGTTTTGTCAGTGCACAGGTTCAAGAGAGATCTATGGAAAGCAGGTAGTGCTCTGGCTCTGCTGTTTTTCCTTGTACTGCTGTGGTGGACCCCTGTATCGGCGGCTGGCATGTACGAGGCAACATCAGGTCTTGCTACTCCAGCAACGGTCACATCGCAGGCAACGGCGACTGAGGATGCGACGGTGACGGCCTTGAACAAAGAGCAACTTGCCCAAACAGTCGCCCAGCAGCAGCATACCTGGGACAATTGGCTCTGGAGTAACGCTGCGACTATTCTCTCCAGTTTCCTCTCAACGCTTGTGATTGTCATTGGCGCGCTCTTTGGTCTGTGGCGCTGGCGCAGGGATCAGCATACCGAACGAGAAAAACGAGCTGAAGAACGCTTCCAAGCTGCGGTGACGGGACTAGGGGAGGAAAAAGAAGGGGCGAGGATCGGAGCTGCCATTCTCTTGCGAACGTTCCTCCGTCCAGGCTACGAACAGTTTTACACGCAGACTTTTGATCTCGTCGTTGCCAATTTGCGCCTCCCAAGGGATTCGATCCTCAATCAGGCCTTGATTCAACTCTTTTTGGAAGGTTTTCCCCTTGTTCGTGATGAGTTAAAAAAACGGAAAGGGAACCAATTTCACGTCCAGTCTCTCAGTGCAAGCAATATCCAGATCGACAAGGCTTTCCTCTGGAGGGCGGATCTCGAGCAGGTCTATATGCCATGGGCTTCCATGCAAGAAGTCACCCTGACCGAGGCGAATCTCAGGGCCGCCCAACTCTGGGAGGTGAATCTCAGCAAAGCCGACCTCTATGCGACCTGCCTCAGCGACGTTGATCTTGGGGGGAGCAAGCTCACGGAGGCCTTTCTCAAAAAGGTTGATTTCAGTGGAGCCAGGCTGTCGGCGGTCAATTTCTCCAAGGCCAATCTCACCGAGGCGAACCTCAGTGGAGCCGATCTCTGGAAAGCGAATTTCGGTGGGGCGGATCTTGGCGGGGCCAATCTCAGCAATGTTCGCCACCTGGAATGGGTCCAATCCTGGAAGGATACCAATTTGCGCGGGGTCAAAGGACTGACGAAGGAGCAGTTAGCGGCTTGTCAAGTAAGTGGGGCCATCATTGATGAGGATGCCACGAGGGATTCATCTTTATCCACAGTTCCCTCTGCTTCTCTCCCACAAATCGACAAGATGCGAGCCTCACCTGATCCAGACAGAAGCAACGCTGCTTCCTCGGAACCTGAACTATAACATTGTAGATTTAGCCATGCTGGAAATCGTCAGGCGTGCGAAGAGAGATCAAGGTTCCCCATACAGATTGTGGACGTCAGTTCCTGTCTGCGGTAAGTAACGGAGAAGTGCACACCCTTTTTACCGTTTGCGATTTTTCTTGCGCGACTGTTTCGCCATCTTGTTTTTGGCTTTTTTACGTATTCCCGCCTCGCTTTTCTGGTGTGTCTTGGAAGAGATCTCTTGGAACGTTCTTGCGTACTCAATCCTCTCGTCATCAGTAAAGGGGAAAACTCCCTCTTGACGGTGTCGTCGCGCTTCTCGTTCTCTGGCTCGTTGCTCCTTGACCTCCTCAGCCGATTTCATGCCCAAACGGACTTGGATATCGTCCCAATTTCCTATGACAAACTCCTCAACGCGGTCGGCAGCAAAGGCTCGCTCTATCAATGGAGCCACTTCCGTCGCTTGCAGTTGCACCAGAGCTTTAATAAGAAAGGCATTGACATCGTACTCGTTTTCTTCAAAAAGTTCCAATTGTTCTGCAAGGAACGCAATGCACGCTGAACGGCCCTCCGGCCAGGCAAGACCAATCTTTCCAACACATTCAATCGCACAAATCCGTGCCCATTCATCATGAGAATGGTTGGCGATATACTCCGTCGTTTCTGGCAGGGCTACCAGACCAATCATAGCAAAAACGTCTGGCATCTCCTCCATGGCAAAATCGTTGGTCTCCAGGAAGAGGTCGAAGGCTGATAGGAGAGGCCCAATCGCTCTCTCGGTATGGAATTGGGCAAGTGCCCGGTAAGCATGCATTGGTGCCCAGCCTGCTACATCGTCACTATCGACGTCGTTTAATGTCTCATCAGCAACTATGCGGATCAGATCAGGAATATGTTCTGGACTAAGTCCCAGTTCCAGATAATTGGGCCATGTCTCTGGCAACCGGGACCCAGCTTTTCCATAGTTGAGCAGTTGATTGACAGGTGGTGGATAGCTGCTTCTCTGCTCTCTTTGCATGGACATGCTCCTTTTGAACATGGATATCTAGAAGGAAATCATAGCATAGTTCTTTGCACCAGGGAAGCTTTTTGGGGAGTAGGTGATATGGGGAAGATGATCCTGACTTGCGAGATATGCGTGAACCCCGATCAAAGCAGGAAAGCGGTGGTGCTTCCTGATCTGTCAGATCATCTGCAAGAGACCCACCACCAAAATATGATATGCTGTGGAGAAGCACTTCTTGCCTCATTGAGAAGGAGAAAATGCATGAGTAGCAATGGCCTGATCACCGTGAGGAGTACGTTCACCGTTGGCGAAACCATTGATCGGTTGAGTGCGACGGCGACTGCAGCAGGTTTGCTTGTCTTCGCTCGAATCGATCATGCAAGCAATGCTATGCACGCTGGCCTGCAACTGCGCCCGACCGAACTGCTCATCTTCGGTCATCCCAAGGGGGGTACACCGCTTATGCAAGACAAACAGACGGCTGGTATTGACCTTCCAGTCAAAGCTCTTGCCTGGGAAGATGAAGAGGGAACAGTGTGGTTGACGTATAACGAGGCAACATGGCTTGCCACACGTCACGCATTGGGACCTCGTAGCAAAGAGGCGATTGAAGCTATCGAAGAAGGTCTTGCAGCCCTCATCCGAGCAAGCATCCAATGAGCAAACACGAGCAAGCGTTGAATACACCCTTTCCTTCTTCTCTCACCTGTTTGATCAAACAATGTGTGTCAGACCGAGATGAGCTGAAAAGGTTCTGTAAGCACAAGAGAAGCCCGGATCAAGGAACAGGAGAATGTTTTATGACACAGCCCTCAAACAATACCCATTATTCCCTTGCTCAGATGATCATGACTCCACTGACCGGTCAGATAATCGGGCTCAATGAATCCCAGCTTGCGATCGCTGAATGGACCGATCCAGGTGCCCCAGCAGGTCCACCGCGTCTCATTGCACCTCCACATGTCCATTATTGCGATGATGAGGCATGGTATATCCTTGAAGGAATGCTTGCATTTCGACTCGGCGACCAAGAGATCGAAGCTCCTGCCGGGTCAGCGGTGTTGGCGCCACGTGGTGTCACACATACCTATTGGAACCCACATGCGACCCCTGCACGTTATCTCCTCATCATGACCCCGACTCTTCGGCACCTGATCGAGGAACTCCATCGGTCCACCGAACGTGATCCAGCGGCCATACAAACCATCTATCATCAACATCACTCAGCACTTGCACCAACAGTATGAGTGGTCAGGGAAAGCGAGCAGACACACTTCATATATTCAATAACCATTGATGATCGATTCTTTATCTAGTACATTGGAGAGGAGCAGAACCATGGATACGTTGCCCAAGGCTATCACCTTTGATTGCTATGGGACCCTCATCGATTGGGAAGGAGAGATCGAGCGCTTCTTCGCCAAACTGCTCGCGAGCAAGCATATCAAGGGAGTTGATACGCGAGCCCTGCAACGACACTGGGAAGACGTGCAATTTGCCTCCATCCAGCAGTATCACCCCTATCGTCAGGTTCTCCGCGAGACCATGCCACAGGCATTTGGAGACTTTGGCCTTCCCTACACCGAGGATGATGTTGAGGCCTTTGCTCATTCAATGGGACAATGGCGGCCATTTCCCGATACGCAAGCGTCGCTCCAAGCCTTGCAAAAGCTTGGGATCAAGATCGTGTTGATCACCAACACTGATGACGAGATCATCGCCCAGACGCAATCGCTCTTAGGGATCGTGCTTGATGACATCATTACTGCCGAACAGGCAGGGGCATACAAGCCCCATCACCAGGGCTTCCACCTAGCACGCAAACGCCTGGGATTGGAGACCAAAGACATCTGGCATGCTGGCTTTGGCTTCAAGTATGACCTCATCCCGGCTACCGAATTGGGCTATACTACCGTCTGGATCAATCGGCAGGGGCAAGCACGTCCATCGGATGTCAAAGAGACCTTTCTCTTGGGTGATCTGGCAACACTTGTCTATCTCCTCAAAGGCATTGTTGCCTCAAGCTAGCAGGGAAAAGAAGACAAGGGACCACGAGTGGAATGCAGAGACCTCACAAGACCAGATGAATGGGAGAGTTTCCCACCCTCAGCATATGGAATGAGGTCACGGTACCCCACTGGTTCGTCTCTCACCAAGAAGCTTCTCCTGGCAGGTGAGCACACACGCTCTGCACTCTGCTGCCTCCTGCTCTTAGTGGGTGCCAGCAGTGGCAAAGGCGCTCATGCCCGTTTGTTTGGTCGGATAGACGACCATCTCTGAGATGTTGACATTGGCTGGTTGCTCAAGTGCTTGGACGACCACCCGTGCGATATCTGTTGCCTGCAGTGGCTCCATCTGTTGGATAGCGGCAATGGTTTCGGCTGAGAAGCCAGCAGCTTGAGCGAAATCCGTCGTCACAGCTCCTGGTTCGATGGTTGTCACATGGATCCCCTGCTGACCGACCTCCTGGCGCAACGCTTCTGCAATGGCGTTCACGGCACATTTGCTGCCACTATAGATTCCACCGCCAGCAGTGATCGAGCGACTAGCGACAGAGGAGATCACGACCATGTGTCCTCCGCCTTGCTGGAGCAATTTTTCTCCACCATACTTCAGGGTCAGGAGCAGGCCGTAGACGTTGGTATCGAGAAGCTGTTTCCAGCGTTCAACATCACCTTCGATGATGGGTGCACGATAGCCAAAGCCAGCATTTGCAACAACAATGTCAAGCTTCCCCCAACGCTGCACGGCCTCGTTCACCAGCTTCTGAACATCCTCCGGTTTGCTCACATCGCCAGACAGGCTCAGTGTCTCACCACTTCCATCTTTACTGAGGTGATGTGCCACCTCTTGTAGGCGATCCTGGCGCCGGGCGAAAAGCGCGACGCGTGCGCCATGTTTGAGCAGTTCCTCGGCAATCGCCTCTCCGATCCCACTACTTGCACCCGTCACGATCGCAACTTTGCCTCGCAGGTCGGTTGTCTGTGCTTGTTTGCTCTGCATAGTTCCTCCAAAGAGATCAAGACCAATCCTTTCTCTTAGGTCCGCAATCCTGTCGTTAGATAGACGTTCAATTGATCGTACTCCTGTTAGCACGATAGATCTCACAAGAGGGTGACATCTCTTTCCTCAGTGTCATAAAGGACGCAAAAAGAGGAAACTCTCCACACGCGTGTGGTCCACCACCGGTCTGGAGAGAAAGCAGGTTGCTTCGCTGGATTCTTTCTTTTGCTTCTCTGAGGTCTCCCTCCCCCACATACCTGAATCTCATGACTCAGTAGCAGGCTCGCTGACATGAGGATTTGACGTCCGTCCCCTCTTGACGTAGAAATGGTGCGCATGAGAGGATCAGGCATCACATCCTTCCAACTCCGCCTCATCATTTTTTTTGAAGCAGTGAGTCTGCTACCAAGCCTGCTCATGTGTCAAACATCATGAGCGTGCTGCTTCGAGACAGGTCACCCCTTGAGGACCAACGTGGGCACTGTGAGGGATTCCTGCTGGCAGAATCAGACAGTCCCCCGGAGACAGATCAATGGAGGTATCTCGCCCTGACTCAGTCGATTGGCCATGTAGGAGAAAGCGGATTGAGCCATGAACGCAATAGAGCACCTTCTGATAGTTGTGTGTATGAACCTCGTAAGAGTACCTGGGGCCATTCGACCAGGTGTAAGGTGAAAGCCCTTCTTGTTGCATGCGCAGGCGCAGCTCATTCTCTTGTGGCAGGATACGGTCTTTCCAATGAATAACGTGCATCGGTTCCTCCTTCGATCCTTACTCTCTTGGACACTATTGTAGCACGTTCTTGCGAGAATGCCTTGTGTTCTTTACCTCTTTCGAGACGTGAAGCTTTGCCTAGGAACAAAGAGAACCTGTTCGTTTTTGCTCTCGAAAAACGGACCATTTTCCCATGTGGAG
>DASYAN010000188.1:0-7017 GCA_036501345.1 Ktedonobacteraceae bacterium
TTCAAAGACCAAGCTGAGGCAGCATTCAATCGAAACGATGAGTTCACGTTTAAATTAATGAAGCAACTCATCGGTGTGACCTCTCCAATTGTGACACGCGCCGCGGCGAGATATTACAGGGAGGAAAGAGCCCGTATCAACAATTTAGGCAAGCCTCCAAAGGGTGGACAATCGGGTCCTAAACCGACCACTCGTTTAGGGGATTAAATCGCTTTTACGTGGGCTTAATTCAAACGATGTGGCCACAGATCTATGCATCTTTTATGTCCGTTCTGTAGCCCGTCAAGCGCGATTAAGCCCATTTTAAAAATGGTTTAGCTCTAATTATTCTTTGCGGTCACAGATTGAAATGGAGAGGTCACACAATGAAAATGATTGAAGAGTCTGCTAGCCTTAAAGCCACAAGGGGCTTTGCAAAGATACTGGCTGTCGGAATAGTACTTAGTGTCGCCGCATTCTCGGATATTATGTATATCCAAGAGATGCAGAAGGTGTTTAGCAAAGATCCAACGCTACTGTTATTCTGCTATCTCGGCGCGTTTACATCATTCGCAGCAATCGGTTACCTTTTGCTCGGCAAGAGTGCCGTGTTTGCGCCGGGCGGACAGATGCTAGCAAGCTGGATTGTATTCGCGGCAGAGTTGATCATTGCAACCATGAATATCATCCTGGTATTCGACTCGACCCATACGGGTTTTCTAGCTGCGTGGGCGTTTATCAGTCCTGCCACACCAGTATTCCACATGGTTGGAGTAGCCTTGATCTTTTTTCTTGATCCTGAGCTAAAAGAAAAGCACCGTGATATGGAGCTACAGAGTAAACTTCGTCAAGCTGATAGGGATTATGACCACGCAGTAGCCCTTGCTCGGGTCGAGGTGAAAAGGAAGCATCTCGAGTTCACAATGAAGGAACTCGGAACAGCTATCAATAGTTCTGAGTCTCAAGCCCGCATATCACAACATGCCCACAGCATGAATGATGGACTCTTGACTGAGATGTCAGGTAGGGCAATGCCCAAAGATGATGATAGCAATGATCGGTACTATGGACGTCGTTAATTAGTAAAGAGAGTAGGCACGTATGAACGAGTTAGATGTCTTCAGATTGCTTCTAGCACGTCGTGACAACTATGGGATATCTGAAATAGCCCATATAGGTGGACGTGCCTACTCTCTCGTTATGCATGGCAGGATGCACACTGCTATCATCGTGACCAACTCATTTGACTTCTACCAGCTGCGCTACCACATTGCAAAGCACTTGCCGGATCTGGTGATCTGCGGTACTCATGATAGCGTGTTGCCTATCCCTGTTCTCAGTATGAAGGCTAGCAATCTTGCCAAGCCTCGCCAACTACCGCAAGGGATTACTGATATGGAGAAGCAGAGACACCGCTCTAAAATCGGCTCTCAGTGTCTGCTAGGGGCCTATCTCTGTGGACTCAAGTCAGCACAAGATATCATCCACCATAAGGACTTCCCCGCCAGGACAAGAAGGCGATATATTGAAAGAGCGAGGGAACTTGGACGACGTCGTCCTGGCCGGCCCGTATCGATAGCATCGTGAGGTATTGCAGAGATAGAATTATAGTGCTATAGTGGGACTGTAATGAACCGTTATTCTTGAATGGATTAAAAGATGTCAAAGTAGGTGAAAAGCGCGTTTGTGGACTAAACGGTTTTGTAAACCGTTGGCCGTCGGTTCGATTCCGACCACCGGCTCCTTCTAAGCCCGCTTCACAAGCGAGTTTGTTTTTATTGGATTTGATAGTCAGAGGGATTTCCAAAATCGCCAACGAGCTTTCAGAAGCCGCTTCAGCCGGGCATTGACATGATTTGCCTCACACTTTTGATGGTGTTTTTTCTCTTGCTTGACATCAACGATGACAGCAACGAAAGATCTTGAGGAGCAAGAATGGTGTTGAGATGTGTCATAGCACTTTATCGTAATGTTTGAGTGAAAAGTTGAAGAGATGTCGAGCGCCATGGAAATCTCGTTATGATCAAGAAGCTCTTCTACGATTTTTGGATGCGTTTCTAGCAGTAATAAGAGGATAGCCGTAATAATCTACATACCGTACGAACCCGTAATTCCTTGATAGAACTTGGTTGCTGTTTTGCTAGGTGACTCTCCTTCGTAGAATGTAGCAGGTTTCTCTTCTCCAACCCCCCAAAAGTGGGTCAAGGTCAGTATCAGTGTGTCATGGGAGTCCCCCTGATAATCAGTGGTGATCTCTGATTATCAGCGACTAGCTTATGTTGACTGTGGACTGCTTTTCCGTTACAAGCTCATTATCAACAAGGTGCCACGCAATTCGCTTGCCCAAGCTAGCTGCGTAGCGGTGGATAGTCGAGAGGCGAGGATCGCGCTGTCCACGCTCTATGAGAACCACTGCTGGCTGTTTGGTCTCCATACGTGCTGCAAGCTCTGCCTGGCTAACTCGTTGCCGCACGCGCTCACGAGTCAGTGCGTACATGAGATCCTCGCGGGCCATTGATTCCTTCTCCAGGGAATTTGGATAATCAGCAGGAAATCCAAATAGCAGCATCTGATGCCTCAACGATTCTTCTAACTGCCGTTCAACATCAGGGTTTTTGACTGCAAGTTCAGCGACCAATTCAATTATCTCCCTGAGTTCATCTGGTGATATGTTAGTCTGGTCGGATTCGGCGTTAGCTTGATTGTTCATAGTATACTGCCTTTCGAGTTATATGTCTGCCATTGCATACAGTATAGCTCATTAGATATTGCCATTCAAGGGTTTGGTGTAGGCAGGGACCTTTGGACTATTCGTTGGACTCATCGAATAGCGATGGCTATTCACTGCCACTGTGCGTAGCCTTCCTCCAGTCCTCAAGAAACTGCAGGACCTTCTCATCCACTGTTTGCGTGCCTTCCTCTCCCTCTCTGCTGGCGAACTCTCACTTCAGCAACGTGATTATGAGTAGCTTACCATACAGCTTGTCGCAAGGCTAGATAGTTCTGGCATAGGTTAAAGGTTCTGTTTAAGCAATTTGCACTCCCTCTAGAAGCGACTTCAAGATACCTGTAGCCACGAGATAACGTAGTGATTGCTTGTAAATCCCCCAATGAAACCGGTGGGAGCAGTATAATTATCCTGGTCAACACAGAGATGCTTTTTGAGGGAGCAAGATAGCTCGTTTCGCCTTTCAAGCGCGAAGAGTAGAAAACAAAGCAAGCTAAAAGCCACCAAGATAATGGTACTCCTTCACCAGTTTCATTGGGGGATTTACAGCATAGCGTACACGATATATGCAAAGAAATCAATTCGACTTACTTCTATGGATAGAAGTAAGTCGAGACTTCATAGTAAATTTGTGGAGTCTCTCCTTTTTGCCTTCTGCTTCTCCCACTTTAAAAGAGAACACACTGCTATTGTAATTAAATATATCTTTGCTTTACTATCTGATCAACAGTCCAACCATCATCTAATAATTCCCTTACCGTGAAAGTTTGATCACCACACTTTATTCTGCTATGCTCTTTTAAATCGTAAAGGTCATACAATATAGCTAGCTCTCGTGCTTCGTGTGTTTGCAAAGCTTTATCCATCGCTGTCTGTTGTTCCTCATGCTTGACTTGCCTAGAATTATCAAGCGCTGGGTCGGGGAAAGATGTTGCTTCCTGTTGAGGATCGTGTATAAACGTATGTCTCATATGGTCTTTTACAAATCTCTGGAAACTATTGGAGTGATTTGTTTCTTCCGTTTCTGGCGATGATAATGGTTGTGTTTTTCGATCTCTAGGTGACATAACTTATCTCACTTTCATAGAATATATTTTTTAATCAAACAAAACGAGTACTACTCTCAATTCTACCCAACTTACAAGAAATTTTCCAGTCCAAAAAGAGCAGTTCCTTTTTCTAGAAGAGTAATGATGCTCGGAGTCGAGACAGGCTATGCTATGGTATTCTCGGTGCCGAGGGACTCTTCTTTTTAATCACTACCTTCTCCAGATCCTCACGATTATACAAAAGCGTGCTAATTTCGCGACTGAAAGTGCCATTGTTTGTCCTGACCGATAATTGCTGCAGCGGTACCGTGTTCTGTAGGGGGATAGAACCTTGCTTGTACAATTACCCTCTCTTCTTTTCGGAGCACTTTACACAGCACTGGTAGGCCCAGGAAAGGGGAAGAAGCCTACAATGCTCAAACTGGTTGACATGTCCCAGATGAAAGGTTCGGATCATACGCAAGGACAACACCTAGAGGCAAGGCAAGGGAATTACATAGAGTTGAAGTATAGGAAAGGAGTATTTTTATGGACCTTGGAAAGGCAATCAAAGGCGGCAAAGCAGTCTACGCAAATGGTGAGCATGAAGCAGTTGTAAATTTCAACGGGGTAACCCCGAATGGCAAAAACGCCTTTGATGTTCATGAACATACCAAAGGTGTAGGGCATGTCACAGGAGTATGCCTCAATGCACGGGAGGCTGTAGAGACTCTCCAGCAGCGTGGTGTACCAACGGATTGTGGTTGGATCGACGAGACGAAGAAGTAGCCAGAGGGAGCAACGACGCTCCGATAAGCAGCAAAACGTTGAATAGGGAAAGGAGCATTTTGTGGCATCATGGCTGAACATCAAATGAAAGGAAAAGGAGTTACATGACATTCGAAGAGGCTTTGATGACAAACCAGATAGGGGCTGCTACCTATAATGGTCTTGAGCTCTCTATGTCAGTTCGAGCCATAGGACAGAACAATATAGGACAGGACATAGTACAAGTGAAAGCAATGATATCAGTGACACTGAGTGATGCTCGAGGGATAGCAGCGCAACTTGGTATCCCAATCGATCGAGATTGGGAGCCAGTAGGAGGGTGAAATGCCAATACTGATCTTAGGGCTATTGATGTCTATCATCGTCATGGTCCTAGCATACTATCATCTCATATGGCCTGTTTTTGGTATTATTGCGGGAGTAGTGTTTGTCATTGATTTATTGGCAGCAATAGCTCTTGCACTAGAAAATAGGAGGAAATTATAGCATTTGCAGCTTTAGCGGTATCGCTTTTCACATTATTGTTACATATTGTCGGTCGTTGAGTGGCGTCCATCGCCAAATTTTCGCCACTCAACTTAGATCACACCAAGGTTGCCCGGAGTGGACCATACACACAGTATACCACCTTGGGTAATCCTAAGAAGGGATTATCACGCAATGGAAACACAGAGGGCGTTTCCTAACCCAGATAAACAGAGCTGTTGTGTGTATGGATTACGAACATCGTGACCCTGCTAGTGTCACCACATCGTAGCCCCGAAAGAGTCAAACACACCGCTGTTCAAGCCATTCGCTAAAGCTACGATGTCATGACCTTGACGAGGTTACGAGGTGGGTAATCCATACAGTTGTGAGCTGAAGTGGTTTCCTCCATTGGAAAAGTTGTCCCTCTTTTCTCCTAGAAAATCTCTCTTGCATTGGCTATACTGAGATAGTGTTTTACTCCCGCCGCCATGCGGTTCTTCCGCAAGAAGACCATGGTGATGGAGCATTCAAAACATTCTATGCATCTATATCACTTTGTACCTGTTAGTGTGAGCTCTAGAAAGTGTTTGACCCCGATGAAATCGGCACTTTCTGAGATAGTGTTTGGTTCTGGTCGCCACGCGCTTCTTCCGCAAGAAGAGCATCGTCATGGGATACTAATAACATTCCGTGCTCCTAAATTACTTAATGACTGTTGATTTGAGCTGAGAGAGTGTTTGGTTCTCACTCTCTGAATCGAGAAGAAAACTCAAGCAGCAGAGCTTTTTGAGAGCTACGAAACGTCCTTAGAGAAGACTATCAATGAAGGGGCCTTTTGAGTTAAGAAATGCTGTTATGATATGAGAAAGGATAAAAGCATTAATGATATATTAAAGCAAAATATAGTAAAAAGTAACAAAGAGAAATCTATGATCGAATAAGGAGGTGATTACATGAGTGGAACATCTGGAGATTCAAGAATTTCGCGATCATCAGAACGAACAACACTAGAAGGTAGTCAAAGGAGCCTACGGAATATTTCCCGAGTAACAGACACACCTGCACCATTGCTGCCTCACCCCACGGATACTGAGACTCAAGAGACAGGATGTACACCATATTGTAAAGCTTGTTATGAAGGTTTCAAGAACTGTATCAAGAGATATTTATTCCCCAGCCTGAGAATGGCAACTACCCAAGATACTTCCGCATCAGCTACTTGGGATTCCAAGCGACGACGGCGACAGCTCCAAGCACGCTATGAATCCAGGCAATCAGACGCAAGCCCCAATAAGCCGCGTCCAGACGGACGACGCGAGGGCGGATCTGATAGAGGCGCATGGCCCATGCCAACAAGCGTTGTGCAAAGGGGGCATCATGTGGGTTGGCAGGAGAAAGCAGAAAGAGAAGAGGTAAGCCAGAACCACGACAGATGAGCGTGTGCACCCGGAAGCCTCGCAAAAGGGGGAGGGGATGGTGGGCGGGAGCGTGTCCGTAGGCAGCATCAGGGTCACGCCGTCTCCAAGCCAGAATGGGAGCACTGTCAATGATCAGATCACGGGCTCTGATGAGTCGCCGTCGCAGAGCTTGCAGAACAACCAGCACAAACAGAGACTCATGCACAGGGGCACCGGCAGCATGGCGACGTTTGCAATGCTGGGATGGACTCACAATGAGAGGCCGTCCCTCTTTATCCAGAGGCAAGCCACAGGCCAGGGCTAAAGCAGGCCAACTCTTGAGCCAATCATGCATGTCCTGGTACGATAAGCGCCACAAGGTTCGCAAGAGACTGATGAGCAGCAAGCTCTCTTCGCTGTAGCTGCGTGGTCTTCCTCCCTTGCCTGCTGGTAATGGAGGAGGACAACGACGATGGGCCAAACGACACAGGGCAAGCAAATGCAACATTGTGACCAGAGTCAGTGCATCGATATGCAATGCACGGCTGAGTCGGGCTTGTCCTCGCTGAAAGGGCGGTGATGGAACGGGTGCTTGTTCTTCGATCAGAGTGGGCATCATCATGGCCAT
>DASYAN010000189.1:0-10354 GCA_036501345.1 Ktedonobacteraceae bacterium
ACGTGCTAAAGCAAGAATGACGGGCGAAAATCACAGCAATTATCCTGGTGGGCAAACCATTCGGAGATAGCTTACCCACCAGGATAATTGTTGTAAAAGCGACTAGTTTAATGTTGGGATTTACACTTTGGGCCTAGCAACTACCCAGATACCTGGGTAGTTATGCTCTGTGCCTGCTCTGATCCATCTTCCAAAGGATGAGTTAGGCGCTCACGCAGGGAACAGATTTCGCGTTCAAGGATACGGCGTACAATGGCAACACTACTGGTATAGGTCGAGTCCATACCGAAGTAGGAGAGGCTGCCAGCTCCCAGGTTTTTGCCACGCGTGTAGGGCGTATCCGAGGCATAGTGCAGAATACCCACTTCATAGGGTAAGCGCATGAAGTTGATGTTCTCCCCACCAGGATAGCGCGTCAAGTATTGGTCCTCGTAGATGGCGTTGAGATAGGGACCGCTTTCCATCTCGACGGCGGTATAGTTGGCTTGGTAATAGAAATCCAGGTACTGACGATTCTGCAGGTATGTGCCTTTAGCGGAGACCGCTTTCTGGTTGTCCAGGACCGAGCCATAGATGAGGTATGGCTGGATATCCTGTGCTCGGAAGGCGTTATCTAGCCAGTAGGTATTCAGGCTGTGCTCATCCATGACCGCGTTAGAGATCATCACGTCGCCAATACTCCCGTTGAGTGTGGCAGCTTTGCCCAGGATATAGATGCCACGAATTTGTGACTGGTTTTCCATGATTTCGCGCAACATACGATAGGCCGCCATGCCCAATGGGTAATCGATGTTGAGAATGATGGCATCACTTTTTGTCAGCAGGTCCAAGTCAGGCATGCTACAGCGCGGGTCGATCTCGGAGGGAGCCAGTTTTGCCAGTTCGAAGACCTGGGCATCGATCTCCAGCTCATAGCGTGCTCCGACATGCCAGATACCACGTTCCTGTGCCTCCTGAATACGTGTACGTGCAGCCTCTTTTCCAGCGGGCGTACGCGTCCATTCTCGTGCTGCGAAGTAAAGAAAATTCTGCCAGTTGCTAGGCACCAAGCCCTGTTGTAACTTACGGCACTCGGCTGCTAGGTATGGATCGGGACCATCCAAGGCGAACTCTATCAGTTCATTTTCATGTTTAATCATGAAACCGGAGAGCAAGTTGACCAGACTGTGTGTGTTGCTGGAGACAAAGTAGACAGGGCGATCGGCCTTGCCTAACGTGTTGAGCAGGTTATTAACGGGATTCCACCACTTGCGTGTAGCTTTGACATAGCCCACATGGGAACCACCGAGCATACGCAAATTAAAACTCTTACGTTGCTTGCCAATTTCGCGCAACTTCTCCCATAAGTGGTTTCCCCAGATGACTTCCAAGCGTCGCCAATCATCTGGAGCAATATGTAGACGCTGGCACAATACCTTGCTAATCTCGGCGAAAACCGGAGAATTGCGCTCTACCTGCGTTTCCAGTAATTGCATAGTGGTAGCATCCTGGTTGAGCAGGTAAAAGATTTTGTTCCATTCGATCTGGAACGCGACTAGGACAGGTACAATATCGTCGGTATCACTGACGCTAGTAACGTAGACGGCCAGTGTCTCTTTTCCATCATAGAACCATTTACGGCGTCTGGCTGAGGCGGTGACGGCTTGCCAGCGGTCCACATGGAAGCCCTGCTGCAGGAAGACCTCTTCTGATTGGCCCAGCAGAACAAGATCGCACTGATTAATCTCAGTGGGCAGGCGTAGTACGCTATAGATGAATGCAGACATGTCTGGGTAAGGCTTGCGGGCATCGGAGTGCAAGCTGGAATCGATATTGTAATGAGCTTGTACCAAGGCCTTCAAACTAATCTCTCCCGAACTTCGTAGCAGAGTATTGTAGGTACGGATATAGAGTTCCACGTCTCGCTTGCCCGCTTCGTGATACTTTTCTCCATGTTCAAATGATGGCATAATCGCAGTGGGTCGCATCCGTCTCGGATCGAGCAATTCGTCACGCGCTGGCTCCGTTGTGGTCAGCCGGGGTGTCGTGGCCTCGTGTTCGAGCCTGTGAGCAAATTGCTGGGCACTCGTTTGCAGATCGTCAATGTGGTGATCATTTTTTTGTTTTCGTGGCATGTCCTATCCTCTTCTTCGAGGTATTTTGACAATATAGACGCTGTATTTCCTCAATTATACGCTCTAAGTCAAAGCTTGTGATAGCCTCTTCCAAAGTCGCTTGCTTGCATTAACGATTTAGTATGCATAATCAAATTTTTAAACATTTTGTGGTAGTATCAGACTAACAAAGCTAGTTTTTTAACGTACACTATTACTAGGAGACATTGCCAAAATGTTGAGTGTCCCCATGCTCAACATTTCCCCCTGGCAATGTCTCCTTACTTTACTCGCGCCTATTATTGCTGCCATACCAGGGTGTCATCATTTCCCGGTGTACGCTCTTCCTCAGATGAGATGGGAGGTTGTCGCCAAGTACATCGGACCTCTCCATTTCGCAGTAACAGTTGAATGCTTGTATCATAGTCGTGAACTGTGAATTGTCCGAATTGAGCCAGCAGGAGGTGCTGGCGTAGATCAGGCCAGCGGCGAGTGCGCTGAACTTGCCCCTGCTGACATATGCACTGGTAGAGCTGCTGCCGTGCTTTCTCTTGCCGGGCCTGTTGTTGAGATATAAACCATTCCGCGCCCAGCACTCCACGATAGCTCTCTTGTTCAATTCGCTGGCGATATAGGCATACCGCATCGTTCATACAGTTCAGGCTATCCTGTCGGCGTGTGGCAAAAAGCAGCGTATATGGCGCAGGCTCTACGGTAGCGGGACCAATTAGAATGGGAAAAGTAATGGGCTGGATGGGAAGTTGAAAGTGACGCTGTAGCGAGGCAATCAAGAGATCAGTGAAACCGCTAATGGTTTGCTCCTGCTCCTCGGGTTTCGTAGAAAGTGTTTTCCAGCGATCGGTGCGCAGCAATGCATTCAAGGCTGTAGCTTGAGCAGGGATGGTTGGGGCGGCTAGTAGGCAATCGGCAATCTGCTTGTGGGAGATGAGAAGGCAGAGTTCGGTAGGAACGGCACGCTGATAGAGCGGCGCTAGATCGTCGGCAGAGAACAGCGTTGGGCCAAGTGGGTTAAGCAGAAAAATAGCCGGGGATTGTCCGGTCTCGCTGAGCAGGGATGGAGCTGCTTCCCGCCAGGTAGCGTGGATCTGGCGATTTGGGGCATTACTATCATGGATAGCCTGCGGAGTCTCTTTACGCTTGTTGCCATCAGCTATCAGGAGCAGTCCGTACAGGGTAATTGGCTTGCTTTCCTGCATCAATGCCCTCGAGAGTGTGACGATGGGCTCGAGTGCGGGAGGAACCTGTTGAATGGTCCCTTTTTTACGTCCTTTGCCACTGGATGGTACTGGAATGCTTGCAGAATTAGCAGCAGTAACCAATGATCTACCATCGCTACCAAGTGCATCAATCCAATAGCAGCGCCGGAAGATACGTGTTGCAGCGAGAGAGCGGCAATAGGCTGCGGCGTAGTGCTGGAGCAGCCAGTCACGTAGTAAGAAACGGATGGCACGTTCAGTAAGGCGGCGTTTACCGCGAGGCACGCCACTCTGCCTCTCTGTTGCCGATGAAAACCCATCGCCGTTGAGGCCAGCCCACAGATCCATTTTCTCTACTTGTACATGCCTATCTTTATCCATCATTTTAAAGGTAGCGTTATGAAAACGTCGGCATCAAGAGCCGTCGTTTCGCCAAACTAAGCCATTCGCTATCTATATGGTACTATGGATAGCCATTTCTGTACAGTATAGCATTGAGTGGGATCTTGAAGAGCTTACCACTAGCTTTGCGTCAGAAACGTGGATAAAACGAAAGTACTCTCTTCCATACCGGTGCTAAAAGTAGAGGTAGTGGGTCAATCTAGTTTTCCTGGCTCTTCATTTCCAGATAGGTACGAATAGCTAGACAATACGTCAGTACCGCTCTTTTATCATAGACACTCTTAGCAGAGTCATTTATCGCGTCTGCTGGAGTGGGACAGGCAAAAGCCTATTGCCACACCCTGATGTTGCTATAAGCAACCTCTGTGGGGTTGTTTGGTAGCAAGCCTCCACGTGCCAGAACGCCGATCATCCCCTGGGTATATGGGCTACTGTTGTCGGTTTGCTGGCTCGCTACCGGTTGCTGATTGATATAAAGGGTAAAGGTGTTCTGTTTTGCCACAACAGCCAGCGTATTGGCCTGACCGGGGTGATATGCAGGCGAAGGCGGATTAACTGTGGAACCAGCCAGGACAGTACAATTAGCATCGTTATTACATTTCTGGAACAGATAGCGGCCACTGGCATAAACTTCAAAAAGATAGAATTGGTGCTGATCGTTGTTCCCACGGAAGAGAATACCACCGCTGGTATGGTTAGGTGCGCTTTTTACAAATATCATCTGGATCTCATAGGTAAAGTTGGTATAACTGGTAGTACCCATAGCAAAGCAAGTGGTAAGAAGATTTGGTGCTGCTGACGCATGATAACTACCGTTGGTAAACTGACAACCACCCTGAGGATTTTCCTGCCATTGAGTTGTTTGATTGTTACTACTCAGCGGATCGTCCATCATTAGTGTGCTTGGACCAATAGCATAAGGATTTATATTGGCTAGAGCCGTACCCGTTGCATTGGCTGCCGCAGTTGCACTAAGGGAAGCCGATGCTGTAGCGGTGAGATTCGCTTGGTCCTGAGATTGTTCATTGCTATTTGTCCCCTGGACTGTGCTAGGCTGGTTGCTAGACCAGTAGATGAGTCCTGCCCCACCACCAATAATGAAAATTGCCAGGACTACCACAAAAATGATCATGCTTGTAGGTGTCCCATTCCTGCGATATATCTGCAAATCATCTTTAAACTCTGTCCCTAGCTTTGCCTGAGGAGAGGACTGCTGTTTGCTCGCTGGTCTCAATTGAGCTCCATTCGACGAGAAATCTGACCTTTGCTCCCACTGCGATTGCATCAATTGCTGACGATCATTCTGTGGTAAGGAGGGTTGCAAGTTGTTCATCATGGTTGCTGGTCCCTTCGGCGATGAGGGTGAGTTCTGGCCCGACTGGGAAAATTGCTCAGGAGACAGAGAACGGATACCCGAGAGCGAATTTCTCTGCTGCGAGAATGATTGTTGACTCGATTGAGATAGCTGTTCTGCTGCAGGCCAAGAGAATCTAGATTGAGAGAGATGCTGCCCTTGAGAAGCTGACGGTGGATTTGGATCTGCTGGCAAAGGACGGATACCTGAGAGCGAATTCCTCTGCTGCGAGAACGATTGTTGACTCGATTGAGATAGCTGTTCTGCTGAGAGTGGCCGTATTCCTGACTGTGAGAAATTGTGCATATCAGCATTAGCCTGAGAGGGTTGGAGTTGCACCTGGGTACCTAATTCTGATAAAGGCATGGCGTTGCTAGGCCAATCGGCCGATCTTCTGATTGGGTCCAGTCTAGCCTGACCAGCTTGGGGTGGCTCCAAATGGGTCTGACTGGACTGCGAGGTCTGGTTATTGAGTGATGACGATTTTATCTTTGTGCCTCCATGTGCAGTGATGGTGGGTGCCTGAAACGATTGAAATACAGCAGAAGCAAGTGGCTTAAAAGGATATTGGCCATCATCTCTAGTAAGATTTTTTTCTCCGGCAATTAGTGGCGGAAAGGTCGCTGATGGCTGTTGAGATGAAATATTGGTTACGAGAGGCTTGTATGGTTCACTCAGAAATGGTGGTGGCACGAGAGGCTCATCTAAACTTACCGTTTTAGCTGCTAGGCAAGCACGCTCTAATGCTATCGCGAAGTCTCGTACAGTAGGGAAACGCTGATCCGGGTCTTTCGCCAGGGCAATCATCACAACACTTTCAATCTCGGGCGAGAGAGAAGGAACCTTTTCGCGTAGAGATGAGGGATCAGCCAGCATATGTTGGCTGGCAATTTCAAAGAAAGTGCCCTGAAAAGGACAACTGCCAGTTAGCCACTCATAGGCAATAATGCCAAGCGCATACTGGTCGCTGGCCGGACGTGGCTTGCCCTGCAATTGTTCCGGGGCCATATATGCAGCGGTTCCTGCAGCCTCCATTGATGAACGCGAAGTTGAACTCTGGATCAAGGCAAAGCCAAAATCGCTCAGCAATACTTCGTCATTGGGCCCTAGCAGCATATTTTCAGGTTTTACATCGCGATGGACCAACTTTTTATCATGGGCATACTGTAAGGCCGCTGCGGTCTGCTTTATATATGGGAAAAGTGGTGTTGCTGGTAGCCGCTGGCCATGGCCATTCAAGAAACGCTGCCGGAATGTCCCTTTGGGGGCATAATCCATCACAAGGAAAGGGATGTCATCCTGTACCCCAAAATCCAGTACGCGAATGATATAGGGATGGACCAGATGAGCAATGGTACGTGCCTCATTCAGAAAACTTTGCACGTTATTTTCTATGAGCCTGAGTTGGAGCACTTTGATTGCAGCCTGAGTATGTAAGTGAATATGTTCACTCAGGTAGACATCAGCGAAGCCTCCCTGCCCCAGCAGTTGAAGCAAGCGATAATTACCGAGTTGTGTTCCAATGCGATCATCCATACCAGCTCTCCGTCAGCGGCACGCAACCAATTGAATAGTGACAAATAAAGGCTAATTGAACAATCTATGCTTACCTATTTTTAGGACTTAAAGGCTACTACATTATTTTGTCTGTGTCGAAGTCTATAGTAGAGAAGGAGTTTCGTCAAGAGTGACATCGGAAAAGTGAAAATTGTCCCTTTTTTACCCTAGAAAAAAGCTTTGTCATTGAGTATTCTGTTAAGATTAGAGTTGACAGTGATGCGGTTCTACCGTACACTTGACTTGTACTGTTATATTGAGGAATCCATTCATTTACTGCTAGCCAGGTGAGGGGAAGCCTGCAATCATGCATTGTTTGAGTTGTGACTGCCCATTGCCAGATACAATAATGCGCTGTAATCAGTGTGGTGAGGAGGTAATCTTGCCTACTGCAACACCCCCTACAGTTGAGAAAGTGAAAGACGACGATAATGCGGTCGTTATCAAGTCACATTCGCTATCACGTCATTTTGCTTTCTTTAGGACGCTGCTCTTTTCGCTCTCCAAGAGCAGCAAATTTGTATTTCAGGCAACAGGCACTCGGACTTGGTTGCAAGCTCGGCGTAATCTGATTCCCCTCTCAATCCCGTTGACAGAAGATGGCATGCAGACCACCATCCTTGAGGATGATGATGAGACGGAGCCGTATCCTGATCGGCAAATGACTACTTGGCAAAAGGTAGTTGAGCCTCCACCCAATCGGACGCCTGTTTCATATCCGCCTCGTCCCATGATCTCACCAGTAGTTCAGTACGTTTCTTTGGCTGATCAGCCAGAGCTTTATCGCCGCTCCCCAAAGGCTATTTTCTGGCTATGTATGATTGTGGTGCTTGTCCTTGTCGGAGCTTTTGGAGTTACTGGCGCGATCGGACGATCATCTATCTCCGTACCACATGGGCCTCTTTCATTGGAGGTGACTCCGCAAGAAGCAACTATTGGAGCAATGGTGTCCTTACGAGGCGCAGACTTTTCTCCTAAGGGACCTGTTGGATTGACCCGTGATGCTTCAATTCCTATTTTGGATACTGCTGGTGCTTCGATCACGCAGAGCGATGTTGAGGGAAACTTCACAGATACTGTGCAGGTACAAGCGAACTGGGGAAGTGGCTCTCACACAATTAATGCAGAAGATGCTCTTACACATAAAATTACTTCCTTTCCCATTATGGTCTCGGGCGACGACGAGGTTGCTCTGCGGCCTTCTCATTTGCAATTGTCCATAGATAATCTCAACCTAGGATCGGGTGATCAGGCAACAAATAGTGAACAGACGATTTCGTTGACCAACCTGGGGAGTGGACAGATTTCCTGGCAGGGCAGTAGCACAGAATCTTGGCTGATGATGACTCCTCAAAGCGGAACCTTTTATAGCGGAACACAAAGTAAAGTAATTATTGCAGTGGATCGTGCTGGCCTGCAGCCGGGATCATATAATGCCCATTTGCTTTTTACATCTAATGTTGGAAATGTACCACTTGATGTGAACACGCAGGTGACACAATTAGACCCACAGAATGATGCGGTCCTACAAGTGACACCGCCTGTTCTCGCTTTTACTGGCAATGATGGAGGCTTTGGGCCAGCACCGCAGGTCGTGACTGTTAGCGATCCCGGCGTGCAACCATTGAACTGGATTGCCTCAAGCGATGTTCCCTGGCTCTCGCTTTCGCAACCCGGTGGGATTCTTCAACCTGGGAATAATACGCAGGTCACAGCGTCTACCGATACTAGCGCATTGTTACCGGGCACATATAGTGGCAGCATTAACATTAGCACTCGGGGATCTGGTACAGTACTGCATAATTCACAGACCATTAATGTCACAGTGACAGTTACACCGTATTGCGATTTAATGTTCTCATCGGGTATGCTATCCTTCACCGCTGACTATATGCAATCGGACCCGCCTGCCAAAACAGTCGGCTTGACGAGCTCACTTAGCTGTCCCGCTCCGTTAAGCTGGAATGTCAGTAGCAACGCAAATTGGCTGACCGTAGGAAGCTGGAGTGGTACAACGCCGGGCTCACTCTCTGTTGGCGTTCATCCTGGTGGATTGGCACCGGGATCATATAACGGTGGACTCACCTTCACTTCGTCTGCTGGTACACAAAAGCTATTGGTCTCTTTTACTCTGGGGCAGCCAGGTACTCCTGTGCTATCTGTGGGCTCCTCATCACTTGCCTTTGGTACAGCTATAGGGATACAGAGCCCACCCGCACAAACTGTTAGCTTGACCAATTCTGGTGTTAGAAGTCTCTTATGGTATGCAAATGCAATGACTGAAGAGGGAGGAGCATGGCTCTCTGTCTTGCCTGCCTCGGGTAGCCTGACTGCCTATCAATCGACCACACTTAGTGTTGCTACGAATAGTCAAGGTTTGTCTGTTGGTACCTATTATGGCACGGTGGTGATTACTGCAGTAGATAGTATTACAGGACAGAGGATTGGCCCACTGCAACGAGTAGCTATTACACTGAATGTGGGTCCTGCCTGTACGTTGCAAGCACCATCGACATCAGCACTGCAATTTTCTGCCCTGGCCGGGAGCAATCCAGCCGTACAGACATTCCATGTAAGTGTTGCAGGTACCTGTTTCGGTAGTGTGACGGTGACACCAACGATAGCTTCTAGTTCCGGTTGGCTGACAGTTTCTCCTGCTTCTGCTGTGATCGAATCTGGGCAAAGTGCAACCTTTACCGTAGGGATAACTTCAGCATCTCTCAAGGCTGGTCTGTATAACGGGTCAATCTCACTATCTGGAGTAAGTGATGGCGTCATCATTGCTGGAAGTTCACAGGCAGTCAAGGTAACATTAGCGAAACAGTCGGGCGCTGTTCTGGCAGCCACGCCATCGTCACTGACCTTTAATAGTACAACCGGAACATCAACACAACCAATAACCATTAGTAATACTGCCAGTAGTGGCACACTGAATTGGAAGGCTGCACTGCAATCAGGAGCACCGACTTTTGTCTCACTCTCTGCAAACTCCGGTACAAATCTGGCTGGCGGTCAGAATGCTACAGTCAATGTTTCGGTCAATGCAACAGGAGTTGCCAGTGGTCAATACAAGACGAGTGTTCAGGTCAGTGCAACCGATGCTGTGACTGGTCAGGCATTAAGCAATAGCCCGATCACTATTCCTGTGACGATCAACGTGACTGCCCCGGCAATGAAACTGAGCACTACCAACCTGTCATTCTCAACCACGGCGGGAAGCAATCCAGCCAACCAGACAATCCAGCTTTCAAACGTGGGCGGTGGCACCTTAAAATGGTCAGTAGGAAAACCATCGCAGTCCTGGCTCAGTGTCAGTCCGTCGTCGGGGAGCTGCACAGCAGGGAATAGTTCAACCTTAACCTTTGCCATTAATGCCAGTGGATTAGCTGCCAGCACAACTGCCTATCAGGCAACGGTAGTGATTATGCCGTCGAGTGGTGCAGCCGTGACGGTAACAGTGACCCTGACCGTTAATGCCGCTGGAACACCTACAGCCACTGCAACTGGTACTGCATCTAATGGCACACCTGTAGCGACTGCTACACCATCCTAACTTTTACGGAATCAGCGGAGTGCTACAGCTAGCACAGAAGCGGGCTACCTGCGTATTTGCTACTCCGCAATGTGGACAAATCACTACTGCGACCTTTCGCTCGCTTGTCACTACCGCTGTTATTCTCCTGGTAGGCGAACCTTGTACTGCTCCATTGTAGGGATCTGCTAGACGAGAT
>DASYAN010000190.1:0-6030 GCA_036501345.1 Ktedonobacteraceae bacterium
TATGCCAAAGTCGAGACGTTCCCCCGGGAGAAGAGAATACCCCAAACGCGTCAAACCTCGCCAGAGTTGTGGAGCTCTTGCGCCAAGGTGGCGATAAGCTCATCACCATTGCTGTCAAAAGAGTCAACAGTATCATCGCTATCACCTCATCTATCCATCAAAATCGCAGAAGAGCCCCGATGTTTGTGAGCATGTATGGCGTTGTTTGGGTAGCGCGTCACATGAAAAGTACAATAAAGATAGAGCCCCTGATCTAGTCCATCAGGGGCAGGAAGGAATCCAGGATGCTTAACCTCAGTGGATCCTCAATTCAGTCTACGCAAGACAGCATCATTTGTCTAAGCGGTCTCCATTCTTCTCATGACCCGTATTGCTCAGATCATAATTGCTCGTGCCATTCCTCGATACCATGGCACAGCCAAGTCACCAGCATTCCTCAACATAGTAGCGAAGAAATCAGTAAAGCGTTTGGTTATTTCGGTATTAGGCAGTAGAAGACAAGGATAGAGGAAATGCCAGGAAAATCAAATATAGAGTGGACGAACAAAACGTGGAATCCAGTTACAGGATGTGAAAAAGTTAGCAAGGGATGTGATCACTGTTATGCTGAAACATTCGCTGAGCGCTTCAGAGGTGTACCAGGACACCCGTATGAGCAGGGCTTCGATCTAAAGCTCTGGCCGGACAGACTAAATATCCCATTGCAGTGGAAGAAGCCCACAACCATCTTTACTAATTCAATGTCTGACCTCTTCCACAAGGATGTCCCCGATGATTTCATCATGCAAGTCTTCGAGACGATGAATAAGGCATCATGGCATACATTTCAGGTCCTGACTAAGAGGCCCAGCAGGGTAGCACTAATAGCACACGAGTTAACCTGGACAAAAAACATCTGGTTAGGAACATCAGTAGAGAGCCAGGATTATACATGGCGCATAGATAAGCTGTGCCAAGTCCCAGCCAAGATACGCTTTGTCAGTGCAGAGCCACTGCTTGGACCGCTAGACCTGCGCAAGTGGCTGAAGTGGTGCCCGGAATGTGAGTGGCCACATGGGGAGTGGCAGGACTGCGGACACTGCGAAACATACCCAGAGGTCAGAGGGCTCGACTGGATTATAACAGGCGCTGAGAGCGGTCATGGAGCGCGACCAATGTCAGAAGATTGGGTAAGGTCATTGAGGGATCAATGTGTAAATAGTGGACGAAGCTTTTTCTATAAGCAAAATGCTCTCAATGGTCGCAAGGTGCCAACTCCGGAGCTAGACGGTCAAAGATGGATGCAGTTCCCTGTAGAGATGTAGTATAGCAATACGGAGTCTTCGCAGGGCTCCGCAGCTTGAAGGTGAAGTATGTGTTGGGCTTGTTTTGAAGGTGGGGAATATCAAACAGCATCGTATCGTAAGTGTGATGGGTGCAAGAAAACTTTTGCTAGAGAGATGCTGCAGCTTTATGACTTTGTGAAACAATGGCGTGGTGTCTACAACTGGCTGGAAAGAGATGTGAGGAAAGAATTGCTCTGTGCTGATTGCGCAAAAGACAGAGACAATTTGAGAGATCAGGCAAGAGCAAAAGCAGCTAATAGCAAGATGATATTGCCAGAGCCCAGAGGCAAAGACACCGCAATAGACGCTCTTCCTGTTGGCATATTCGGCAGTGATAATGGACGAGATAAGACGATGGGAATAGCCTGTGCACAGATCAAGTACGGAGTGGAAGCTGTGACTGAGATCTTGCAGGGGTTCACATACCACGATGATGATGGGCTAAAGGTTAAGTGTTTGACGATCAGGGATGTCAATGAGGCTACGAGATGTGACAAATGTTGGTTATTCCTGTTTGAGTGCAATGCGAATGAGGTGACACAATGACGAAAGTCGTTCATTGCAAAAGAGAGTCCTATCACATCTATATCGGAAGGCCATCAATATGGGAAAATCCTTTCAAAATCGGTCATGATGGCACGCGTGCGGAGGTGATCGCAAAATACAAGGAATATATTCTGAGCAAACCTGAATTGCTGGGACAATTAGAGAGCTTGAGAGGGAAAACACTGGGGTGCTGGTGCTCGCCGCAGCGCTGCCACGGTGATGTGCTAGTTGAATTGCTTGAGACAAAGCGCTGCAGCCTGGACGGAGATGTTGCAGAGCTAAAGGAGCTTGCTGAAGTCTTTGAGACAGAGAGAATCATCATCTGCCAGCGCTCTGGACCTGGCAAAGGATGCATCATGACGTGGGCAGAGAAAGACAAAGTCTTCGTAAGCATCAAGTATAGCGGCACTGTAGCGGCAGTTGTGCGAGAAACGAAGATGGAAGGGTTGACGCAAAAGGTGAAGGTAAGGACCGCTGTGCATGCTCCGTTGCTCGGCAAATGCATTGTTTCCGATGATAAGCGATGGTTTGATGGTTCAGACCTTAAACCAAGAGTAAGCATTATTGCAGAATTAGGAGAGTTTGAAGATTAGCAATGGCCTCAGATTGCAATGAGAAAGCGATCTGAGGCTTTGTTATTGCCTTCATATTTCTACATCAATACTCATCAAGACCACACAGCGATTCTGTGGGCAACAAAGCGGCAACGATTTGCCCGTGAAGGTGATGTCCGCTCTGTCCCATCAAGATGGCCGCTTTTGGATGCAAGATGGCCGTTTTGTCCCTTGGAATATGGACAATTGTTGAGTATGCTTGGCAGTAGTTACTCATTTTGAGTAATTTATAAAAAAGTTTTAAAGGATTTATGGGAAAAGGAGAGATATTATGCCAAAAGGATTTGATGAGGTTAAATCCTATAGTAAGCACAGAAATGAAACACCAAGAGTTCCAAGTATGATTGAGCGTATAGTAAGAGAAAAACAGAGAGAGATAGAAAAAAGGGAGAAATTACTTACTGATATACAAAAAACAATACCGAAGATTGAGCAAGATCTAAAAGATTTAGAACAATGTTTTAGAGATTTAAAAACATTAGGGGATAAAATTGAATTTGGAAAGAGTGCGTTTTTGGAAAACAGTGCAATGTTGGAAAGCATTGTAGAAAACCTGTCAAACGAATCCTTTGAAACAGTTAAAAATGCTTACGAAAAAGACATGGAATGTGGAACTGTAATGGCTAGCTATCGTCATTCAGAGCATATCTTTAGTGATAAGCGTGACAAAATTTGGGAGAATATTCAAAGAATAGATCACAATATAGAGTCAATTGAAGAATTAACTTCATATCAACCAGAAGTTGTAACAATGCTAAGTATAAAAGAGTTAAGAGATGAATATACGAGGGATATTAGTAGTAAAACAGAAGAATTTCGGACCTATTTAGCTTCTAGGCGTGCCGCTCGCAGAGCGTTGGAGACTACTAGTGTCTCTAAACAAGATTTAGATGCTATCGAAGAATGGCTAAGAATAAAAGAATGGGCAAATAAAATTACTTATGATGCGGATATGGTACAATAGAACGCACAACGCCCCGGTGCTCACATCCATTGATTCCAACTAATAGAGAAAGAGGTTGGCAAAGAGGGAAAAAGCTGGGATAATTCTTGCAAAAGAAAAACAATTGAGCAAGAAAAGGACTTATCCCATGAGTCATGATAGCGTATTTTCGCCCTCAAAGGCAAGTGGTGGAGTGCATAAGCAGATCGAAAGCTTCCTGCAGACGGTCATGTGGGGCGTGATGCATCCCCGAGATCAGGAAGCAGCAGCAGAACAGCAAGGCAAGCCGGGCCGTCCGATGTACCTGCCAAGTGTGACCTTGTGGATGGCAGTCCTGATAGCTGTGCTGCGAGGTCTCAAATCCCAACGAGCGATTTGGCGGTTGGTAGCAGCAGGTGGCTGGTGGAAGCAACCAAGCTATGATAGAGGAGATCAAGCGGTCTATAAACGACTCGAGCAAGAGGGATGGAAACCGTTAGCTCAGGTATTTGAGCGAGTCAGTCAGCTCATCGCTCACTGGCTTCAACCAGCATTGCAAGCCTATCACCAACGGCATGTCCCCTTGGCACCTTTTGCCAAGGATGTGGTAGTACTCGATGAAATGCACCTGGATCAAGTGAGCAGACGCTTGCCAATGCTCAGGCATTTCAAGAAGGGGGATGTGCAGTTGTTGCCGGGCAAACTGGTCGCTCTTTTTGATGTGCGGTTACAGCAATGGCGTGCGATCGAATACATGGCTTCTGCCAAGGAGAACGGCATGAAGCAGGCCTATCGCATGCTGGCCAAGGTCAAAACCGGGACGACGCTGGTCCTGGCAGATCTGGGCTATTTCAGCTTTCGGTGGTTTGATGAGCTAACCGATCTCGGCTACAGTTGGATCTCACGAGTCAAAGAGCATACCTCGGTTGTGGTACTGCACACCTATTATCAAGCCGGAGAAACCTTTGATCGGTTAGTATGGTTGGGAGCTTGGAATATCAAGGGCAAATATGTGGTGCGGCAGGTTCAATTTCGACAAGGAGGACAATTGAGGCAGTATTTCACCAATGTCTGCGATCCAACCGTCTTGTCCCTCCGCGAAATTGCTCGGCTCTATGCTCGGAGGTGGGATATCGAATTGGCCTTCTTGACCTTAAAACGGGAACTGGGATTGCATCTGATTTGGAGCAGCAAATCGGTGGTGGTTTTAGCACAAGTGTGGGCTTGCCTCATCATCGCTCAAGTGATGCAGGCTCTGCGCATGGAAGTCGCTTTGCGTGCTGAGGTCGATCCCTTTGATGTCTCATTGCCCTTACTCTTTGAGGCCTTGCCTCAGTTGAGCGCTGCAGGACAGGATGCAATAGTCGAATGTGTGCGCCAAGGGCGCCGCCTTGGCATTATTCGGCCTTCGACCCGTCTTCTTGTCCAAGCACCTGAGATCCCACCTGAGCAACTCATCCCGTTGCCGCAAGGGACCGTGCTTTGTCGGCAGCCGTGCTATCGTCAGGAGAAGAGCCCTGACAAACCGATCTGCTCAGACAAAGGGAGTGGTCCCCAGATTGAGGTTCATCCCCAGCGCGACCGACTGGTCGCCATCCTCTTGCAACGCGAGGCTCAGATCAAAGCCCTTGCCCAACAAGCTAAGGCGGAGCAGATCCTCAAGCCAAAGATCGTACCTCCCAAACCCAACACCGATCACACGGCGTTGTCCAAAGCCAAAGTCACCAAGACTCCCATGCCTGCGGTCCAACCTGATCCGAGCATGGCACGTCCGCCCTGGGCCTAGTCTCAACCGCTGGAAGCCTCTGCTTAGGCAGAGAAAATACCACAAAAAATACAAAGGATGTAAAAAATCATTACAGGAAATACAAATGTAAGTCCATTTCTCGAGTATTTATCTTTTCAATCATAAAAAATATGGGACTCCCATTATTTTAATCTTATTGTGGGATAATTACCTTTTTGAAATCATAATACGCTGGACTTGTAGATTTGGTTTCAGTAGTGATACCGTGATCTAACACTCTTGAGAGGACGACTTTGGACCCACTCTCTCCTCATTAGTTGGAATCAATGACCCATACAAAAAGATATTTAGTCTCTTCCTCTTCAAATTCTGTTGCAATCGTATGCACCCCGAGATTACTCTTGAGCCAAATTATTGGGTTAAATACCTGTTTTGCCGTTTTCCCCTAAACCACTTTTCTGTTCCATTGCACCGTAGGTCCCATTTCTGACATAATTCCTTTCGCATAGCTTGCCGAGATGGCTTCTGGAGCGGCATCGTTCCTGCCAAATAACTTTTCGTAAATTTGATGGGAACAGCCATTTCCGAGTACCTGACGAGTAGGAAACGTTACCAGCCTGTGGTAACGAAAAGTTACTTGGCAGAGTGCGCCGCTTTTGCCGGTATTATGTCTTGGTATCACGAAAATTTATGGTCCGGATGATGAAAAGTATTTCGACAAACAATAATATCAATGACCATTCGCTGAAGCATCCTTGCCTGGCCGACCTTTTGCTACAACTGTGAAATATATTGCACAGTTGCAATTTTTTCCACCTGTGAAATAGCTAGCCACAAGAGTCTGCTTCAGGCAGCGAGATTGTCAGGAGTAGCAGA
>DASYAN010000191.1:0-6826 GCA_036501345.1 Ktedonobacteraceae bacterium
TGCAGTTGGCTCGTCCATAAAGATCAGTTCAGGCTTCCCGATCAGTGCTACAGCAAGAGCCAGACGGCGTTTTTGTCCGCCAGAGAGCCTACGGCAGCGTACTTTTGCTGCACTCGTAAGGCCGACCCGCTCCATTAATGGCTCGACGCGTTGTGGCCGTTTATAATAGCCGGCAAAGAGGCTCAAAACCTCACGTGCTGTCAATGCTGGATAAAGACCATCTTGCTGCAACATCACGCCAATACGCGGCTTGAGCATCTGAGCCTGACGAATGGGATCTAGTCCCAATATGCGTACACTTCCTTTATCTGGTGTACGATAGCCTTCCAATGTTTCCACTGTCGTTGTTTTCCCGGCCCCATTTGGTCCGAGCAGAGCAAAGATCTCACCACGCTGCACCGTAAATTGCAAATGATCGACGACTCGATTTGAGCCATAGCTTTTGCTGAAGTTGTCAACGACGATGGCTTCATTTGCCCGGACCTGTTCCTGGGCTTGCTTATTCTGTTGTTGTTTCGTGTTCATCTTTATCTTCACCTGCGTATCCACAGACATAAAAAACTCCTTAGCCTGATGATAAATCCTAGAAAATTCCTTCCTACTAACAGTACAGCAGTTTGGCGCCGCTGACAAGTTTGTATATAGCATTATAAAACTTTTTTGCTCTTTGATACGTGACTATGATAGAGATAAATTCTTCTTGCCTCGAGGTAAACGTAGAAACATCATCGATGATAGGAAAATACAAGCGATAATTAAAGGAGGTATTATTATGTTAAGTGGCATTCTCTGGGCTGTCGTCGCAGTTCTTGTTATCCTTTGGCTTGTAGGGTTTGTTATTGTTCACGTCTCTGGTGGGCTTATTCATCTCCTGCTCTTGGCAGCAGTGATTGTATTAATCTATAATCTGGTCGTTGGTAGCCGCACACGCCGCACGATGTAAATTAGCATTTATATGTTGAAAGAGCATATAAAGAAGAAAGCACCTCCCTATCCTGCGTTTTTGCAAAGCGAAAGAATAGGGAGGGTTTTCTGCATTGAAAAAATTTGACGCTTTCCAAGTCTAGGTGCTACACTATCAGGAAATTATTCGTGGCTGTATTTGTATTATAGAAACACCGGAATATTGTCAATAGTTGTTATTTGTCCCTGTGGAGCTACCCCAGTACACGTCAGACGTGTGCTGGCATTTTTTTAAGGAGGGTACCTCAAACCATGGCTCTGGCACACAACTCGGATGCATTTGCTCATAAGTTTGCCAAGGAAAGTCTTACTTTTGATGATGTCCTTATTATTCCAGCAGCCTCTTCAGTTTTACCTCGTGACGTTTCCACGCAAACGCGTTTCACGCGCACGATTACCCTGCATCTGCCTATCGTGAGTGCCGCAATGGATACAGTGACAGAGGCAAGGATGGCAATTGCCCTAGCACGCGAAGGTGGGATCGGAGTTATTCATAGCAATTTGTCGATTGAAGAGCAAGCGGAGGAGGTTGATAAAGTCAAGCGTTCAGAGTCGGGCATGATTACCGATCCGATTACGCTGGAAGCCGAGGGCTCGCTACAGGAAGCCTTAAGCGCGATGGAACACTTCCATATTTCTGGTATTCCAATTACCAAGAATGGGAAGCTGGTGGGAATTCTTACCAACCGCGACATTCGTTTCGAGACTGATATGACCCGTCCCATTTCTGAGTTGATGACGCACGAAAATCTCGTGACTGTCCCGGTAGGAACAACCCTAGAACAGGCACGCGAGAGCCTTCATCGCTACAAAATCGAAAAACTTCCCGTGGTAGACGAGCATGGCATGCTCAAAGGTCTCATTACGATGAAGGATATTCAGAAAAAAATTCTTTATCCTCATGCAGCCAAAGATGATTATGGTCGCCTGCGTGTTGCTGCTGCCATTGGCGTTAGCTCTGACTACCTTGATCGTTGCGCAGCCCTTGTTGAAGAGGGCGTTGATGCTCTAGTGGCCGATACCTCTCATGGTCACTCTCAAATGGTAGTTGAGGCTGTGGCACGTATTAGCGACGCCTTTGGCAAGAAAGTGCAATTGGTTGCTGGCAACGTTGTGACCGCAGAGGCAACGGAAGCATTGATTCAGGCTGGGGCAGACGCCGTGAAAGTCGGTATTGGCGCTGGTTCGATTTGCACGACCCGTATCATTTCTGGTGTAGGTATGCCCCAGATCACTGCCATTTATGATTGTGCTGTCGTAGCACGCAAATACGGTATACCAATTATCGGCGATGGCGGCGTGCAATATTCAGGTGATATCGCTAAAGCAATTGCTACTGGTGCAGACACGGTAATGCTTGGTAGTTTGCTAGCTGGTGTCGATGAAAGTCCGGGCGAACTAATCATTTCCCATGGTGAGCGCTTCAAAGATTACCGGGGTATGGGATCGATTGGAGCCATGAAACAGCGTCGCTATAGTAAGCACCGCTACTTCCAGGGAGATATGGACGAGTCCCACCTGATTGCCGAAGGCATCGAAGCACGCGTACCATACAAAGGTCTGCTGGGTCCGCTGGTCTTCCAAATGGTTGGAGGCCTACGTCAGGCCATGGGCTATGCTGGGGCATCAACAATTCAGGATATGCAGGAGAATACATACCTAACACGTATTACTAATGCTGGCCTGCGTGAAAGTCATCCGCATGATGTAATGATCACAAAGGAAGCACCAAATTACGGCACAAAGCTTCATCGCTAATAGGGATATCAGCCAGCCGTGACCAAAGTGGGAGAGAGAGCTCAGACGAGATTGAAACGAGATCGAAACCATTAGCCAAGATGTCCCATATCATTGCATCCCTTTAGCCGATACGATACAATACCAAGCATATCAGGTTTAAGCGTTTCTGCAAAAAACGCTGCTGAAAGTTGGGGGAAGAACGAAAAGAAAGGGGCGGCGTTTCCGTTCGCTTGATCGCGACGCAATTCGCTTGAGCGCGACGTACCCCATGCCTAAACACAGGGATCTCCGCGCCGCATTATGAGCAGTATGGTCGACCTAAAACAAACGTTGAGCCGTTTCTTAGCCATTCCGGGTGTACGTCAGGCTGTTCTGGTGGGAAGGGATGGCTTGATGATCGAGGGAATGACCCGCGAAGGCAAAGAAGACATGGAGGCGGTTGGAGCTATTACGACTACCGGCTTATCTACAGCAGAAGCATTAGGACAGGAAATTTCTCGGGGGAGCGTAGTGGGCGTGATCATGGAATATGAACATGGCCTAGTGAGTATAGACCCTCTGGGTGATTTTGCTCTAATGGTGACTCTCTCAGATAATGCCTCAAACATTGGTCGCGTACGCCATTTGGTTAAAGCGAGTCGCAATGAAATTCTTGAAGCTCTGGATATAGCTTAGGTAAGAGGACAATGTCTTCGATCCTATGCCAGGCCTGTATACGGGGGGCGCCGCGTCCATGGAACAGCTGACAAATCTTGTTATTTCCGATCGTGATCTTACAACAATTTCATCTGTATTGATGAGATTAATGAATGATACTAATGCCACATCTATCATGCTGATTGATAAAAGTGGTCAGGTCGTTGCTGTGCAGGGTAGCAATACCAGGCGTAATGCAACGACATTGGGAGCTTTACTTGCTGGCGTCTTCTCTTCTTCTCGTGAAGTCGCGAAGCTACTTGATGAAAAGGATTTTCGCAATATTTTCCAACAAGGACTCCAGCAAAATATTTACACATCAATGGTCGAAGAGCAATGGCTCCTAGTAATTATCTTCGATCGTTCAACTCATATTGGTCTGGTGAAAGTGCTGTCAAAAAAAGCCTCTGATGAATTAGGGCGCATTTTGGAGCG
This sequence comes from Ktedonobacteraceae bacterium, assembly GCA_036501345.1. Classification (GTDB taxonomy): domain Bacteria; phylum Chloroflexota; class Ktedonobacteria; order Ktedonobacterales; family Ktedonobacteraceae; genus DASYAN01. The sequence continues at coordinate 3,835 of DASYAN010000191.1, forward strand.
TGTGCGCAATGATACGACAAGGGCAAAATCTTCGGTGCTCAATCTGCAATTTCGTTCCTCCGTTGAGGATACCATTGATCTGCTCTTCCGCGACTAGAGGACTATTGTATTTATGGCTCTCATCAATATTGCTTCTCACGAGATCCACTGCAAGATTGTCTATTATGGCATCGGCTATTGTGGTAAAACAACCAATCTGCAGTATGTACACAAGAGCATCACCCCGAATGCTCGTGGGGACATGCTCTCGATTGCAACTGAGACAGAACGTACTCTGTTCTTCGATTTCCTGCCTTTAGATCTTGGTACGGTACATGGCTTTCGTACACGCTTTCATCTCTACACAGTGCCTGGTCAGATACTCTATGAGCGCACTCGTTTGGCGGTATTAAATGGGGCCGATGGGATTGTCTTTGTAGTAGATTCGCAGGCTGAGAAGTTTGAAGAGAATGTGCAAAGTATTGCTGAGTTGGATATGCATATGCGCCGTATCGGCAAGGATATGAGTACATTCCCTGTGATTCTGCAGTGGAATAAACGCGATATGCCCAATGTCCTTCCGGTTGCCGTCCTCGAACGTTATCTCAATCGTCGTCGTGTTCCTAGTTTTGAAGCAGTAGCCTCTGCTGGCAAGGGCGTCTTTGCGACGCTGCGTGCCATTAGTAAATCGGTCATAGCCCAACTCTGACGTCTGGCCTCTGATGATTGTCTGGCTAGTCCTATTGGACTAGCCTCGTAAGGTAGCGACCAAACGCATCGGCTTCAAGAGAAGATCTAAGGCGTTGATTGGGCCATAGACAAGTAAGTCAGCATTCTGCCAAGCACGTGTAGCCGTGCCCTCGGGAGTTAAGATGGCAACGCCAATAGAGGCCAGTCGGAGCATACCATTATCATTCATCCCATTGCCAAAGGCGATGACACTTGCTGGTCCTAGTTGCTGTACGTAGCGCATCTTCTCATCACCTTTATTAATAACATGGAGCGGAAAACCAAGCGTGCTTTCTAATTCCAGTAGTTTGCCATGCGTGCCAGCAGTTAGCAGATGGATTGAAATCTGGTTGGATAAAGTTTTTAAGCGCTCCGCTACTCCTGGCACAGCTACTCCATCAACAGCCAGTGTCCCATTGATATCAAAAACTGCATGCTGCAGTTCAATACCACCTCGTTGTGGGATATCCAGTTTGATACTCAACTGTTTTATCTCCCTCTTGTCATCTTTTTTAGGCAAGGTCCACTTTGAGCGCAATGTCATGTGGCAATTTGAACAATCCAAACATTGCCCGGAGCCCCATCAGAGGGCATCTCACTAGCAATTACCAATCTGGATGTCACATGCTTTTGAACTATGGCCCTACTATATATATAAAGCATAGCTTAATCATCTCCCCTGATGCAAGTTTCGCGATACTAATAGGCCTATCGTTGATACGGGGGATGAATGGACCTACCTTTCTTGGAGCTGGGTATAGGAGTCCTCATTCTCTAACAAACTATTCATTTGCTTGTATTGTTTGATGAATAGTTGTTGACATCTCTGCTATACTGCTCATGGGAGTAGAAAGTACATTGAAGGATATCTGCAATAGTTATCAATGTGCGAGGCTAGAAAAGACCTCCTGGCGTGTTTCCAACATTTGGAGTAGCATTTGTAGGCCTTGTCTAGCTCCGAGATGTTGTCTTTGACTCAAAGTTGTTGCAGTAGCAATGGCAAATTCGTCTTCGTCTAGAAGCAGCGGCTTCCCAGCCGGATTAACCCATACATCTAGCAAAAGGTCAACTTGCTGAATATAATCTCTGTCGAGTTGAGCCGGCTCGGTTATATTACAATACCAGCCCTTGTGCATGCCGATTGCACTGCTAATTGCAAAAATATTGAACCAGCGATCGGTATAGTAATACTCTCTAAACTGGTCTTGGGGCTCAAAACGTGTGTATCCTAGATCTCGCATCGGCAATGTCCAGCTTGCCTGGAGTACAACTCCATGGGTAAGATGTTCAACGATATGACCTGTATAGCGAATTTTTTCCTCTCTCTGCGGAGAGAGTTTAATCACTATTACCTGATGTCCAGGCTGGTATTGTAGCATTCCTGGTTTCCTTTCAAGTGATATAAAGTATAACGTATTTCTATCTATTATGCAATGAAAGATCCAAAGGGCCTTTATTAGCGACAAGCTTGCTTTTTTCTTGACCGTATGCTAGAATGAGAACGATAAAAAAAAGGATATTTAAAAGCATAACTTTTTATATACACACACTTCCGTGATCAAGAATAAAGCTAAAAATAAATGTACATAGAAAGCTAGTTGATATAAAAGGTAGCTGCCGGATTACTTGATGATCATAGAAAATAGTATTTATGAAAATATATATAAATACCAATTTATATATACCATGGGCAGAGAGCCATCAGTGAGACTAATGGATCTTCAGTTTTTTTGTTAAGAGGGGTAGTCTTCTCCCCGACTTTGTGTAGAGAGTAAGGCATGGAATACCTACTTGACTTGACAACCCTTATACCAATGCTGTCAAGACAGCAGCAAAGTGGAGAGTTGCTGGCTTCCAGGGTACATATTCCTGGGATGAATGAGCTCTGTCAGGCTCACTTAGACCTCGTTGAGGGGACCATCCAGTCATGTGTGATCCGCACAATGACTGGAAATGTCCTAGCTCAAGGCGACAACGCAGTTGCTGTGTTAGCGAGACTGGTGCTGAAATGGAACTGGACAGTACACCAGACAGAGCCGTTGTCATCTCAGACACCTCGCCCTCGTTCACAGCCCAATACTCGGGATGACGCATATCTGATTCCATATAAAGCTGAGAGGATTAACCTAACTGAACTCAATGCATTATCCCGAACTCATAGAAAAGTGTTCGGGCTAATTGACGGTACACGGTCCACTCAAAGGATCGCCGAATTTCTCTCTGGTGCAGAGAGAGCGGACTTACCTACAATACTGCGCGATCTACGTAGCAAAAGGTTGATCTT
>DASYAN010000192.1:0-10022 GCA_036501345.1 Ktedonobacteraceae bacterium
TTCTCTATAACTAAAATGGTTGCAGGATGCGTATTACCAATCGATGTATCCATAGCTTCGCTCTCCATTTTCTTTTTACGCTTGTTTTTTCTTTATTTCAATGTTGCAGAGATAGCCCACTGTTTGTATATTGTACTAACAAATTTGTCAATATGCTACCATGGGCAACGTAAATGAGAATGTCGTACCCTCTCCCAGGACACTTTCTACTGCGATCTCTCCACCTTGCAGTTCGATAAGCTTTTTTGCAATAGTCAGACCCAGTCCTGTACCTCCAAAACGCCGTGTTGTACTGCCATCTGCCTGACGAAATGCATCAAAGATGTAGCCCAGTGCCGCTGGTGAGACCCCGATTCCTGTATCAGTTACAGAGACATAGAGCATATCCTGATCCACCAACTGCTTACAACGAATGGTGATGCCACCTTTCTCTGTGAACTTCAAGGCATTGGAGACTAGGTTGATAGCCACCTGACGAATACGATGACTATCTGCCTGGGCCAATGGTAACTCCGGCTCTATCTCTAGGCTCAGATAGAGAACCTTGCTATTCGCCATTGGCTTCAATTGGCTTACCACCTCTTGAAGACAGGGCTCCAGATTCAATGGCTCCAGATTCACTTCAATCCGGTCTGCCTCAATTTTCGAGAGGTCGAGCATATCATCGACCAAATGCGAAAGATCTTCGGCTCGTCGCACCATAAATTGGATATGGTCCTCTTGCTCAGTTGTTAGCTCTCCATCTACAAACCCTTCTAATATCAAGGCACCATAACTGATAATACTATGTAATGGCGTACGCAATTCATGGGTCACGTTGGCTAAAAACTGTGATTTGAGACGGTTAGCACGCTCTAAGGCTGCATTCTTCTCTTTGACTTCTGCAAACAATAGGGCATTCTCAATCGCCATCGACGTCTGCAGTGCTGCAGTACTAAGCAAGAATGTATCTCGGCTGCTAACCCTGTGGATTTCGTCGGTATAGAGAATAAATGCACCTATTGCTTGCTCCTGGAAAAGCAAGGGTACTGCAATTGCCGAGCGATAGCCTGCCTCAAGAGCCATGCGTGCCCAGTTATCCTTGCGCTCTTGATAAATTAGGGAAATATCTTCTCCATAGACAATCTTTTGCCTCTTGATCGCCATGGGTGCCAGGATCATGTCCAGATCATGCAATGCCATACGTGGAATGCGAGGACGACGTAATGCATAAGGAGAAGCTGGAGCAGTTTCTTGAGATGGTTTGGTCTGTGCAAGCTTGATCGCTCGTAGTGCTGCACGCTTGCCACTGGGAGAATTGTTGCGAGGGCTGGGGAGAGCAACCATTTTTGTTGTCACAGCTAGTGTGATATCACTGTCTGGATCTGCATAGACGCTTACGCCGCCTGGTACAACTGAAGTCATTGCAGAGGGATATTGATCTTCTTGCTCTCGTGACCAGTGTGCCACAGCCCAAGGCGAAAGCATCTCACGTCCATAGAGCAACAGCGAGACATGTTTAACCTTCATGATGCGCCCCATGCGAGATACAAATTCCCCCAGTAATTGCTCCAAATTCAACGTCGACATCAAAGAATCGCTCATGATCAGAAGATTACTCATTTGTTCTGTCAGGGCCTGACTTTCATTATAGAGCGAATCGGAGAGCTTGCTCAGCGAGCTTGCTAACATGTTTAGTTCATTAGTACGTGGCAGATCCAATTGAACGCCTGTACTACTGGCTACGACTGACTGAGCATGGACTTGCAATCGACGTAGTGGACGGATGAGTAAGACACTGGTCACAAAGGTGTAGATAATAATACCAAGTGCAAAAACAAAGAGCCCCATGCCGATTAGAATGAGCATAAACTGCGGACCGTGTGCACTAAAGTTGTCGAGCGGCTCTACCGTTGCGACTACCAGTGTAGGGGAGCCAGCAAGCTGTTGCTGTATACTGATCTGGTTTGTCTGAGCGAAATAGTGCTGCGATCCATCCACAAAAGTTGTATTGCCCACTCTGCAAAACTGCTGCTCTGAAATACTGTGCTTTGCTGCGAGCTGTTCTATCATCGTTTCTGTCGTCCCTAGCATCTGTCCTGCCAGACATATTACTACATTCACTCCAGATTGCTGTGTTAATGCCTCTGCGAAATCTCTATCCATAGGCTGTGTCGCTAGGAGCACTTCCTGCGAGCCAATTGTGGATATGCGGCCAATTGGGACAACGATCTCCAGCACCCATTGCTGGCTTTGCGAGCTAGGGCCTATAGCAGGGAGCGTCATCTGCTGTAGCAACGAAACTGTTTGTCCTCGCAAGGTCTGATCCATTAGTTGCCCTTCAGCAGAGGAAAATGGAGATCTACTGCCAGTCGCTTCCCCTTGCGCGATGATAGTATGATTTGCAGAAACGATATCAAGTGTAGAAAAGTGGTCGCTTGTAGAAAGTGCTACAAGCAACCCACGCAGATACTCGTTGCTCGCCTGTACTGCTGTCGGTTGAGAGAGGGCTCGGGTAACGTCTGTATTATGTGTTACCCTTCCTAGGTCTTGTACCAGCATATGTTGATGGTTTTGATATGCCTGCTTGATTAATGCAAGATGTGTTTGTGCATCTCTCTTCGCTTGATATTCAGTGTAGAACCGAAGCACACCCCACGAAAGAATGGTGAAGAGAAGCATACAGAGTAGGAAGGTCAATGTCGCAGCAATGATCAGTTTGCCACCCAGTGATCGTATGGTGATTTGCATGTAGCCCTTTCCTCACCGTTTCGGCTCAGGATGCCCCCGTCTTTTAAGGGGGAGGAATGAGTCTACCTTATTTGGGGCTTGGGCACCGGGGTTATTTTGCATATGCATATCCCTCTGCTTTGTGCAGAGCAGTACAGTATTGATGTCCAATGCCCTGCACACGCCCTGATCTTGTGACAATATCGAATGAGCCTGTTGCACGCACTAAAACGCGCCCTGTATAGGTTCCAATCTTCTTGCCACGGGTAACAACAGCACGGACAATATCTCCTGTCTTGAAACCATGGATTCGTCCGCTTTGCTTGGGCTTGCCGTGTGGAAAGCCAAATCCATCCACATTGCGTACTTGTCTACGCCCGTGTCCATTCGCTGTGATGAGCAGTGGTTGCACACCAGTAACAAGCAAAGTGGCTGGTGTGAATTTTCCAACACAGGCTGCGTCTATCCAGTGCGCTTTGGGAAGTTCTCTTGTGGTTCGGTTCAACTTCGTGAGACCTCCAGAACCACACTCAATCGGCAACCCCAACGCTTGCAACCTCTCAAAAAGAGCCCAGCGTGTCGAATTGACAGCAGCAGCATCTTTTAATGGTGCTTTTGCTTGGGCCAAGATCTTTTTCAGCAGTTCAGGTTTCTTCTTGAGGAAGTCCCCAATATCCTTGGTTCCCTTGGCAATGTTGCATTTCTTGCATGCAAGACAGAGATTGCCGATCCGGTTTGAGCCCCCATTGGCTCTCGGATCAATATGTTCGACCTGGAGAGGAACATCTTGTTTGCCGCAATACGTACACTTGCGTCCCCACTTCTCTAGCAGGTATTCCCTGACCTCATAGCCTTGAAGCGTTCCTTGTTGGTATTGCACACCGGATATTTCAGGATTCTCCAGAAGGTGCATATCGAACTTGACTCGCTCCATGCTGATGTTCGTGATACGGCAAACACGGGATAGGCGCTCTACCCACGTGATGATGTTCGCTATCCTGCTTTGCGAGGATGGTGCTAGCCACCCTTTCTTTTTGTTGCGCCTATTCTTCCATCGCGCTTGACGGTAACGCGTTTTGCGATTACGTCTGCTGCGACGAGTAGCTCGTCTGCTATCTAGGCTTTCCTTGATCTTGTGTCCGCGATGGGATAACTCAGCAGCAAAAACAACCTCTCCAGACTGATCATCCACAAGGGCTATCCCGGTGGTTTTTGAACCTGGATCAAGTTTGATCCGTAACGGTTTCATTGGTGCCCAAACAGCCGTCTTGAGCACAATGGTAAATGGATAGCGACGATAGACCGCCGCTTTCCCTGCTGAAAGCAAACGTCTTGCTTCTGCCGGATGTAGAGGATTCAAGTGTTTCAAATTGATATCGAGAACAAAAACCTTGCTCATTATGAGCCTCTACTTTCGTAGGTAATGGGGGCCTCGACACTGTTAGTGAGCGGTTTCGCGTTACAAGCACTTCCTTAACCACGTACAGATGTTTAACCTGCAACCGTAGAGGTTGGGACTGGCCCACGCATCCCAACGTACCTATTTCGCTCCTAACGTAGCCTATTGCTAGGCTGAGTCTGGTCATGTAGGGCTTGTTATCCCCTTTCAGGTTACTGCAAGCCCCCGCTTTTAAGCGGGTGGTTCATGACAAATAATCAAGCTTTTCCTAAACTTTGCTGTCTACTGAAAATCATGGAATTTGCGTCCAGAGAATAGGCCCACGGGCATTCGATGAATCTAGCTGTAATGATGTATCATGCTGTGTATCTACCAGATAAATACCTTGTTGTCCATCACTGAGCGCGATGACTAGCTGGTTAGGCAGAGAAGCAGACCAGCTTAACGCTGTAGCCAGTCCCTGGATCTTGAGGGGCTGTGCTGCGTTGATGGCTTGCATATTCACAACTAGAATATGGGTACCAGTGCTATATGCGAGACGCTGTCCATCTGGCGACCACACAGGCATGGGATCTACGGTCACATTCAGATCGATAATCGTATCAACCCTCGTTGCTGTATTGATAATGTGTAGAGTACCCATTTCAGATGAAACCGCATCCAGGTAGTAGATATATTCTCCATTTGGCGACCACTGTGCCATATTGACTTGTCTACCATAGGTCAAGAGTGTATAGCTTGCAGAGAGATCTACCATCTTGATATCTCCTGGTAGGCCTGCTTGCGACGTAATCACCTGCCAACTCCCCGCTCCGTTATGCCCGGCCTGGCTATAGATGGCCTGGATATAATCTCCCTTGGTTAAATTGCGTGGTGCTATAGCACCTTCAATTCCCACTCGTTGCCACCAGATGCTATGGATATGCCCAAGCGTACCTACACTCCAAGTAATGGCCGGTATAGTGGTATCTGGGGACCAGTCCAACCCAAGGATAGTATCATCAGTGTGCTCCGGAGCAGCTACGTCAGGGACAATGGTCAATATGCCATGATTCTGGATATTATAGTCCACTATACCTCTCCACCCATCGTGCTCAAAGGCAAATGCAATGCGTATGCTATCTGGTGACCACACCGGATACGATACGCCCCCCTTACCAGGAAGCGGTACAGCATAGATATTACCAGAACTGAGAGTATAAATGTATAAAGCAGGTAAACCAGTACCTTGAGGGTCTGCGACAAATGCTAACATGCTTCCATCTTTTGACCATGCCAGACTATTGAGGATGGTAGCTCCAGTATCAGTATCCCATAAAGAGGTTGGCTGTATACCAGATTTAAGGAGAGGCTGGTGGATAGTCGTATCACTTTGTCCATCGCTACGTATGGTATGTACCAGACCATGCTGTAAATCAATATAGGCAAGCATATTGCCAGCTTTATGCCCTGGAAATGCGGGTCTGACAGCCCAGTTGGCTGCTACTATACTATTTGTCGGCGTCAGACGTACGATTCCACTGCCTCCATCAATCGGAGCACTCCAGAGGGCACCATCACGCAGAAAGACAAAGCGCATACCAGCTGGCAATGGACCTTGTAATAACCCCTCTGGGGGTATAATTCCAGCTGGGTTGTGGGCCACTGTATCATGGTTTTGCCACAGATACTCCGCGAAGAACCCACCCATACCAATTGTCAAAAGGAGTATGGCCGCCAAGAGCAGATGCATAACACGCAGCCCATTTACGCGACGATAGAAGGTATATCTACCTATAGGAGTAGGTCGGCGTAGAGGAAATGCGGGCGACGTTTGCTGGCCACCAGGGAGAGCAACAAGATATGGACGTGTAGGATCATATGACCGCACATGCTTAAACGGCATCGTAAGATCACTCGTAGACGCGGAGATGCTGAATGTTCCCGCAATTTCTTTATATTCTGCTGAAGAGAAATTTTTTCGGCGTAAGGATGCATCTGGCGCTACACGCGGCAAACTGGAGAGAAGCGTGTCAAAATAGCGAAAATCGACAAGCATATTGCTACACTCTGTACAGGTTTGCAGATGCATTGCAATTGCTTCACGCTCTTCTAATGCGAGTTGACTGTCAAGGTAAGCACTAAGAAATTCCTTGACTTGCTCGCATTTCATTTTGCGCCTCCCCCTTGTTCCAGAGCTCGATAATGTTCTCGGAATGATTGCCGCGCTCGCGAGAGATACATTTTGACTCCACTCTCTGCAATATTGAGCGTATGCGCAATTTCGCTGTACGAAAAGCCCTCCTGTGTATACAGAAGTAGCGCCGACCTATATTGATGAGGCATGCAGCAAAGGGCCGCACGCACCAACTCTGTCGTACCGTATATCTCCTGCGGATCGGCACCTTCAACATCGGCAGGCTCATGATCAAGGTCTTGCCAGGGTAGCCATGCGATGAGCTTGCGACGACGAAGGGCATCATACGCCGTATTCGTCGCAATCCTATACAACCATGCCGACAACTTCAAGTTTGCGTCCATCTTTGGTAGAGCACGAAATGCCTTTAAGAAGGTGTCCTGCGTCAGGTCATCAGCCTGTTCGCGATCGCCTACCAGATGATACACATAGTTATAAATAGGCGTCTTATATTCGTCGTAAATCTCTTCAAAAGACCAGGATTTCTCCTTGGTTTCCACCCGGATCATGCGCTACAATCCCTTCGATAGCTACTGTATTATCTTGTCCGTTCCATTCAAGCAACAGTAGCCCTCTCCGTGGTACGCAACTGCGAGAACAATGTCTCTGCAGTCTTTCTGCGGGTGGCGAAGATGCTTTTCTCTTCTGTGTAGTGGAACGGACAACCAACGCTATCAGTAACATGCTAGAAGAGGCATGCACTTGCAGTTGCGTGATGTATTGTCTATCATGGTAACATATTCCCGTGGAAGTTCAGCAATCATTAACTCATGCATTAGTACTATTAGGTTGTTCACATGTAGCCCGTGTTACCTTTTCGTTCGTTTCTAAAGAGGCCGTAAAACCATACGGAAAGGAGGATGCGACTTTCTTCGGATGGAAGTCGTAGCCACATTCAATCATGGAGACAGACATCATACAGGCTGTTGCTCGCCACGCTGAAGAAACGATGGGGCAAGAAGGCTTTCGTTATGTAAGTGCAGTCGTTGCAAACTGTAAGATGCTTGCTCTAGAGCTAGAGGCATTAGAGGAAAACCCTATCACGTTAGATCTCGATGCCCTGGTAATCGCAGCCTATCTTCACGATATCTCAACGGTGGCGCATGGTTACCAGAACCATCATGTAAAATCTGCACAGATGGCAGTTGAGTTCTTAGGTGAGTGCGATGCCGCTGCAGAACGTATTAGCAAGGTTGAGCAAGCAATTCTAACACACACGACGGCTATACCCATTGAAGAGCGGAATGGAGATATTTCTGAGGGTCAAGTTCTTTATGATGCCGATAAGTTAGGCCGACTGAGTGGTTTGGCTGTGGTAACCTCCCTGATCGAGTTTGGGGCACGCTATCCCAATCAAGCTGTTACTGGCGAGGTGCTAGCTGCTATTTTGCGTCACATCGAGGAGCGCTTTATCGAATTATACCACGGTCTCCATACTGAACCCGCTCGTACTATGTCACGAGACAAGTTTAATCGCAGTCTGGCTTTCCTGGATGGTGTGATCGAACACCTCAGTGACGCCACTCCCGTTTAATATCTTTTTTGAAAAGCAAAAAGGTGTACAATAGGCGCAATATATCGGGTCACATCCGCTAAATCGCGACGTAATCCATAGCGAATTACCGTGTCCACCTTTAGATAATGTGATTGTAGATAATGTGATTGTAGATAATGTGATTGATAGTAATTTGGGCGCTTTAATTAGCCCGATTAGTACCTAAATTGTTGTAACGGAGGACAACTTTGTCAATTCTTGTTGTTGGTTCTGTAGCCCTTGATACTGTGGAAACACCTTTTAAAAAAGCAGACGGCGTTCTTGGTGGAGCCGCCTCATATTTTTCAACTGCTGCCTCTCTCTATGATCAGGTTAATCTGGTAGCAGTGGTTGGAAATGACTTTCCTCAGGAGTATCTTGATTTCTGGCGTCAGCATAATGTAAACCTGGCAGGCTTACAGGTCCAAGACGGTAAGACGTTCCATTGGCATGGTCGCTACCATCTGGATATGAACTCCCGTGATACACTCGATACACAATTGGGAGTCTTCGCCGATTTCCATCCTGCTGTACCTGATGCATATAAGCAAAGCTCCCTTGTCTTTCTGGCCAATATCCAGCCAGATTTGCAACTGGAAGTATTAGATCAGATCCCGGCAGGTCGTTTCACCGTCCTTGATACGATGAACCTCTGGATTGCAACTGCTCGCGCACAACTCACCGAAGTGATCAAGCGTGTCGATGTACTTTTGATGAGCGAAGAAGAGGTACGTCAGTTTACCGATCAAGCCAGCATTATAACTGCTGTCCGCCAGCTTTTTGATCTCGGGTTGAAGTACGTGGTGGTCAAGCTGGGCAGTTATGGCGCTTTGCTCTTTGGAGCAGATAGTACCTACTTTAGCACCCCATCTTACCCACTGGAAGAGGTGATAGATCCTACAGGGGCAGGGGATTCTTTTGCAGGTGGCTTCTTGGGTTATCTCTCCACAGTCCAGCCACAAGCCGATGGGCGCTACACGACAGATGATCTCAAGCGTGCCGTCGTACACGGCAATATTATTGGCTCTTTTGCCTGTGCCGATTTTGGTGTTGATAGCCTACGCTCCTTAACGATGGAACATATTGCAGCTCGCTACAAAGCCCTGGTGAACTATTCACACTTTGAGCCAGATTGGCGACTCTTGCAAGGTGAGCTTGTATAAGATAACCATAGGTGATGCAGAAGCTATGGCAATAGAGCAATTGTAGCAAGATTACGAGATGTTATAAAATAGAGCAGAACGCACCAAACTGTTGCTCGCCAACAAAATTTTTGTGCTATTTTGTCACAGAAGGGAATTTCCTGATAAGATGACTATTTCAACTCATGGAGATGTGAAAGATACCTCCCTAGCCTCACGCGGTAAAGATCGCATTGAGTGGGCTGCCAAAGATATGCCAGTGCTCCGCCTCATTCGTGAGCGGTTTGCCAAAGAGAAGCCCCTCAAGGGGGTTCGTATGTCAGGCTGCTTACATATTACTACTGAGACGGCGAACCTAGCGATTACCTTGCAAGCTGGTGGAGCAGATCTAGTACTCTGTGCTTCCAACCCGCTTTCGACCCAGGATGAAGTTGCCGCTGCCCTCGTGAGTGAGTATGGCATTCCCACCTTTGCCATTAAAGGTGAGGATGAGCAAACCTATTATCGCCATATTAATGCTGTCCTTGATCACCAACCGAATATGACGATGGATGACGGTTGTGATCTCGTTTCAACCCTTCACACCACACGTACAGATCTCGTTCCGGCCATTATCGGTGGCTTGGAAGAGACAACGACCGGGGTGATTCGTCTGCGCAGTATGGAGAAGCAAGGGATTCTCAAATTCCCAGTGCTTGCGGTAAATGACTCTGATACCAAGCATATGTTCGATAATCGCTATGGCACTGGTCAGAGCTCACTAGATGCGATCATTCGTGCAACCAACGTCTTGCTAGCAGGTCGGACCGTTGTCGTTATTGGCTATGGCTGGTGTGGTCGTGGTGTCGCCTCGCGAGCCCACGGTATGGGATCCAATATTGTTGTTTGCGAAGTTGATCCCACACGTGCACTTGAGGCTGTCATGGATGGCTATCGTGTCATGCCAGCATTGGAGGCTGCTGCGCTTGGTGATATCTTTGTGACGGTCACTGGCGATATTAATGCGATCGACCGTCACCACTTAGAGCGCATGAAGAATGGTGCTCTCATTGCCAATTCAGG
>DASYAN010000193.1:0-16944 GCA_036501345.1 Ktedonobacteraceae bacterium
GAAATGATGAAAGACAAGTGATTCTGAAGAACACCATGTCGGAGAGCTGGATGACATCGAAAGAGTCATGTCCAGTTCGGGGGAGGGAGATCGGAGAAGTGCCGTGCAACCGGTAACTCGCCGATTTCCTATCCTACAGTATGAAAGCTGTGAGGAGGGTGATCCGGTGCCCATCGCCATCACGTATGGCTATTCACGGGATCACCGTGAGGATCTCAAACAATGGATGCTCGCCTTGGTCACCACCCACGATGGAGATGTGCCCATCTTTTTGAGGGCACTGGATGGCAATAGCTCGGACAAAGAGCATCTGAGTGCAGCGGTCAAAGACGTGATGAAGCAATTGCGTGAGCAGTTGCCAGCCGAGCAAGAACAGCAGATTGTCATCTTTGACAGTGGTGGCTACAGTGAGGCCAATGTGAAGAGCTACAACGAGGCCAAGATACGCTGGATCTCTCGCGTGCCAGAAACCTCCACCGCCGCCAAGGCGGCCCTGCAACAAGAGTACGAGCAGTGGCAACCCCTTTCAGATGGGTCTGGCGACTCTGTCGTACGCACAATGGATTTGCCCCAAGGCAAAGAACGCTGGATCATCGTACAACCTCATGCCCGCTTGCTCGCCGCAAAGAAACAGATGGAGAAGAAGGCCAAGAAAACGCAAGAGAAGTGGGAGAAAAAGCTCTGGCATCTCTCGGTGCGCTCCTTTCTTTTTCGCTTCCTCCGTTTTTGGAAAGTCACCGGAGCGGGTGGTGGCTTTGAGTTTCATCATGGTGCTTGCTCTGTTCGTCTATCGCTTAGCTGAGCACCTGCTTCGTTCCCGACTGGCTCAAACCGAAGAGACCGTCCCCAATCAGGTCAATAAGCCGACCAAGCGCCCCACCATGCGCTGGATTTTTCAATGCTTTGAGGGCATTGATCTATTGCATATCCGCATGGGGTCACGTTGGCACACCCAAGTGCTTGGGCTCCGGGCACTTCATCAAAAGGTGCTTCGTCTGCTCGGTCCTCCCTAATGCTCACTTGTATGGGCTCCCTGCGTAAGCAGCTCCGTGGGAGAATGGTCGGCTTGATCATCAGCGTCTTTCACCTGGAAAAGACGTTGTGGTGGTGTGCCTAAAAATGCTCCTTTTGTCTTTCATACAGACGGCTTTCCTTGTGTGCTTGCTCTCGTCATCCTCTTCATTGGGCCACTTCTCACCCAGTATACCTCTCCTCTCTCAGTTTCCACATTGGTAACTTCTCTTGCTTTAGTTTCCCCACCTCCCCTTTTTTGAGCGGGATGACCATCTGGAATGGAAACCTTTCCCTCGATCACCGCCAAAATGGTCAACCGGAGGTGCTACTGTGTGGGTCTCTCGTCTTGGGGGCCCTTGGAACAACAACGGTTTTTCATTCCGTTCCTCCTCCCTGCCTTCCTTTTCGCTCTGGCTACAATCTCACAAAACAGGCACAAAGAGCAATCATTGATATCCAAAAAAGCCTTTTCCAAACTGCGGAATGTGGGTAAAGTATTGTCTTACAAGAGTCAATGTATACTCAATCCCTTCCCTTCCCTTTCTCTTCGATCATGATGGGAAATCTCGACAGAAAGCTGTTTTTCCTTACTGCTGCTGCAGGGGATACTGCAGGGGTTGTTGCTGCGAGGACATCGGGTCGCTTGTGGGCAGCACGCGGGCTTCCCTTTTGCCGATCAGACCACCCAATGCACCAATCCCTGCACTAACGCCGAGCATGAGGTACCCCTAAGATCCTTGTAAAAAAGTGCAGTAAAGCAATTTGTTATATTGCTCATGCAGAAATCGGATCGGCTCACCCATTACGCAGTTCATCCAATTCCAACCTGTAGTGATGTTTCCATCGGAAATCTCCCTCGTGATTGTTATCCCCTCTTGTCTAGGAACGAGACGCCACATGATGCCACAATGATAAGGAACATGGCGAGAAACCCGCGTGCTCCGATGGTCTCGCCCAGCAGGACAAATCCGATTAGAGCAGAAACTGCTGGCTCCAGACTCATCAATACCCCAAAGGCTCGTGCGGACATACGCCTGAGTGCTTCAAGCTCAAGCGCAAAAGGAATGACCGCCGAAAGGACAGCTACGACTAAGCCAAGCAGGAGAGGAGCAGGATGATGTACGAGTGGTGCTAAGCTTCCTATATCAAATGGCAGAAGCACAATGGCTGCTACACTCGTGCTCAGTGCCAAGCCAGTGGTTCCAGGAAAAGTCCGTCCGACACGCACGTTGACCAGGATATAAGCAGCCCAACTAGCACCAGCCATCATGGCCAACATCACACCGAATGGATCAAGAGCCATGCCCCCTTTGATAGGGAGAAGCAAAGTAATGCCTATGGCCGCCAGCACAATCCAGAGCAGGTCCAAGAGACGACGTGAACTGACCAGTGAGACGCCAAGTGGGCCGATAAATGAGAGTGTGGTTGCTACACCAAGCGGTATTCGTGAAATCGATGCAAAATAGAGCGAGTTCATTGCAGCAATCACTAAGCCAAAGAGCACAACCCAGCCATATTCACGCCAGGTATAGCCGCGCAAGCGAGGACGTGTCATGATCATGTAGATGATTGCAGCTAGCCCAATACGCAAGAAGACAGCTCCCCCAGGACCCACCAGATGAAACAGCCCCTTGGCAATGGCTGTTCCTGACTGTACTAAGAGGATAGAAAGCAACAGCAACAAAGGAGGAGGCAAAAACCGAGTAGTTGTCTGTACCATACCCATGCGATGGGGCGTCTGTTCCTGGACTTTTGATGACATGGAGAGGTCCCCTTAGAGATCAGTGTGAAGATAGGCAGGAAAATACTGTGTTTTCGTATTGAGAAGCATGAAGGCTATTTCCTGAGATTTATTCACGGAGATGGCGTTTCTTGATGTAGGTATTGAGGGCGAGATGGTTCCTATATCCAAGCAGTTTGGCAATCTTGCGCACCGATAACCCTAGCTTCAGCAATTCCTTGATCCGATCTCTATTTGTATCAAACTTGCTTTTCTGGATTGTGCCTTTCGGCTTGCCTAATTTCACGCCCTGGAACTTCTTCGCTGCAAGTGCTTCTTTCGTGCGGAGGCTAATTAAGTCTCGCTCAAACTCAGCGAAGAGAGAAAAGAGCGTGATGACAATTTTACTGTTCATATCATGCTGATTGATATCAAGATTCTGTTTCAGCACGATAATGCGGATACTGCGAGTGATGAGTTCATTCACCAGCGCAATGATTTCTGCAGTACTGCGCCCCAAGCGAGGAAGCTCTGTAACGATCAGGGTATCGGAATCAGTAAGTATTTGCAGCACTTCCTCAATACGCCGCTGTTTGGTGGTCTTACGAGAGGAGATGGTAATCTCTACGAAGTCATCTATTTTGAGGTCTTTTTTTCTGGCATATTCTAAGATTTCCAATTTCTGGGTGTTCAAATCCTGTTTGTCGGTGGATGCTCGGATGTAGGCAATCATTTTGCTCATACTTGGTCTGTCTCCTCTTAATCTGAAAATTGCCACAACAAGTATACAATTTGTTGAGGTTATTTGCCAAATATTGCATGCTATTCTGACTGTGAGATAACGGTCGTTATCACGTAGACAAATCGTGAGAGGCCGAGTAGCTCAGCAGTCCTACCCGCTTGTCTTCCCTCCACCTCATTGGGTAATATGCAGACACTCCTGCACTTCAATGGAGAACAGAGGGAGAGTATGCACGTGGAAAGGGAGGGTTTTCCTCCGATGACCAGTATTGAACGAACTACCTATCCCCGTTTTCGTCGTGCCCCAAGCGTTCGGGAATTGCGTGATCTCTCTACACCCACCCTTGCCGATGTGGACTTTGTGAACCAGACCTCGCGCGGGCCAGCACAAAAATTTGGGTTGATGATCTTGCTCAAAGTGTATCAGTGCCTGGGCTATTTTCCTAAACCTGAAACCATCCCAGTGACCATTATTGGTCATATTTGAGCGGCCATGAAATTGGATGCCACGCTTGTCCCTGATATTGCATCCAATCACACGCTCTATCGTTATCACAAGGCTATCCGAGACCACTTGGAGATCCAGGGTGAGGGAAAGCACATCCGACATGTCGCAGCACAGGCCATGCACAAAGCCGCTCAGGTGATGGAACATCCGGCTGATCTCATCAGTGCAGCAACCGAGGTGTTAGTCAAAGAACACTGTGAGCTGCCTGCCTTTAGTACCGTGGCACGAATGGCTGGACGCATCCGCACGCTGGTCAATAGAGGCATCTATCAGCGCATCCAGACTAAGCTCTCCGATGCCGAGCAACAGGCACTCTTGGCTCTGCTTGAGCAGGAGGGCGAATCCACCTCTCCTACTCCCTTCAACCGGATCAAGGAGGCCCCCAAGAGTGCGGCCCTGACCCACTTGGATGAATGGCTCAGCCGTCTTATCTGGCTTGAGTCGTTGGGCAATATGCAACATCTGGTGGAAGGCATCCCTTATGCCAAGGTGAAGCATTTAGCTGAAGAAGCTCGTTCTCTCCATGCAACCAACCTCAAAGACAATCCTCCTTCCAAGCGTCTCGCGCTTCTCGTTTGTCTCATCCACCAAGCAACCGTCAGCACGCGTGATAAGATTGTGGTGATGTTCCTCAAATGCATGAGTACGCTCACCACCAAAGCCAAGGAAGAACTCGAGCGACTCAAGGCAGAAGAGCGGGCAACGGCTGAACACTTCATCGAGGTCTTCTCTGATGTCTTGCATGTGACAACCGAGCAAGAGGACTCGACGTCCTCCGACCAGCAGATCCGCGAGGTCCTTGAGCGAGAGGGTGGAGCCGCCCATCTTTTAGCGCAGTGCGAACAGATCAGTGCCCATCATGGGAATCGTTACCAGCCCCTAGTCTGGAGGCTGTACTCTCGTCATCGGAAGGCTCTCTTCCAGGTGATCAAGACGCTCGATTTGCAGTCAACGACTTCAGATCAGACCCTGGTTGATGCGGTAAACTTTCTCATCGCCCATGAGGAAGATCGTGGCAAGTATGTGGATGCTACCCTGGATCTCTGTTTTGTCAGTCAGAAGTGGCTCCGCACGATCAGTGTGCAACATGATGGGAAAGACTGCTATGTCCGCAAACACCTGGAAACCTGTCTTTTCAGTTACATCGCGGCTTCACTCAAAACAGGCGATTTGTGCGTCACCGGATCTGAACAGTTTGCTGATTACCGTAGCCAACTCATGAGCTGGGCGGAGTGTGAACCCAAAGTGGCCGAATATTGTCAGCGTCTCAACTTATCCACGACCGCAGAGGGCTTTGTCGAGCATCTGCGCACTCGGCTGACTGAGGTCGCTACAGCCGTCGATCAGGGCAAACCAAAGAACCAGTATTTGCAGATCGACGAGAAGGGGGAGCCATCTCTCAAATGGCTCAAAGCCAAAGCGGCACCACGCGGGCTTAAACAGTTGGAAGAGGCTCTTCAAATGGCTCGCCATCTCAGGGGTCTTCTCGATGCTGGCCAGGTTGCCCACATCAACCACCGCCACATCACAGCGGAGAAGCTGGAAGCAGCCATTCGCGATGTCATCAATTGCTTTCATCGCTTCAAGTTGCCCCACTATGGGGGTGATGAGAAACGAGCTGCTGCTGATGGAACGCAATATGACCTGGCAGAAGAGAATCTGCTAGTCGAGAGGCATATTCGCTATGGCGGCTACGGAGGCATTGCCTATCAGCATGTCAGTGACACCTATATCTTAGACACCTATATCTTATTGTTCAGTCACTTCGTCTCGTGTTCGGTATGGGAGGCTATATACATTTTAGACGGATTGATGCGCAATACCTCAGAGATCAAACCAAAGACGTTTCACGCGGATACTCAGGGTCAAAATCTGCCAGTGTTTGGTCTCTCCCGCCTCTTGGGAATTGAACTGATGCCACGCATCCGCAATTGGAAGGATCTCAAATTCTATCGCCCTGAGCGTTCAACCACCTACGAGCATATCGACACGCTCTTCGGTGACAACGTGGCCGATTGGGAATTGATCAAGACGCATTGGCAGGATCTCTTGCGAGTAGTGATCTCAATCCAAGAAGGCAAAATCCTCCCAATTTGGGATTGGATCTGTTTACATCCAAACTGTCCTAATATAAGAGTACCTGATGGGAGAGGTTTTTTCCTAGGAACAAAGCGGACAACTTGAGAGTGAAAGTCCATCTGCAGACATCTATCTCTACAATTATTGACTTTCTTAGTCAACTATGTCAACTTTGTACATATCATAATAAATTTTAATGATATTAATAACCTACCATAACAAAGAAAGCTATGGTATTGTTTAATTGGGATGTAAGGACTTGGCATACGACTAGATTGCACATCTCGCATAAGAATCCGCTATCGATCACGGTAGAGTAAGGATATCAAGGTACATACTCTTCAAATATATACTTTTTACAAGGAGTACACATTTTAATGAAAGCCATTTCTCGGTCTTATCTACGTGGCTTTATTCTGCTCCTATTGTTCTCACTCACCCTGGGAGCATGCGGCGAGAGCACAACTAGCAGCACTAATCAGAGTAGTGGACCAACTACTGTCCATCTGGCCTATTTTCCTAACCTCACCCATGCTGTTGCACTGGTCGGAGTCGCACGTGGCACTTTTCAGAAGGCCATCGGATCGAATCATCTCGATACCAAAACATTCAATGCTGGTCCCGATCTGATCAATGCCTTGCTTGCTGGATCGATTGACATCGGCTTTGTTGGTCCCAACCCAGCTATCAATGGCTATATTACTAGCCATGGCGGGCTACGGATCATCTCTGGAGCTTCCAGCGGTGGCGCTCTGTTGATTGTTCGGCCAGGGGCTAACATTAAAACTGCACAGGACTTGAATGGTAAAAAGCTCGCGGACCCGCAAGCTGGTGGCACCCAGGATATCTCCCTACGTCACTACCTACAAGGCAATGGGCTGAAAACGACCGATCAGGGTGGAACTATTCAGATCATACCTACCGACAACTCAACCATTTTAACGGAATTTAAGCAGGGTCAGATCGATGGTGCATGGGTTCCTGAGCCCTATGCCTCACGCCTTATTGTGGAAGATCATGGACAGGCCTTTGTTGATGAGCGCACGCTGTGGCCCAATCACAAATTTGTGACAACTAACGTCATTGTACGTAAGGCGTTCCTTGATCAGCATCCCGACATTGTGAAGGAGTTCTTACAAGCTGATGTCGAGACTGTCCAGTATATTCAGAGCAATCCTGATGATGCTAAGAAACTGATCAATAGTCAGCTTCAAACGCTCACTGGTAAGCCTCTCTCATCGGCGGTATTAGACCAAGCCTTGAAGAATCTGGACCTTACCTACGATCCGCTTGCTTCAACACTCTTTCAAGCGGCCGATAATGCCTATGCACTGAAGCTCCTGAAAAGCAAACCGGATAAGGGCATTTACGATCTCGATCCTCTTAACGCAATTCTTGCAAGTAAAGGGTTAACTCAAGTTTCAGTGTCCTGAGAGGAGATTGTCTATGGGTCAGCAAACAGTGTCAACGTTCCAGCAATTTGAGCATCGCGGGGGGGACGTACAAGTCCTCCCAGCAAGCAATGTCGCGCTGCAGGTCACAGATGTGAGCAAGACGTTTGTCAGCAAAAGACGTATCGTTGAGGCGCTACGCCCTGTCGACTTAGAGGTTGCCGCAGGCGAATTTGTCTGCTTTCTTGGTCCTAGCGGCTGCGGGAAATCTACCTTGCTGAGCATCATCGCTGGTCTGCAAGAACCTACTACTGGCAAAATCTGGGCTAACGGTAAACAAGTCAAGGGTCCCGGCACCGATCGTATCTTGCTGTTCCAGGAAGCAGCGCTCTTCCCTTGGCTCGATGTCCAGCATAATGTCGAATTCGGTTTGCGGCAAGCTGGTATCAAGGCTCGTAAGCGTGCCACTATCGCGCATCAGTTCATCGAGACTGTACACTTGAAGGGCTTTGAACATAGTTATGCCCATCAACTTTCTGGTGGTATGCGCCAGCGTGCTGCCATTGCACGTGCCCTGGCCATCGACCCTGCTATTCTATTGATGGATGAGCCCTTTGGGGCATTAGATGCGTTTACCCGTGATCGTCTGCACACTGAACTAGAGTCGATCTGGGCCGAAACACAGAAGACCATTCTGTTTGTTACTCATAATGTCCGTGAAGCAGTGGCTCTCAGTGATCGCGTTATTGTCTTTGCTCCACGCCCTGGACGTATTGTGCGCGAATTCCACATTGATCTTCCGCGTCCGCGTAATTTGGAAGATCATAATCTCGTCGACCAATCAGCAGAGATTCTGCAGGTGTTACGCAGCGAAATGGTTGCTAATGAAGAGGAAGAAAACCATGGCTAGTGAAACGGTGGAGAGGGCTGCGTCAAGATTGAAACTGACAAAACAGGATTCAGCTCCGCTATGGTGGGCAAAAGTGCTACGGCAGATCGCGTTTTATCTGGTTCTACTATTCATATGGCAAAAGCTTGCCACTAGCAACCTCTGGAGTACTGGCACCTTCGCTGGTCCTGTTGACGTGTGGGGGACGCTCGTTGAACGTTTCCAAGATGGTACACTGATCACCGCTATTGCCGTTAGCCTGCGCCGTCTTGCGATTGGATACGGGATTTCTCTCATTTTAGGCGTCATTCTAGGCCTGATGATTGGCCTAAACCGCTACTTCGATGAGACCCTGGGCTCTCTAATTCTAGGCTTTCAAGCTTTACCAAGCGTGTGCTGGACGCCATTTGCCTTACTCTGGTTTGGTCTGAGTGAACAAGCTATGATCTTCGTCGTTGTTATGGGAGCTCTGTTCTCCATTACTCTTGGTGTTGATGCGGGTATCAAGAACACGCCGCCAGTCTATATTCAGGCAGCTCGTAATATGGGTGCACGCGGTATTGCTCTGGCTACTCAAGTGATTCTACCAGCAGCCCTCCCGAATATAATTGTAGGCTTAAAGCAAGGCTGGTCATTTGCTTGGCGCTCATTGATGGCTGCTGAACTGATTTATGTCACACTAAGTCTAGGCGGGCTGTTAGAGAACGGACGCGACTATGTTGATGCTTCGTTGATGTTTGCTATCATGCTGGTGATCATTATACTTGGAATGCTTATTAATGGTTTGATCTTTGGCCCATTGGAGCGAGTTGTTCGCCAGCGTTGGGGTTTCCAGCAATGATAGCCTAAACATGTGGTTTGGGGCGATAAATGCACTGCATTTATCGCGTCTGCTGTCCCTATGGTAGCGCTTGTATCGGTTGCTCAACAGAATCAGGTGATCCACTTATCCCTTGCAAGGAAAAGTAATCAACAAAGAGCGGGTGGATAAAGCGGTAACCTCCTCCGACTCGCTGGAGTAAATTGCGCTTAGTAGTTTCTTCAAGGAATCGGATATAATGCCAAGGCATGACTCCATTTCGGCAGAGGATGTAACGGAGTATATAGTGACAAATATATGCTCTCCCGCCAGCGTTCTGAGCAATCAAAACCCCTGAGAAGACTCCTAGGAAGACTCCTAAGACCAACCCATGCTGAAGTCCCATCGTCCGCCATCCGATTAGCCCAATAATCAGTCCTACGACCAAACCTCCGACTAGCCCCAAGCAAAGAGCTTTCGATCCTGAGTCACGTATTCCTTGGTTAGGCCTAATGTGTATATCTTTGCTGATTTGCTCACCTAGTATCCCACTAATGAGCTCGCACAACAGTCTAGCCATCAACCCTCCGACTAGATCTACAACCAGCCAACCAATTAGTCCTCCGATTAGTCCCACAATTACTGCTGGGATTAGCCCTACAATCAGCCAGCCGATCAGTCCCACGATCAGTCCCACAATTAGCCCTTGCCAAACATTATTCCAAGTCAAAACCTCTGCAAGGCGTATCTTTTTTCCATCGGGTGATTTATCTTGCCACACGGCCTTCCAAGACCATGTTAGAACTTCTGCAGAGCGTATTTTCTTGATGTCGTCCAGCAATCCTCCAACTACCCCCACGACTAGTCCTAGGATCAGTCCTACAACTAGTCCATAGGTCAGCTTTCCCATTAATCCATAGACCAGTGCACCGACTAGTCCGTATATCAGTGCTCCAACCAGCCCATATATCAGCATATAAAACAATCGATACTGACTTTGAGAGCGTTCTATGCTAAGCCAAGAGGGTTGCAACCATTCGAGATAGAATTCTGTGAGGTGGCGCTGTTTCATTTGCTGAGCTAACCAGACAAGCCAGTGCCGAGTCTGTTGTGGAGTAAACTGCTCTTTAGTAGTTTGTTGCCCCAGCACTCTTTCTGTATAATGGTCAAAGACCTGCTGCTGTTGCTTCTCTAGTGAATCAGATTGAGGCAGATCAATGTCCGTTTTGTCCCGATAGGCGAGGATGGTAACCTGAAGCATAAGAGGTGTGGTAATCAATTGCCGGAGCGTTGGATGACTGTGCATAGCCTCACGAATGCTTGCCACAGGTTCGCCCATTTGCTTGAGATATTCTGTAACTTGCTCCTCTTGCAGGGGTTGCACAATGACAGTGTTGGAGAGGGCAAGCTGCGACTCTTGAGCCAGATATTCTTGGCTCCGCGAACAGATGACCAGAGGTGTGGAATGGTCTTCTTCTCGATAGGCATTAATGGCCTCAATGCAGGCCGAACGCAAGGCTCCCTCGACCTCATCCAGGCCATCAAGCAACAAGATCCAGCTATTCTGTTCAAGCCATGCTCGGCTCAAGCGAGAAGGGATATGGTAGACCAGTTGCAATTGGTCTATCAACCAGACCTCCAAGGGAGGTTTTTGGCTTGCCCACGAGGAGAGATTCAATATAACAGGAATAGGAAGCGCGGTGTCACCTTCGGCACGCGTAAGCAGTTCATAGGCCAATTCCAGCAACAATGTTGTTTTTCCTGCTCCTGCCTCCCCCAGAATAACTAAGCGCTGCCCTGCATCTTCATAGGCCTGAATAATGGAGGTACTAGAAGGAAGAGCGTCTTCAACAGCTGCTGAAGACCGATGCAGGACCAATGGCACAGAAGAATGGTTAACATCCGTGTCTTCATGTAGCCCTACAGCGGCCATTGCAGTTCTTTGGAGAGACCGCTCCAATTGGCTTTTGTACTCCTGATGCAAATTTTGTACGAGGGTATCTCGGTTCTGCTCAATGGATCCCTGCGTTGATGGCATTTGTGTAGCATGTCGTCCAGAATCACTCATCTCTAAATCCTTCAAGAGGTTTTTTGTATAGGTGGGTTTGTGTACCCATGTTATACAATTTGATAAGGCTAGAAAACAACAAATCGGCCTGGATACAATAATCCGTAGATGATTCCAGGCACAGGGCAAGGGGTAGCAGATGTGATTATCAGCAAACAAATAAAAAGGCACCTCGCGAGAAGATGCCAATCCTCTATTTGTTTCTCGCAGAACGTGGCTCTAGCGCCCAAAGATAATGTGTAACTCAAGAGCGAGAGCTGCAGCAAGAGTTATAGCGATGAATAGAAGCAAGCGATAGCGTGCTATAATTTTGTCTCGATCAAGAGTAATTGCTTTAGCACCATGAGGAGATTGTTTTCTAGGTTGTTGCTGCATATCCTTCCCCTTTATGCACCGAGTAGGAGCTACCGTTTTCACAAGTAGAGTTATCCACGCTTTAGAGGCTCTACTTCTGAATATTTATATTCTATACGGTTCGAAAGTAACTTAAGTTGTGGATATTTACAAGTGTATACCATAGAAGGCCAAAAAGCCATGAACAAAATCACAAATAACTAACTTTTCCATTGAAAACTCGACTGATTTGTTCTACAATGGAGTAACTAGACAATTGGGCCTAAAAAAATTTTGTACAAGTTCTTTTGTATTGAGGAGGATACCCAACCATGAGTAGCAATCTCTTTGAGAACACAGACACTATTTTAACGGAAGAGCGTATTTTCTTACCTACTAGCGACATAGTCAAAAATGCCAATATCACTGCTTATATGAAGTCCAAAGGCTTCGATGACTACGAAGCCTTCTATCAGTGGTCGCTGGAAAACCGAACCGAGTTCTGGGATGATATGGCCAAAGAACTCCACTGGTTTGAACCCTGGAATACCACATTTGAATGGGCAGATAAGCCATTCTTCAAATGGTTTGTGGGGGGAAAGTTTAACATCGTTTATAACTGTCTCGATCGTCATATGGATACTCCTATTCGCAACAAAGTTGCTCTCTATTGGGAAGGAGACAAAGGCGAAACCCGCACGATTACCTATGAGCAGTTGTATAAGCAGACCAATCAACTGGCAAAAGGTCTGCAGAACTTGGGTGTGAAGAAGGGCGATCGTGTAGCTATTTATATGCCAGCTGTACCTGAGCAGGTTGTTGCAGTGCTGGCCGTGGCACGTCTTGGGGCTGTCCATACGGTCGTTTTCGGTGGATTTGCGGCCAATGCCCTACGCGACCGCATCATTGATGCCCAAGCTAAGGTGGTTATTACCGCTGACGGTAATTATCGCGGTGGCAAACTGATCCAGCTCAAGAAGATTACAGATGAGGCCATTGCCGAAACACCTACTATTGAAAAGGTCCTTGTCCTACGCAGAGAGAGTCTCGATGTGCCGATAGAGGCAGGTCGCGATATCTACTGGCACGAACTGTTGGCCGATATTCCCGAAGATACGGTTGTCCCTTGCGAGCCAATGGATAGTGAAGATTTGCTTTATATCCTCTATACAAGTGGGAGTACAGGTAAGCCCAAAGGTGTTGTGCATGTCCATGGTGGCTATGCAGTAGGAGTTTATTCGACAACCAAATTTGTCTTTGACCTTAAGGAGAACGATGTATATTGGTGTACGGCTGATGTTGGTTGGGTCACAGGGCATAGCTATATCATCTATGGTCCTTTGATGAATGGTGCAACGAATGTCCTCTTCGAAGGAACGCCTGCCCATCCTCATCCTGATCGCTGGTGGGGTATTATTGAGCGCTTCAAGGTTACGGTTCTTTATACGTCTCCGACTGGTATTCGTGGCTTGATGCGCTTTGGTGAGGAATGGCCAGCCAAGCATGATCTCTCTAGTCTGCGGCTACTGGGTTCTGTAGGTGAGCCGATTAATCCCGAGGCCTGGATCTGGTATCGTCACAATATTGGGCGCGACGAACTGCCCATTATGGATACTTGGTGGCAGACAGAAACAGGCTCCATCCTGATCAGCCCTACCGTTATCCAGCCATTGAAGCCGGGTAGTGCCACACGGCCACTACCGACTATCGAAGCCGATGTTGTCGATAAAAACGGAGATTCTGTGGGCTTAGGCAAGGGCGGTTTTCTGGTTATTCGTCATCCCTGGCCCAGCCAGATGCGCACTATCTATGGCGATCCGGCACGCTACGAGACCTATTGGGATACTATCCCGGGTGTGTACTTTGCAGGCGACGCTGCAACTATCGATCAAAAGGGCTTCTTGCGTGTGCAAGGTCGTGTAGACGATGTGATCAAAGTAAGCGGTCATCGTCTGGGTTCGATGGAGATCGAGTCTAGTCTGGTCAGCCATCCAGCCGTTGCTGAGGTTGCAGCCATTGGGAAGCCAGATCCTGTGAAGGGCGAGCATGTGAAAGTCTTTGTCATTCTCAAGAATGAGTATCAGCCGAGCGAGGAACTAGCCAAGGAACTCAAGCTGCACGTGCGTACGACAGTCGGTGCTCTGGCAGTACCCGACGAACTTGAGTTTACACCGAGCTTGCCCAAGACACGCTCGGGTAAGATCATGCGCCGTGTAATCCGTGCCAGGGAACTGGGTGAGCCCATTGGAGATATCAGCACCCTTGATGGGTAGGTCTAATACAAACATTGGTGATACCAGGGGCAGGATAGTTATATGTTATTGCTGGGACAAGAAAGGGAGATTAGAGAGACTTTCTCGCATGGAGATCCATGCGAGAAAGTCTCTCGGTTAATTTACGTCTGTATTGACGACATACTTATAGAATGTATCTTTTTCCGCATTATTGGAAGAAAAGCGGGCTTTCTGCTTCCAATAATGATTGTTATTCGCAGTCCTGTCCCTTTTCTCTAGAACAGAAGTACACTAAGTCCTATTTTTGCGATTATCTTAGAGTAACCTCTATTGGGCCTAGTCTGGCAGATCTCCCTCAAAATTTTTTAGCTGCTTATTATTCAATCGTTTCATAACATCGCTGAACTCTTGTTTATTACTACTTAGATCCTTTAGTATCTGTAGGCTTCTGCTTGCATCCGTTTCGAGAACCGTGCCGAATGATTGAGTATCAATATTTTTAGCCTTCTATGCTGTCTATTCTGTTTATGTGTGTGATGCTGTTATTATTGGCGAGAAGTTGAGCCTCTTGGATGAGGCACGTAGAGCTGAAGAGGATGCACACAAGGAACTAGATGACGCCCTCAAGTATGCAGGTCCTCTAGCCGCTCGAAAACGGGCGCGTGAGTTTGCCGAAAAGCGTGAGCAAGAGCGACACACTGAGCAAGTACAGTATGCTGTAGCCGAGAAAGCCGCGTTTTTAACCAAGTGGCTAGCAGCTGGGGAAAGTGAACACCAGTTCGATGAGCAGTTCGAGTCTCTGTGGACTGATGAGGTGAGAAGGCGCGTTTAACAAGAGCCTAGTGAAGTTGAGAGAGTGAAACAGAAGATGCGAGCGACAGGACGGTATAGCATCTAAGTCAGGGGGTAATCATGGCAAATGTAGCAAAGAAAATCACCAATTTGCGCCCCCCCTGAGCAAGATTTTGGGCAAAATGAGCCGTCCTAGTCCCGCGCCAACTAATAATGCCATATCAAGTGGGAATGCTGCCGGGGCAGGAAACAAGAAAAGGGGAAAGAAAAACGTCAATGGGTAATGATTGATAGGGCGGCTGTTTATTCCGCCCATATGTAAGCAACCTGACTGATCAAATTAGCTTACTCTATTGCCGAGTAGACTATTTGATACTCACAACTGTGACATCAAAAATCAACGTTGCATTCGCTGGAATAGGCCCCTGTCCCTGACTACCATAGGCTAGACTAGGAGGAATAATCAAACGGCGTGTGCCACCTGCCTTCATGCCGATAAGTCCTTGATTCCAGCCCGGGATCACACTTGCTTGCCCAAGTGGCGAGACGGAAAATGGTTGTTTTCCATCATCATAAGAACTATCGAACTTCTGGCCTCCCTGTACCCAGCCAGTATAGTATACATTTACGGTACTGCCATTCTTCGCGACAGGACCAGATCCTTGCTTCATATCACTATACTCAAGACCACTGCAAAGTTTCTTCGGTACTCCCTTCACGACAGGAGGGCTAGCTGGAGCGGGTGTTGGGGCGCTAACGACAGGAGCTGACGTGGTCTCAGGTTCTCCAGTAGTATTTTGGTTACCCAACAATTCTGCGGTAATGACATTTTGAGTGCAAGCCTCTACAGTAGCGGTTGCATGCAGGTTGTTAGCGACAACAAGATCGGCAGAGTAGCGCTGAAACTGCCAAAAGGCTAGGCCAACTAATGCAATGATCAGAATTGCCGTTGTTATACTGATCACGATTCTTTGACGGCGTTGCCGACGTGTCTGGCGCTGCAAACGTTCTTGCTGGCGCTGGCCAGGACGGTTACGTCTCTGGTCCAGAGCTTGTTTTTCTTTCTTAGCTGTCTGTGACACGACAATATCATCTCCTCGTCCCGAAAACGATCAAGAATTCCTGATTATAAATAGAAGTAGGTTGAGGTTACCATTATTTCGGTTTTCTGGCAAGAGAGCATGGACAATTAGTACAGCCACATGACACTTATATGGCACTTTCAAGGATGTGTTTGGCAGCGTAAAGCGCATACACTAATAGTAAGGCAGTGTGTTGATAATCCTGTTAGTCGGAGAAGAAGAGTAACAGTAAGTAGAAATATGGCTTTATGCCCATTGGGGAAAGGAGCGACATTATGAAGCCCCAGACAACACAAAGAGTTAATTACTATGCTCTCTTACGTGTTCCTACTGATGCTAGTTTCGATGAGATCAAGGCCGCATATCGAACCTTAGTAAAGTGTTACCATCCTGATACCTATCGTTTCGGTGACTATACGGCACAAAAAAAAGCTGCGTTGTTGATGTGTCAGATCAATGAGGCCTATAGTGTCCTCAGCGATAGCAAGAAACGAGAGAGCTATGATGAAGAGTTTGTTGCTTCACTGGCCAGCGAGGCCAGTATAGACACCGAGACCAAGTTTCAAGACTCAGATTGGCTTAGCATCATACGTGAGCAGTTCTTTAATCAGGCAGATATGCTTCAAGGGAGAACGCCATTTATGAGTGTGTTTAGAAAGGTATGGTTAGCACCCATTCCATTCTGCATGGCAACATCCGTGTCTTTAGCCTTCTGGAATCTTGGCCAGATAACGGACAATATGTTTCTGGGTGCAGTAACAGCTATTATTGCCTATCCATTGATTATAGTGTTGCTATTGCACCGTTTGATTCCCCCTATCCGCCATACACCTCTACTAAACATCAAACAGAAACTAGCCTGTCTTCCACTGATCATAGCATCTATGGTGTTGGCGGGTTGGATTTGGTCAGTACTGGTCGATCATTATGGTATTATCAGTAGCATGTGGAACTTATGTTGGTGGTCTGCACTCATAGGCATTACTTGCGGCCTCTTAGCCTATCTATAGGTTCAGGTGGTTGTTTATGTATCCCATGGCTATAGGAATGACATTCAGGCTCATGACAAGATCAGTACACGCAATACTAAGCCCGATCCTGCAAAACAAAGGGTGGGCTTGCCAATCGGATTGGAAGGATATCATCGAAAGCTATCCCAGATGAAAGGATCACGTTCTTGCCCAACACTACGGTTTTAGTAAAGAAGAGGTGGATTTCATTACTAACTTTGATATCAAGTGTTGTATAGGCAATAGAAGCGATTGATATCCCCCTTCTGATATATTGGAGAGAG
>DASYAN010000194.1:0-3401 GCA_036501345.1 Ktedonobacteraceae bacterium
ACACGAAATCATAGAAAACGTTCAGGGAACAACGCAGACGCATCACTTGCTAATAGAAGAGCAAACTCAGACTGAGACGGTTGGAGATCGGGACCGTATTGGGCAAGTGGTGACCAACCTTCTCAACAATGCCGTCAAGTATTCTCCTCAAGCCAGCACAGTACTGACACGTGTCGCAAAAGACCAGAACAACATCCTCATCAGCATCCAAGATTTTGGCATTGGCATTGCCAAAGAGCATCAACATAAGATTTTTGAGCGCTTCTACCAGGTCACCGACCCCGAAGAAAAAACCTACCCCGGACTGGGCATTGGGCTCTACATCTCCTACGAGATTATCAAACGACACGGCGGACAGATGTGGGTCGAGAGTCAGAAAGGCCACGGCGCAACCTTTCATTTCACCCTTCCTCTTTCAGCAAAGCAGGAAATAGCAGTTTGACGAGCATTTGCACTTGATGTACTTCCGCCAAAACTGCATACTTACTCAGCTACGACAGTACAGCAAAGGAATAGGGACGTTTGGTAAAGAGTGAAACGACATTATTTCCTCATGCGTACTATCCCCATAGGCCTGTGCAAGGAAGGGTATGTGGTTGATGCTTATGAGATAAAGATGGGAGAGTGAACCTGCACAGCAGAAAGGAAATATATTTGATGCAATCTGCTTGTATAGGACGTGATGAACAGACACGACAAGGAATTGTTTTAGTGATCGAAGATGACGCAAGTGTAGGGGCTTGCCTTGTCGAAGCCATCACCCAAGAAACTCCCTACATAGCCTTCCTTGTCACAGAGGCCCAGCACGCACTCACCATCCTAAAGGAGGTTAAGCCAAATATCATTCTCTTAGACTACATGCTTCCACAAATGAATGGTATTGACCTTTATGATTATTTGCATGCCCACAGGCCACTGAAGAATATTCCAGTGATTATGATTAGTGCCAACCTTCCACAAAAGGAAATCAACCGACGCCACATCATTGGGCTGCAAAAACCGTTTGAAATCGATGACCTGCTCACCACCCTTAAAGAGCTCTTGATGGACAAAGAGGCAATCACCTAAGCGACCAGGATGATGTCAGTACACATCTATAGAAAGATACAAGTTTTTGTCATTAAAGGGTAATCAGGCCACGGCGTACCCCGCGACTCACGGCATCAGTGCGGCTTGTTGCTCCAAGTTTCGCATAAATCGAGGAGACATGAAACTTGACTGTATGCTCACTGATCTGAAGCCTGCGAGCAATCAGCTTATTCGGCAATCCCTCGCTCAATAGCAGCAAAACCTCGCGTTCGCGCATTGTCAGCGCTTCACCTGGCAAGACAGGATCGATATCGCTAAACTCGATCGATCTCTGTTGATCAAGCGTCTGCTCGGCTTGTATCGTAGAAAGGACAATCAAACCTTGGGCCACTGCCGACACGGCTGCTTGGAGTTGTCCCGTGGAAGCATCCGGCGACACAACTCCCCAGCCATGAGATGAGAGCGTGTTCATTAGCGGAAGCAGACGATGGCTATCACTAGAGAGCACTATGAGAGCTGGCCTCTCCCTCTCTGTGATTGCTGGTGGCAATTCCTGCAACAATTCTTCGTCTGCCACAACGACGACATCGATTTCAGCTAGCCCGCTAGTGAGTTCGGCAGGCGTTGACGCCTCGCCAACCACTTGTATCTCCCTGGTTGAGAGTACCGTGCGCAAGCCTACACGCATCGTCGGTGCCGACGCTATAATGAACACGCCAATCATGCGGCCTGCTCCTGTAGTGTTAAGGCTACGTCGATCTCCTGGACCACTCCTCCGCGTAATACACGCAACCGTACCTTTTTCTGGGTACTGTATTGCGCTAACATTGCACGCAATATTACCACGTCATACAAAGGCTTGTTTGCAATGTCGAGGAGGACATCTCCCACGAATAGACCAGCCTGCTCTGCCAGCCCGCCTGAGACGATACCAAACACAAGCAATCCCAGAGTTTGCCGATGGTTCACTAAACGCTGGCGTACGGTGGTTGGCAATTCCGTTGGCTGTACCAGAACGCCCAGGGTGACGCGGGTCAGAGGTAAGTGTGCAGCCCATTTACTCAAGACATTACTCGGGATCGAGATGGAAAGGTCACCTCTCGTGATCATCGCATTGACGCCAACCACATAGCCCTGCGCATTGAGCAGAGGGCCACCTGAATTTCCAGGGGCGAGTTGCACATCAGACTTAATATATTCCAACTGCCTGTCACCATTGTACAATCTTCCTTTGCTCAACGCGTTTACTATGCCACCAGTTACCACTCCACGCTGGCCCCAAGGATGGCCGATAGCAAAGACCAGATCACCAACACGCAGTTTCGATGAATCACCAATCGGCAAAGCAGGAAGTTTGTCTGCTGGAATGTTCAACAGTGCCAGATCCAGGTTTGGATCGCTATCAACCAGATTGGCTTCTAGCACGCGCCCGTCTTGCAGCTCTACCTCGAGTCCCGTACGGGCATTCGCAATCACATGATGGTTCGTAATGATAGCGCCTTTCTCATGCCACACAAATCCAGCACCCGCTCCAAGCCCTTCACCTCGTACCTGCACCACACTCGCCTGCGCTTTCTCGAGGATCTCTTTCAGACTATAAGAAAAACCATCAAGGAATGGCGATGATGATGCTGTAGAAGGGAATATCTCCTGTGTCATCGTATTTTATCCTCCGCTAGCTGCGCTGGCCAACTGTTACCTGCAAGGTCTGGAGAGTGCCACCACGAATGACTTCTATCGGGATAGCTTTTCCAACACGATCCCCTGTGAGTGATGAGCGCAGGTCCTCTGTATCCTTGAGTAAACGTCCATCGATAGCTACCAGGATATCACCGAGCAAGAGTCCACCCTTTTGGGCCGGGCTTTTTTCGTCGACCTGTACGATGAGTAAGCCATGCTCTTGACTCCTGCCAGCCCGTTGAGTCTGCGGGAGTTGTACCAACTGGCTGCTGATACCCAGGTAACCTCGCTTAATGAAGCCCTGCTGTGCTAACGCATCTGCAATACCCCATGCAATACTTGCCGGGATTGCCAGAGTTGCGCTATTCACTAGGCCTGTAGTTGTAATTCCCAATACTGCTCCCTGAGTATCAATGAGTGCACCGCCGGAGAAGCCATGATAGGGCATGGCATCGGTGCGAATATATCGTTCAACCATCACTCCCCGTGCCGTACGCAGGGGACCACCGACAGCACTTACGATACCACTACTCGCTATCGGCCCATCATTAGCAGACCGACCCACCGCCAGCACAAGTTGACCAACTCGCTCCGGCTCAGTCGAGGTGACAGCAGGGACGACGCCAAGATTCGCTACACGCAGTACTGCCAGATCAGTTGCCAAATCACGACCTGCAAATTGCGCTGGCAGA
>DASYAN010000195.1:0-11717 GCA_036501345.1 Ktedonobacteraceae bacterium
GTTCTCTACAAGAAAGACAGGATTAGATAACGAAGTATAGGACCAGTTTATTCTGGTAAGAGAGAGAGCAATCCTTTGGAAGATCAGAGGACATTCCGTGAAAAAGAATATCAAGCCTCGTCTTCTGTAAATCGGCAGAGGAAAAATGGCGTCGTGGTGCGGCAAAAAGGTAGTAAAGGTGTTACCGAGTCGCCACAAGCTGAAAGGGTTGAAGCAGTTTCTATCCAGGAAAGAAAAGAAGTAGAACTTGATGCCCTTAGCAACATCACAAGCGGTGAGGACGAAGCGTTTTCCAAAGTATTTCAGAGGACAAAATTTTTTCCTCCTTCCCGTGAGTGGATACTAACAGCAGTTGCTTTTTGGGGAATCATCTTATTGGGGGCTGTACTCCGTTTTTGGGGGCTAGGTGATAAGCCTCTGCATCATGATGAGAGCCTTCACGCGTATTTCGCGTTACGATTGATGGAGAATTTGCGAAATTACCAGTATAATCCACTTTTGCATGGGCCGTTCCAGTTTCATATCATTGCACTTGTTTATAAGATCAGTCAGATAGTAGGTGCACCTGACCATGGAGTAAATACCACGACCGTACGCATTGCAGCTGCGACACTGGGGACAGTCATTGTGGGCTTGCCATTCTTTCTGCGTGACTATCTCGGGAAGCTCGGAGCTTGGTTTGCATGCTTCTTGCTCGCTCTTTCACCAAGTATGGTCTATTTTTCTCGCTTTGCACGCGAAGATATCTATATGGCGTGCTTTACTTTGCTGCTGGTTGTGGCGGTGGGTCGGTATGTGCGCAGTCGCAAGGGACTCTGGCTGGTGATTGCGGCAGGTGCTTTCTCCCTCTCTTATGCGACAAAGGAAGCTACCTTTTTAACAATTGCCGTCTTTGGCAGTTTTGTGGGTGCAGTCGTGATGTGGGAACTTGGCTTGAGTTGGTCTATCCGCTCGTCGGTTTCCAATAGAGCGATTGCTCGCTATCTGCCCAAAACAGCGGCTCCGATAGCTTTGCTGCTCTTCTTTCTGATTCTTCTGCCCATCGCCAAGGCAGTTTTGGGCTGGATCAATACCCTCTCTACCGCCATCAATGAGCCCAGGAATGCGAACACGGCAAATCTGTTGGTACAAGACTTAAAGGATTCTACAGTGGCTCTCTTACCCTGGCTGGGTATGGAGTTGGCTCTTTATATTTTTAGTATTATCGTGCGGGAGATCATTGGAATGCTCCCTCGGCCAGGAAAGCGCGGCCTTGCTGCTCGTGTCGATGCTCGGCGTCAACCCTTGCTCGATAGCCTTGTTTCAATGCCCTGGACCCATTGGTTTGGTGCCATCGTGTGCGCTATTTCGATCTTTCTGCTTCTCTTTACAGTCCTCTTTACAAATGTCAAGCAGGGCATTGGAGATGGGATCTGGCAAGGTCTTTATTACTGGATACAGCAGCAACAACAGGCTCGTGGTGGACAACCCTGGTACTATTATTTATTGCTTATCTCTTTGTATGAGCAGATCGGTGTCGTCTTTGGCCTTGTGGGGATCGTTGTCTGCCTATATCGCCCCTCGCGTTTTCGTCTCTTTCTGGTGTATTGGTTTGTCGGCAACGTTTTTATCTATTCCTGGGCTGGCGAGAAAATGCCCTGGTTGATGATCCATATGACCATGCCGCTCATGCTGCTGGCGGCCATTGGTTTACAGGTCTTGGTAATCAGACTGCTCAATCTCGTGGTGCAGTGGCGCTTGTCTCGTGTTAAAATGATACCCACAGAGAGTCAAATTGGTCTGAGTGTTGCTAGCATATCCAAGCGTCCAATAGCGCAGGGAGCAATGCTGCTCAGTGTGCCTGTGACACTCTTTTTATTGGTACTGACCCTACAGAATATGTTCCAGGTTACGTATGTGCACCCTGCTGATGGGCCGCATGAAATGATGATTTATGTGCAGACGACAACCGATGTCAACACTGTGATGGGCAAAATTGATGCACTTGACCAGAAAGTTGATGGTGGAAAACACCAGTTGCCTATCGGTGTGATGACTGATGCTCAATGGCCTTTTGCTTGGTATCTGCGTGATTATACCAATGTATGTTTTCAGTTTCCAACTAATTGTTCAGATCGTAACCCCGCTGTCATCATTAGTGCGGTAAGTAGTCTGTCTACTTCGCAAATAGAGTATGCTACACCAACCAAGAATGGAAAACCACCAACCTATTTGTTCAAGCGTTATCATTTGCGTACTTGGTGGGATGAAGGATATAAGCCTCCAGCAGCGGGAGGTGTTGGTTTATTCGTCTGGTTAAGTTATGGAGATAATCCTCCTTCTTCTAAGGCTCCATTTGATCTCGGTCGGGCCATGAAGAATATTTGGCTGTGGTGGTGGCAACGTAGGCCCATTGGTAGTACAATGGGCTCGACCGACATGGGCTTGTTGATCCGGAAAGATTTAAGAATGCTACCATAGGAGGGAAATGCTTTGAAGAGTCAGAAAGATAAGTCGAAGACCGTTGTAAGCACGGTTGATAGAATTGAGGAAGAGGGAGGTAAGAGCGAGGAGAAAACCTCTGTATCCCTTCCTGTTGATGAAACCGCTGCCTCGCCCGAAGAGATATCTGAAATTCCTGAAGGTGGAGCTCCTGTTAAGCGTACGTTCTGGAGAACTGGATCTCCACCTTCTCGTGCACAGGTACTGACAGCACTTGCCTTCTGGGGAGTGATTCTACTTGGAGCCGTTTTGCGTTTCTGGGGACTTGGAGATAGGCCGTTACATCATGATGAAAGTTTGCATGGGTATTTCGCCTTGCAACTTGTGCATAATAATATAGAGAAATGGGCTTCCTGTTTCAGTTCTCCTAGCTCTTGCTATCGTTATGACCCGCTTTTGCATGGCCCATTCCAGTTTCATGCTATCGCAGTTGTATATATGATCGCCCAACTCTTAGGGGTTTCTGATCAAGGAGTGAATACGACCACGGTACGTATCGCTGCTGCATTACTGGGCACCGTGATTGTAGCTTTGCCATACTTCTTGCGCCACCATCTTGGCAACGTTGGAGCTTGGTTGGCCTGTTTCTTACTGGCTGTTTCCCCAAGCATGGTGTATTTCTCGCGCTTTGCCCGTGAGGATATTTACATGGCGTGCTTTACACTCTTGTTGGTTGTGGCTGTTGCTCAATATATGCGTACCCGTCGAATATTCTGGTTTATTATGGCATCGGTAGCTTTTGCGCTTTCATATGCGACAAAAGAAGCAACATTCTTAACTATCGGGGTCTTTGGAAGCTTTCTTGGAGCATTGGTAGCATGGGAATTAGGCGCTCGTCGGCCATTTCCTTTCCATTTTCATTCCAAACGGCTTGCAGCCAATGATGAAGGGGCCTCCCAAGTAGGGGGATGGCTTGCAGAAAAACTCACGCCTCGTACTGCTGCTCCCGTTACTTTGGCCTTCTATTTAGTTGTGCTTGGCTTGCTTGCTAAGGAGCTTTTTGCCTGGATCAAGAGTTTGTCGATCTATATTACTGCTAACGCTAATAATACAAAAATTGCTGATGATTTCGTTGCCCGGTTGAAAGCGAATACGGAGCTTGTCGTTCCATGGCTTGGGATTCTCCTGGCGGCTATTGTAATGGTTGTTTTGTTCCGCGAACAGAATGAAGAAGAAGAAGCTTCATCGGAGAAGAGACGTGGTCTTGCTAGATGGATTGATCCTAAGAAGCAGCCATGGTTGGATACCATTGTGACTATGCCCTGGCAGCATTTGTTCTTTGGGTTTGTAATTGGGTGGACTATATTCATGGTCCTGTTTACTGCCCTATTCACTAATATACCGGGTGGGATCGGGGATGGTATCTGGCAGGGTCTCTATTACTGGATTCAGCAGCAACAAGTAGCACGTGGTGGCCAGCCCTGGTACTATTATATTATGCTCATTCCTCTCTATGAGCAGATTGGTCTAGTTTTTGGTCTGGTGGGGATTGTTTACTCTTTACTGCATCCTTCACGTTTCCGCCTCTTCTTGATATACTGGTTTGTGGGCAATATCTTTATCTACTCCTGGGCTGCAGAGAAGATGCCCTGGCTGATGATTCACATGACGATGCCATTGATGCTGCTGGCTGCCATTGGCTTGCAGCCGATTGTGCTCACACTGTTTGGAGCAGTCAAGGGCTGGTGGACAGCACTTTTGGCGAGGCAGACCAAGGTGAGTTCAGATAGTAGCAGTCTGTCCGCGTCTGCTCCTCGTTCTCGGCCATCTATGGGTGGGAGAATTGTTATTGGGAGTTCCATTTTTGGTGTTATCGTCGCTGTGTTTACCCTGGTATTAACCTTACAAAATATGTTCCAAGTTGTGTATGTACATGCTGCTGATGCTCCGCATGAGATGATGATTTATGTACAGACGACGCCCGACGTTAATACCATTATGGCGAAGGTTGATCAGCTTGATCAAAAATTGTATGGTGGCAAACATCAAATCCCTATAGCTGTGATGAACGATGCGACATGGCCTTTTGCTTGGTACCTGCGAGATTATACTAATACTTGCTTCTCATTTCCCAGCACTGCATGTCCTACTACAACGAACTGGCCAATAATTATCGCTGGCGGCGATAATTTGCCCTTGGTACAGACGCAATATAGCCAGAAATATGCCTATCACCAATATGAAATGCGCTCTCAATGGGACCAGGGGTATATGCCACCACCCTGTGTTGGTACACTAGCCAATCCATGTGGCCCACAGCAATATACAGGTGTTGGCCCACTGCCGTGGTTGAGCTATGGCAATTATCCCCCTCATCCAGGTCAATATAATCTTGGCTTGATTGCCAAGAATGTATGGCAATGGTGGTGGAACCGCACTCCTTTTGGCGGCATAGATACTGGTTATGGCATGGCT
Source organism: Ktedonobacteraceae bacterium (assembly GCA_036501345.1). Lineage (GTDB taxonomy): Bacteria > Chloroflexota > Ktedonobacteria > Ktedonobacterales > Ktedonobacteraceae > DASYAN01. The sequence goes on from DASYAN010000195.1 coordinate 4,897, forward strand.
TTACTCGTTCGTAACGATTTAGTTCATTTGGGTGTGCGGCCTTGACATCCTCCCCACGGCGAAAGCCATGTGGATTCCCAACTGGTGACTCTGGCACAGGGTCACCAGCCACAAGTTTTTCTTGGGTAGAAGTCCTAGGCTCCACAGTGGCCAATAGGTCCGTTAGGCCCACATAGGAACATACCATTAAATTCGAGTATATCGTTTGGTTGTAAAGTCAGTGTAACCTGTTGCAGGGTTTTGTTATCTGTGCTTGATGTGATAATGCCATACGCTGTCGACCCTTCAATTTTGGTGAGTACTATTTTTTCCTGGATGCCTGGAATGATTGTGTTGCCCTGCCATGCATCACATGGTTGTAATATCCCCGGGCCGCAAAATTGATAAGCACGTGTTATGAATGTAGCATGTCCATCACCTCCTACTGTCAGTAAAGTAGAATGAAAGTGCCACTCTCCATTGAATGGTTGAAGTGCTTCACTTGACAATGCGGGTAGAGATGATCGTCCATCTTGTGCTTGCATGGATGCTGCATATCCCCTATTGATATTGAGATAGCCGATCAAGAGCGCTAATACAAGACTTGTGATGCCAACTAAATATCTGCTCTTTTGTTGTACAGCTTTAAGTTTGTGCATACGTTCCTCCTCCTATGCTGCAACCTTGTATATCTTTAAGAGCTTTTCTCATACACGTTTGATCTGGCAAAAAAGGGAACAAATAAACTGTACTTTGTCCGATTTATGCATTCATCGTTACTTTGGTTTTGGTTAAGGAAGATCTATGCTGAGCACTTTTATATATCAGGCTGAATAGGTCTCATGTTCAATGGTTTTTGACAAAGCGGTGGCACAGGTAAGGAAGATAGACGCCAAGACGGCTTTATGACGATTTTTTAACGTCGATGAAAACCAGATTTTTATACGTGGGCTATATATTTGTAAGTTAATGTGTATCTAAATGTCTATCTATAAGGAGGGGGTGCTTCTTCCCAATCTAGTCAATGGAGTGGGTTTTCGCGCCTGAAAAATGTATGGATTTGGTTGCTTTCTCTATTAGGACGAAGGGGCTACGCAACTTTGCTCGGCGGCTGTGGACGGTTTTCTCTCGCTTTGGCTTCTCCGAAAGACGCATACGTAAGGCCTTGTATGCAATTATTGATACGTCGCGTAAGTATTCTACGGCCCCTACATTCTTTATTCCAGCTGTTGTTCTGCATAGACATCCAGCATTGATTGCCAAGATTGCCCGTGATGGAACTGAGCTTGGTATCCATGGCTATGTTCATAACGACTATCGCTTCTTAAATGAGGAGGAGCAATACAAGCAAACACAGCAGGCTATATCGGTGTTTGAGCAAGTACAGATTCCCTTCCATGGGTTTCGTAATCCGTATTTGGGATGGACAGAAGAAACCTTGCGTGTGTTTGCCGCCTTGAATTTCGCTTATGAAAGTAACGAAGCCGTTTTGCACGATGTCATTGATGTCGACGCGCTCTCTCCGCTTTTGCGCAGCGGCTATGAAAAGTCGCTAGCGCTTTTTCAGGCCATGCCTTGCACTGCTTATACCTTGCGCCCACATTTTGAAGGGGAATTGCTTCGTATTCCAACGAGTATTCCAGATGATGAGATGCTTTTTGATCGCCTGCGTGTTACGAATCCAAATGAAGTTGGGAAGATCTGGAGTCAGGTAATGCAGCGTGTCTATGACCTTGGTGGTCTCTATACGCTCAATCTCCATCCCGAACGAGGCGTGCTTTGTCAGCAGGCTCTAAATATTCTTTTATCTTATGCGCATACTACTCTACAGTCGGTATGGCTGGCTCGTCTCCAGGATATTACTCAATGGTGGAAGACACGCAGTCAATTCTCGTTTAACATTACTTCTCTAGCTGATCAAGTATGGCAAGTTGAAGCAACGTGCACTCCTGAGGCAACCTTACTAGCTCGCCATCTGGTTTTTGAGAATGAAGATGTGAAGACGCAATGTGTATCCTCCTCTGGAGATGATGTACGTGTCGAGGATCGTCAGTTTACTATTCGTACTCTTCAGGCTCCATGCATTGCTCTATCACTGCAGACACCTCAACTGGTTGAGGATTTTCTGCGTGAGCAAGGCTATCCTTTTGTGCGCTGTCAGCCCGAGGAGGCTGAGCGTTATGCTCTCTACTTAGATCTTCCTCAGGGGTTGGGAAATACTCGTGAGGAACAGGTCCAGCAGCGCAGTGAACTTGTCCAACAGGTTGAGCATTTGGATGCTCCACTTGTCCGTTTTGCTTGCTGGCCTAATGGTTACCAGGCAGCCCTTACGGTCAGTGGTGATATTGATTCTATCACGATACAAGATTTCTTTCTCCGAATCCTCGAAGTTCGCTAAATAGTGAAAATGATAAGTATGTTCCGAGTTTGATATGGCTCATGACTTTTAGAGTGGGAGTGCCGATTCTGAACATACTTGCCGGGTTGTCTGCTTCAAATGCGCCTTTCTCCTCATACCTTTCTCTGTTCCCCTGACTGTTGATGCCTTTTCTGATGAATGGGTGAGATTTGCGGTTTGTTTGTTGTGCCTTATATGTATTTTGTGTTAGTATTCATTATATCTAGCTCAGGTGTCTCCCTTGTCCGCTGGAAGTTGCCTATAGATGACCCCTAGAAAAAACCTTTCTCATCAGGTCTTCTTTCCAGAAGACAGTGATAGTGTGAGGGCGTTTGAGTGACGAAACGCTGCCATTTCTAGGAAAAAAAGTCTGTCTCATCGTTCAGTTTGGTGATATGATAGAGATAACTGGTTGGATTATCCCAACAGTGAGGGGCATCTTCGTATTGATTGATGGTCTCACATGAGATAGTTGTAGGCAAAGAGTTTGTAGTGTAGCTAGTTGATTCTATGACCAGACAGATCTTTTATGGGACATAAGGGTCAGTGGTCTGTTGCTCACATCGTCATTCAGGTCTGTTGAAGCTGCTTACACTAGTCGTCGCTGATGTATGTTTGTTGTATATGCTTAGTAGTAGCAAGCTAACAGAGAGGGTTTTTAATGAAATTACTGATCATTGATAGCGATCGTGATATGATTGAAATGCTCACCAATTGGTTGAAGGCATATGGCTATGAAGTCTACCGGGCTTATACTGGAGCACAGGCTGAGTCCAAGTGGCTTGAGCAGGAGCCTGACCTTGTTATTTTGGACGTTGCATTGAAAGATATAGATGCTTTGGAAATGTGTCGCGATCTAAGAACAAAGCATGATGCCCTCGTCTTGGTTGTTACCGATGGAGATGTTCAAGATGAGGTCCGTTGTCTAGAGTCTGGCGCAGATGATTATCTACGAAAACCCTTCTTTCCAAATCAGCTTTTAGCGCATATTCATGCTGTGAGTAGACGTGCCCGTTCTTCGGTGAATCAACGTGCTTCTTCTATTATTACTGTTGGCCCAATCGTTGTTGACTCTCTCCACAATGAAGTGAAAATCAATGGTAAAACTGTTCGTTTAACTCCAACTGAGGGAAAGTTAATGCATTTATTAGCGGCTAATGCCAATGAGGTATGCACAGCTAGCCAGATTATTACTCGTGTCTGGGGATTTGGCGAAGTCGGTGATACGTATTTAATAAAGGCTCATATTCATCACCTGCGCCAGAAAATTGAGCCTAACCCGAATGATCCTCGCTATATTCTGACTGTTCCTAGTGTTGGTTATACCTTGGTTCGTCGCCCAGTTGATGAAGATGTCAATATAACGAACGATCCCCCTCGCCAGCCTCGTTTGATGTCCAGATAGCGGCAGAGAGAGCTTGTCTCTACATAAAGATTGAAATTCTGTTGTCTATATTACTATATTATTGCAGGACTTAGCCTAGGTGTCTGTATAAGCGCCCTCCCAGAGGGCCGGCAACCTTGACTGGTAAATGTCTCCAGCAATTGGTGAGTAAAAGAAATTTTCGACTTTGCTCTGACGTGGCTACCAGTCCGGCTGTGGCTGGATAATAATAGTAAGGCAGTGGTTCTTGGATTGCTCCCCAGCGTCGCTTGAATTCCATTAAGCCTTCATTTTCGCGTGCTGTGCGTCCCATGTCGAGTACTTGGTAGCCATGTTCACCACTCCACGTGATAGCAGTCCACATGAGCAGATTATTTGGTGCTAAGTGCAGATAGGCTTCGCTTGATGCTCCGTAGGCATATCTGACGGTTGTGCCTGATACCAGTAGTACCATACCACCAATGACATGGCCTTCGTACTCTGCCAGTAGCAGTTGCATCTTGCCATCAGCGGCAAAGTTATCCCACAGGCCGTAGAAAAATTGTGCAGGTTGAGCAGGCATGCCATGTTTTTTACAACGAGTTTGCAGGTGTAATCGATAGTAATGCTCTATATCTTCGCGCCGCTGGGCAATGCGCACCTGTACTCCAAGTTTGCGTGACTTCTTAATCTGGTGTTGTACAGGTTTACGTAATTTTGACCATAATGTATCGGGATCTTTTGATAATTGTAAGAGCCAGCGTACATATAAGTCCTCCTCTACCAGATCAGAACGCTTAGCCAGCGTTTCATTAGGGCCTGTACGCAATTCTAGGTAGCGTACTTTCTTCTGCTGTGCCAAGTCAATGGCTTGTGTGATGAGTGCATTGGCTGTATCTTCATCGGAAGCCAGGAGAGGACAATAATCAGAAAATGGCAATGTTACTAGACGTTGTCCTGTAAGAGGACTCTGGATTGAACATAAAGGCAAGAAACCAGTAGTCTGTCCCGCTTGGTTGGTAGTGCGAAGTGGGATAATACGGTATCCATATAGGCTCGTGATCAGATTGAGCCATGCCTGACTATAATAGAATGATGCGTCGTTTGCTTGTTGTTCTACAAAGGGTGTTGGGATGGTTATTTGTATCATACTATTGTTGGTTACTCCCTAGCTGACTCCTGATCTATCTCAATTGTTTATTGTTAGCTAACGATACCGTATGCTTGTTTCTGTACGGTTATTGTTTCCGTAAAGATCTGGTTTTACTGAAGTGGCCGACCAACTCAAATCAAAAACCCGCCAGAAGTGAGCCTAAAATCTCAAGCAGCCATCGGTTAGTGTGCTTGCATGCTAAGTACAGTGAGACCAGAAATGCCTGTGCATCAATGATGAATGCTTTCCTGATCAAGGTGCTGTGATTTCTGCGGAAGCATCTTCGTCAAACGAGAGAAGGCAACGCCCAGATCTCCCAGTGCTGGTAATGGATCATGCCAGGCAAACACAGAAAATGCTGTTTTTCCTAAAAGAGAATGTACATATCCTAGGGGTGTAGTCATTCCTGCTCGTATTTCTTGAATTCCTGCGGGAATGTCAGTTAAGAATCGTACCCAGTGTCTGCCGTAATGTGGTTTAATGGGGGCTGGTATTTCATGCCCGAGAGTGTGACTGTACTGAATATATGGTAGGTCGAGGCCACATTCGATGCATAAAGTATGCCATCCCCAAGGACGCACATTTATATCTAATAATTTATATTGCTTGTCTCGCTCGTCATATTTGAATTCAACCTCAGCCATACCTGAGACACCCATCACACATAGCAACTTCTCGGCCAGTTGACCAATGACCGGAACCTCAATAGCTTCAACGAAGCTACTTCCAAGGCCATAGTCGATGGGATACTGGCGTGTGCGTCGCGCTGTTATGGATTGAAGCACCTCTCCATTTTTGCAAAATGTTCCTACTGAAAACTGCGTACGTCCATCTCCCGGAATGATCTCTTGTATCATAATTTCTTGTGGATGAATGATTTTTGCTGTCAAACGATATTGCTCAATCAAATCATCTTGCGAGTGTACTGGAAGAGCTTTGAGACGCAGCGCATGTTGAAAGTGGATAGAAATAGCAGGTTTAATAATAACAGGGAAAGTAATGTCTAATGTCTTGAGTTGATCCTCACTAGCAGGATACCAAGTTTTTGGATAAGGCACACTGACTTCTTGGGCCATTTGGTAGGTGAGTCGTTTATCGTGAGCCCAGCGAACCACGTCCCAATTTTGTGTGACAAGCTGGTAAGTTGTCTCGAGTTGGGATATGTGATGTGTAACAAGCTCGACTGCGTCATCCTGTACAGGAAAGAGTACCCATCCAGTAAGATGGTGCTCTTTCCCAATATCGAGCAGGAATTGCACAAAATCGTCTGTATCTAATGGACCATTCCATTTGAAGCGCTTTGTTACATATCGTGAAAACCAAGCTGAGCGGGGCAGGTTATCGATAAGTACACATGGAATACCACGCTTCCCCAAACTACGTATGACTCCAAGTCCCTTAAAGTCACTGCCCAGCACAACAACTCCTGGCCTGTGGTTTTGTTGTGGCATAGCCTTGCTTCCTCTCAGGTTCTCTTAGAGAGCCAATGCAGCGTGGCGAGCAATCTGACGTGCAGGTACCTTTGCACCTGTTACGAAGCGGCAGAGCGGCCCAAAGTTATATCCAGCTGGAGCCCCCACAAAGTAGAGATGTGGTACAGACGATTCAAACCATTTATTCAAGACAGGATAGCCGTCTTGTTCCTGGACCTGCTCACGCAATGCTGGATCAATATAGGTTAGTTTCTGCACATCGGGTTTGTATCCTGTGCCCAAGATCAGGTGATCTATCTGCCTAGTGGTTCCATCACTGAGCTTAAGGCTGATTTCTTGCCCTTGTTCTGTGGCACTTACAATCGATGTTTCTGGTGTGATAGTGAATCGTCCTTCGACGCGAGGTCGTATCCATGGAGCTACAGACGGACGAACACTACGTGTATCTATTGCAAGACGCGTTTTCTCTGGGAAACGCATGAACAGTAGAGGGAA
>DASYAN010000196.1:0-14845 GCA_036501345.1 Ktedonobacteraceae bacterium
CGTTTTTTCCCATTGGGATAATGGGGCTAGCTGAGACATGATCTTTCTCCTTCGATGAAGTCTTCTTTCAATCCTTCATCTTAGCAGATTGATCTGTCTGCTGGCTTGCTCTCTTTTCAAAATACCTACCCGTGAAAGACATCCATTGGTGGCTACCTTGTATCATATGCCGTTGCAACTCATTCAATAAAAACCCTGCGCCACTAATGGGCTGCAACTCATATTGAGTTCGAATAGTAATGTGGTCGGGCCCGAGTCTCGAGATCTCAGCCTCGACGAACTTCCTGTAATTATCGTTAATGCTTGCCAACTCACGCCATGTATATTCAAAGTGGCGCTTGATGCCGTCTTGTTGCTCGAGCTCTAAATTGTGCGCCCTGGTCATTGCTAGCAAAGTATCGTCGCTCCAGGCCGTGCCATATAAGACAGTCGTCGCGTTTGTCGTTGACGCCATTGGTCTAAAGTCTCTGTCGAACTTCTGTGAGCTGACGTCTTGGGCTTCGTCGATCTCGAGCAACAATGATGCTGTGGCACCCACAACATTCGATCCCTCGTCGGCACTGAACATCATGATCCTGGGTCCAATGGCATCACGACGCTGTTTAGGACTTGGGGCGACCCCGATAATGTAACCGAACGATTTGAACACTCTATCTACCGTGAAGTCATTCTCTAACATCTGGAGCAGTCTTAATCTACTATTGATCACCTGGGGCTTGAAGGTGGGTGCCGCCTTGATGATAGTGCCGCTTTCCATGCAACATAATAGGTACGCCTCTAAAATTGCTGAGGTCTCATTTTTGCCCATCTGACGTGCAAACATAATTGTGAAGGTGAGGCCAAGGTTATTGAGGACAGATTCAAGTATTCGGTTGCCTACCTCTTCTTGGTATGGATAGAGCTTGCGGTGAAGTACGTTTTCTGCGAACCATCCTATATTAGCGCGTTTCACGGCTCTGAAAATGGTCCGGTTAGTAGCACATCAGGATACAGCGTATTTGGGTCAGGTCTCTCATTCTTTCCAGTTATAACAATGACCGTATTTTTTATAATACAGTATAATTGATCATTAATCTTGAAACGCTCCTTATTAATCTCAAGACCTTTGAGCAAATCAGTCTGACTTCTCTCTGAAGCTGCTACCCAGTCACAGACCATCTCGATGATCTCTATCAAGTTCATCTGTGATATACCAGCTTCGAAGTGTTCTGGGTGATGATCATTCTCCTGATAATGATGTTCAATCGCTGGCTTGATCTTTCTCAGCTCGGCCCTAAACTCCTCAGTTCCATAGGCATACTTCTGCAAATTTGGAAAGGCTTCCTCGTATGCATCGTACTCCTCTGGGCTAAACTTCGAGTCATCGTGGTGAACTGCTCTCTTGTTTAGATCTGCTGTGATGGTAAGTATGTGCTCTGCAACTAATGCTCTATGTTTGATAAGATCTTTTAAATACTCGCTTGCTGACATCTACCTCACCTCCTCAATCTCTTTGAGCAACTTGCCTCGCTGCGTCCCCGTCTCCTTATCTAGCGAGAATAGAAAGTTATAGCTTAGGCTTTTCATCTGTCTATTGATAACCTCGCCGAGCCCTATTGCGCACTCCCAGCAGATATAGACCCATCCCTTACCTGGCACTGGCTCCCATCGTATCCCCTTGATGTGTTCACTAGCAACTGGATAGTGATTATTACACATTGTGCAAGGCATCATATCTATTCTTTGGCTGCACATATCCATCTCGCACTCATTGACGAGGTGTGCAGTTTCTCTGAGCGTAAATATGAGGTCTTTAATGTGCGGGATGGTTTTCTTTCGTTCGCTGTAGGTGTCTAGATTCGCTTCGATGTGACGTGCAGACCTTAGGATCTCTGCAGCATTCTGCTCTATTTGTTTTTCCATCTCTTCTATTCTTCTAATCATCTATGCCTCCAATAATTCCACAGTCACATCATAAGATCCCGCCAAGCTACCACCAGTAGACAAAGCTATTATCTGCGAATGTAGGTCTACTATCGTTTCTTCGTAGTTCTGAAAATAGACATTGACTGAGCTGCCCTTAGGATCGGTGAAACTTATTGTCGTTGCTACATTGCTGGTATAGCTGCTCAATAAATCATCACGATACTGTTCACCACTAATTCCCGTCCTGGTGCCATTATAGCCCTGCAACTCATTGCGGCACAATATCGTCATGCTCCACACTCGCTTCCCAGGCCCGAGATCAACATAGCTCAAAGTACCGTCAGCTCGGTATGTTGCCTTGCTTATGCGAGGCCTCTTCACTTTGTAGCTATCAGGCTTGATGAAGTATCCGTTCGAATCGATAATCACCTCAGAATCAACGCCAACCGTCGCCACACTACACCCCCGTTATCCTCACCGTGCTAGTCTGGTTGCCATCTTTCACGGTAACCGTATTTCCATCGATACTAATGTCTAGTCCTCTTTTCTTCATAGCATCACAGAGCGTTAAAATGATCTGATCGAGCTTTTTATTTTCACGCTCAATATCACTTATTTTATTTCTCACTACACCTAACTCTTGCTCTAATGCAGCGATAGCATTATTTTGCAGATTGCTAGTATGCGCTTGTATCTCTCCAGTTGCCTTCATGACACTTTTCTTGAATGCCCAGAGAGCTCCTGTGGTTATCAGAAGTATAAATAACACATTAATAAGCCCTGCAATATTATATGCATTCTGTACTTGCATAATAAATCTCCTATTCTACAATCTCCAATGTTGTGGTGAGAGCTTCGACTGGCCCTCACCACTGATTCTACTAATACTGTTTCAGGTACTCAATTGCGCTGGCTAAGTACTCTATATTGTCTTCAAAGTGCCCTATCCCCCAATTGCAGATTGAGCAATGTAGTCCTCTTACCTTTTCTGTCTTATGGCAATGATCTATGCATAGTAACTTATCCTTGTTCTTAGTTTCTGGCCTTTTGCATATCTTGCATACTCCTCCTTGCTCCTCAAACATTCTTGTATAGTCTTCTCCAGTTATGCCATAAATGCTTGTTATTCTTCGTGCTTGTGCTGGGCTTATAATGCATTCTTTGTATTCTCTTGTTCTATCTTTCTCCTTTTTATGTTTCTTTTCTTCTTCACATTCTCTGCAATTAAGTTTAAGCTTATTCCTGCTAGCGAGGTTTATATCAAACTCTTCAACGCTTTTGACCTGCTTGCAAGTTCGACACTGTTTTGATCCCTTATCTTGAAGCTTGTTGCTACGAGCATCCTGTTCTACCTCACGTCTGCAATTATTACAGTAGTAGTTATAGCCGTCTCTTCTGTTTGCGTTTTCTCCAAATTCGCTAAGGTCTTTAATCTCTTTGCATCTGCTGCATTTTTTCCTATCTTTAAACTTCTCTGAGCAAGGTAGGCAAAAGTGAAAGCCATTATATCCTAATATTGTGTATTTCTCCTCAAAAGTTTCTTTGTATTCTTGGCACATGTATTTGTTCTTTCTTCTCGCTTTGAAACATTCTTTGCATACTGTTCTGTATCCGTCTGACTTGTACTTATCCTTATGGAACTCTGTCACATCCTTTGTCTGATTGCATCCAGAGCACCATTTCTTATCTGCTGATAATGGCTCAAATATTAAGGCCAATTGCTGACATTGCTCATTTGAGCCGGGTCGTGATACACTATTTTTCATGAAGCTAATCCTTCATCACGCCCTCGGTTGTTACCAGCAACGCGGGGGCATCATCCTTCCTTGCTAACTAATCTTTACATCTTCCTCTTTTGCTAGTTTTCTAACTGCTAGTTCTACAATTGATGTTTCATTAACTCCTAACTTTTGTGCTAGCAACTTTATAAGCTGCTTGACTTCTGTAGTTAGTCGATAGCTTGTGGCTTCTTTCATTTGTACCACCTCCTTACCTTTATATTATAACGTAGATAGCGGTACAAATCAAGCTTATAGACCGTTTGTACTATAGTCTCCAATAAAGGCGCGGAATCTCGCCCCAATGGGCTATAGATGAAGATGCAAAGTCTCTTTGTTGCTTGATTTCATTTAAACGATCGGTGAATTGTTGCATCTTATACTTCGCTAATGTAAGAAAATTGGACGGGATCGCCGTGTCATCAATGCGGTCCCTGAGGCCTCCATCTTGAAAATCGAAGTTATCATTTGTTGGAACCTGATATGCCTCAATCGCATAAGCTGCTGCGCCCAAAGCAATGACATCCCTATGCACCTCTGGGATCGTCGAGCCATTGCTGTCTAACTGCTGCTTCGTCGCGTAGAACACCCTCATCACCAGCGTGTTATCTTTCGGCAGTTCCATCGGATTGAGCCTCAGTGTAAAGCTCGGTGAACTATTGCCCGTTGGTGATTGCCCTGTATCTCCTGGTGCTCCCATCAGCCCCATATTGCCACCAGCAGCGAGGGCAATATTCGAGTCGAACATATTGCTATACTCTGCAAAATCTCGTTCTTTGGGTGGAAAGATCATCACGCCGCTAGTATTCACTGTTGGTGGCATTGCGCTTGTGTTGAGGCTAGCATCTGGCGTTGTGTCTGTGTAGCTAGTTGTGGTGTTGTCGCCTATGCTCGTGAGATAGTAGAATGTACTGCCTCCGACCGTTGTCCTGTAAATGTTCCTGCCTATGATGTAGTTTGTTGCCACACCTGGTAAGATCGGATTATTTGGCCCGATCGGGATGTTTGTTAGATTGACCTGATCGTGCCCGGATGTGGTATTCACGCTAACACTTGGCCCAGCTGGTGTTTCACCGCCTTGGCTTAGATATGTCACCAAGTATTGATATGCTCCTGTGCTCATCCCGCTACCAGATGCTGCTGCTGCTGATGGCACTGAGACTGGCGCCGCAAACTGACTGCCGTAAACCTGCAATGGATACAAAATCTTCTCGATCCAGAGCACTGGATAGTTAGCATTCCATGATGTAGGATAGGGGTATGTTCTTTGAAACGGCTGTGTTGCCATGTCGACTTCAGCGACCTGGGGGTAATATTCGCTGTAGCGATCCACGGCACGATCAATTGCCCTTGTGATGTCCGAGTTCTGCCACCGCTGATTCGTAGGGTCAAAGAGGTCCTGTAAAACTAAACTGATCATGCTGCTGAGTGTTAAAGTCACCTCACGCCTCCTATCCTCTCAAATCGAAACAACTTCGCTGCTTTTGTTTCTTTTGCTTACTCCAAAAGAAACAATGATACTTATTCTCAATATCTCGAACTCAACTCAAAGATCCTATTATCATACCTGCTATAGCCATGAATTGGGCAATATCCTCTAATACCACTTGTCAAGAAACATCCACATCCATCGTGAATTGGTGGTTCAGTGTCTCCACTGCTAAATGGCGTGCCGTATGGCCTTGGTGCATCTTCAGCATTGGTTAAGCACGTCTGACAATTATTCTTACTAGGTGACACATTCCAGCTTACATCCTCCCCTGGATCTGGTGTGAATGGCGGAGGTATGATTTGATCTGGAAATCTTCCCAGTTTCTTCTCAGCATTATCGGGATTAAGAACATCATCCCGCCCAACTCCCTGGCCTCCATCTGCTAGATCCGGTCCATATAAATAGTTTGCAATCTTCGGACTCATCGCCCCCAAAGCATCCGGCCCTATGTTCCTCAACGCTTGCAACTGATCTTGATTATTCCCATAAACCATTGCTGCAACTGGTGGAGATATCGCCGTTAAAGTGTCTCTACCGATCTGCTTCAACTTATCGATCTGGCCTGGGCTAAGCTCCTGAATGCGCTCCATCATACTGGTTGGCCTCCTGGATCTGGCAATATTGGCTTAATTGGCCCAGTATTTACAGACTTCCCCGTCACAAACTCATCAGGTATTTTGTTCTGGTTTATCAGCCACACCACTTCTTCAATGGCTGCATCAATAAATACTATCGCTGGAGCTGGCCTCTTGGCAGCTTTGAAGAAGAGGTAAATCATGTTGATCGCTGCATTCTTCTTTTGTGTGCTAGTTCCTTTACAGGTCTGCTCAACGTACTTTACTGCCTTATTTGCATAATAGTCTAATTCTGCTCTCTTTGCTGGTGGCAATCTTTGCTCTATCCATTTGAACAACCATAATGAAATGAAGACCATAACAGGCAATAGAAGCATAATAATATCTGATATACTCATAGAACCCACTCCTTTACTTTCACTGCTAACATCTCTGCTGTGTCTGTCTGTGCTATCTGGTCAGCCTTTAATTCCTCAATCCATCGATTATCCTCATTCATCTTTTGTCTATACATTGCATCAGCTATTGCCGTTTCGATCATGCTATCTCCTGGTGGAGCAATGTTTTGATCTTTAAAGATATTTCTCATCTTCTCCTCAGCAATTTGTCTCCGTTGATAATCTGACAATGACTCATACTCAAGCGCAACTTGATTGATAACCTGTGATGAGAACTGCTTGAGTATATTTTTTTGCTGCTCTGGATGTTGTATGATCAGATACCAAATAATCCAGAAAATAAATGCAGCAATAATAATAGCAATAATGAACAGTGCCAAACCTAAAAGTTCAATATCTACCATCTTGTGCTATCCTTCCTTGTGTTTTACATCGATATACATTCATTTTACTTCTAAAAAACTACAGCCCTTCCATTGATATTAATTGTTCATACACTGCCTTGCCTGAATCGAACGTTATTTCTTGTTTTATTATTCTCGAAGTGTTATCTATGCTCGTACTCTGCTGCCCATCGTCGATCGTTTCCACGGCGTCCAAAAGTTGCAAGGCTGGATTGCACGGCGCAACGATCACGTGATCGTATTGGTCGCGCTTATCTTGCGCTTGGATAAACGCTGCAGCATCTGCGCAAAGCACTGCACTCGTCAATTTCTGGTCATGAGCAATCGCAACACGCTCGAAGGCAACTGCATGTGCATGGATATTATCATAGCTTTCCCCTGTTGTTATGTTTCCTAGCGCTCCCCCTGGACTCCTCTGACCAGTTACAATTGTGTGATTTGCTTGAATATCCTCTGTGCCAATACTCCAGCGTTCGATCTCTGGCTGATACGTCCAGATGCTGGTATCTGAGCCTGACAACTCCTTAAAGATCAGCGTCTCGGTTTGGTCCAGAAAATATTCGAGCCATCCGATACGGCACAGCTCATTCAATGCGTTTCTATACTTCTGGCCTGCGTGGAGCGTAAACGTCGTGACTGTTACACTCATCTGTGATGTGGCCGGCAACGATACGCTAAAGATACCAGCCCTAGCACAGACCTCAGTGATCAACCAGCTCACGATCTGGTCTGTATAAACATTCTGAAATCGGCTTTCGATGTCAAGGAGCAAGGTAAGATCTCGTGCGAGAACTTGGATCTGGCTGACCCCTGGCGATCGCTCGAAGGTGATTTTCTGGATGTGATACTTTCCAACATTGATGCTCTCCTGCGTGGTTGGTGGCGTGCCCGTGTAGTATCCTTCCGAAAAGTTTACCAACGTGTGTATCCCGATCGGGGCGTACACTTCATTTACATAATCCGCGACACTACTGGTCAGACTCGAGTTCTCATTGTCTAGCACCAGCTCCAGCGTGCACGGCTTGTCTAACTGATCGACACGCTTGTAGGATTCGATCTTGCTGGAGACATCAAGATACTCGCTGGCATCCGACTGCTGGAAGTCGTTATTGAGTTGGATACCGGACATTGCCGATAGCACATATACTGCTCGGCTGGCCGAGGGTGGCGTGACTTTGAGTAGATTCACTCCATATGTGGTACTCACATCTTGCATGATGCGGCCATTTGACCAATGAATCAGATCCGCACTTTGCCTCAACCTTGAATAACTATAGACCGATCCAGTGAGCACTCCCGAATCAGACTCAACACAAATGAGATTATAGAGATTATCGAATTTCGCAATCCTTGGTGATGTTCGCGCTAGTGCTGAAACATCCGATGGTGAAATATCGGGTAGTGCGGTCCATACCGTTCCTGCTGAATTGCACGTTACCTGCTTAAGGGCATAGCCATCGCTATAGACAATGTGATATAGCGTACCATCCCAGTAGACAGCTAAGCCGCTCATGCTTCCTACGGCAGCCATTGGTGATAGTGTCCATGTGTGGATAGAACTCCAGCTACTTGTGAAGAAGCTACACCCAATGGCTTCCCCGCCGCTCACATCATATAGAAAGAAGACATCAGCGTTTCCTGCACTACTGATTCCCTTGGTGAGAGCAGAGCTTGGTGGTGTGAGAATAGTACCTGGTGTCGACGACCATGACACACCGTTGTTACTACTGAACCAATTGACGATAGCCCCTGCACCAGTCTGGAAAAAGGCGTTTGTTGAGCTTCCGTCTTGCGCGACTGCACACCCGCCATCTTGGAACATATTGCCTGAGCCGCTACCAAACGTTGTCCATGTCGTCCACTGGCTTGCTGTCGATGGATTAGTGATCCTTTGCCATTGAGCACTTGATACAAACGATCCTAATCTCTGTATCCTCACACGAATTAGCGAACCATCAGCCGCTATGCACATATCGTTATCTGCATCTGTATTGCTTGCACTGACTGCTGTCTGTAAATGATTTATATGGTCCTCAACCGTGCACTGCAAGTATGGCCGTCGATTCTTTGCATTGACGGCATTTGTGAGACCTGTCGTCAGAGACCTAACCATTCACATTCTCTCCACGTAACTGTTTCATCCACATGGTCATTAATGCCCCCTCGCGCCCTTCCGGCATACCTTGCTCACTTGCTTTTCTGAGTGTAAGGAAGCGCACTAACTGTGTTTGAAACTTGATTGCTAACTCCATCTTTTCAACAGTTGAAAGTTCTTTTATGTCAATATTTTCTAATAGCTCATCAATTCTTTTTTCAATACTCTCTATTTGCTTGTCAATCTTATATTTATTTTGATTTTTATCATCATCCATGATAAACCTCTAGAATATATATCCATGCGTATATAAAGTTACTGTGCAGTTCCCGCTATTCGCTTTAATGTCTATTTTGCCGCTACTATCGAGCTGCAATACTCCCCCGCCGTTCACGAAAGCATTGGCAACTTGGATATTGCCAATCGAAGCATAAGCAGTGATATCAGACGCCCCATGTGGTGCGAGCTGAATGAAAGCTCCGACCGTTGCGCTGGTGAAGAAAGCTTTATAGATTACCCCGAGCGTGCCTTCTGGTATCCCTCCTGATCCTGTCAATGTGAACGTTGAAGTGTTCCCCGAGTTGATTGTCTGGCTGCTGATCTGCTCAAACCCCGCTACAAACGTTGTTCTTCCTGGCGGAGGACTTGGAAAACCCTCGGTCGAATCTGGATAGATCGCGATTATCGCTGCATCATTGCTATTCTGCTCGTCGAAGAACAGAACTGCGCACTGAGCATTAATGATTGCCGAGGTGCCATCCATGTGTGCAGCAATCGGGACACCTTGCAAGTAAGCAGAAGTAGCCTCCATGATCAAGACGTTGGCCGTGTAGTTGGCCGAGTTGAAGCTTGTTAGAATGCCGCGCTTTATTGATAGCTTCGATCTCGGTGCGTTTTGATCCTGTCTGACATATTCCTGCTGACTTGCGTAGTGCCCACGTGCCATTGCTTATTCTGCCTTTTGAACAGGCGAAAAGATAACGTCGTACTCCTGGCCTATCTCAGCTTCCTTAAAAACCCTTATAGCCTCTGGGTTAGCAAGCACCATAGTCAATTCTCCGCTAGGCGTTGCACTTCCGAAGGGCTCTCCAGTGACTGGATAAAGCTTGACTCTGAGCCCGTTGACTTGTTCCCAACCATTACCGTCTTTCTTTGGCTGGTGGCATGGGACTCTCGTGTCTTCGCCTAGCTTAAATCTTGCATGTATTTTTGTTACTGGTGCCTCTGCCGTTTGTGCTGGCTTGGCAAAAGACTCACTATGTACTCTTGGTAAATCAAAGTGTTCTTTGTTTCTCTCTGGGTAATGTGCGTTCTCTGCTCTATGCTTGCTTTCGTATTCTGACATGTCTCATATGCTCCTTTAATTTCTGTGCAATTTTATGGCTAACTTTGTTAAAGCCGAGATTGTCAAAAAGCCTGTTATAAAATAACTAGCAAAATGACAATCTCTCCGAAGCTGCATTAAGCGTCTGAGGCCCCGGTCCCCCTGCTCTGCATCGCATCGCCGCTAGTCCATGCTGCGAAGTTTGCAGAGGTATATGCATAATTACCTGCAATTGGGGTAAGAGCATTCAGTATGGTGTTTACTCCAGAAGCAACCGTGGCAGTTGAAGCGCTTCCGCTTACTGTCCCGGTAGGTAATGCATGCCACCATTCTGCTGTTGTTGGGAGCGTCGTGTCCGAAGTTGTCTGACTAAACGCTATTGTGCCTGTTGGTCCTAAGGTTTGTAGGCAGATATAAGTACCTGATGGTACTAATGCTCCTGCAGGATATCTTACCGGAAATGCCATATCGAATTCATCTTGAAGAGCCATTCTTTAAAATCTCCTTTTCTCTTTATGCTCTAATACACTTTATGCTCAGAATTCGAGCCATGCCATGCTTTGTGACCCTATTCCTGATGCATACGTCTCCAAAAATGTACTCACGCCGTTAGAACTCCCCTTGGGTAGCAATATCCCAAATCCATTAGGAATCATCTCTTGTGAAAAATCATTATAGAGACGTCTAAACTCTCCGCTTCCTGGCTCTGATTGACTTGTATTTACGAACGAACAATGTGAAACTATTGCGCTAGCTGCCCCTCCAGCTTTTGCATTTTGGATATTTAAGCTACTAGCGTAAGCTGGATCGGCTGTTGTGGCGAACATGATCCCGGCTAAGCTACCAGTACCACTCGAAACAATCCAACTGTTGATGAAGATATTCTTACCACTATTTGCGGGATTAAAGATTGAGCATGGAGCATCAACGGTTGCGTTGGCTTCGCTCTCCTGGCTAGCCGTCCCATAGAAAGCCTGAGCATTGAAGAGCCAATCACGAATCTTGTCAACCGTGATCATCGAACCGAAAGCATCAGTGAAACCGCTCATGCTGTCACCTCAATCCGTTCCTCAACCTCGGCAAATAACTTCATCCATTGCTCACGAGCATGATTCCACGTACGCCTCAATGTCCACTCTCTGGCTTCCATTGCCTTGATATTTGCAATCTCTCGATCTTCGTGCACCTCCTCAAGAGCCCTGATCATATCATCGCTATGGACAATCGAGCGTGTATTGCTATCGTGGCCATATGGCACAATCATATGATCGATATCTCCCCCTGACTCGACCAAATATCCGCGCTCTTCACGCTCTCCGATTATCTCCAGTGCTGATGTATTTCTGGGTACAATGACGGGGCAGCATGCGGCCATTGCGTCTGTCGTGGTTAATCCCCATCCCTCGCCAGTTGTCGTGCTCACGAATACATCAGCAGCTGCATAGATCTTATTGAGGAACTCCCGCGAGACACCCTTTTGCTCATTGAAGTCTGGGCCAGCAAGCATGATCTCTAGATTGGGCGCGAGCATCTTCATTCCCAGCATATTGGCAGCCATAATGAGATTTCCCCCCACATCAATGGCCTTCATATGCATATAGAGTAGTGACTTAGGATGCCTCTGGTGAAACTCGTGGAAGATCATCATTGTGCGGATTGGATCTTTCCGCCATTGGTTCCGGTTCACGTTCACCACCAGGAACGTGTCGTCCTCAATGTTGAAAATCTTCTTTCTGGCCTCCTCTCGTTCTCCATCTGGAAGCGGTTTAAACACATCAGGGTCACAACCAGGTGAGATGACCTTGATGTTGAGCGCTGGTATATGCTGCAAAGTTATCCTGCGTGAATGCTGAGAGTACAACACAATATGATCTGTAATAGTAAGCCCTGCTAGTGTCTGAGGACTTATCACATCGCAGTCTACGCACGAGTAGCAAATTACAGTAAAGCTCTTGTTTCGCTTTGCCTCCCTGATAGCTTCATAGAGCATATTGATCTGGGTGACGTCTGCCGACAGGAATAGCAAATCATAGTTGCCATTCCTTATAATCTGCTTCGCTTGCTCAATGTTGTATGGATCTTGAATGTTGCCATGGATTGAAAAAGGGTAGAGGTCATGGTCATACTGGTCGCCATTGAAGTGATTTATAGCGACCATCTCTACAATCTCGTGCCCCATCTCGATGAGAAAGCGAAGGATATTTTTCGAGAGAAGCCCTGTTCCTGTTGGGATGCATGGGCTCTCACCGTACACTAATACCTTCATTATGCTACCTCACATATCTTTGTAGCACAAGAAAGTATACTGCCACTAGTTAGTGGAATTGTTGACATTGAAGTATTTGCATGGTATACTTGAGGTATAAATGTTTTTGCCTCGGCAATACCGTATCTGTGCTGTGAACACTGATACCTGTGGTATCCCGAGGCGTTACGAAAGAAAGTGTTGGTTTCTTCCGCATGTCTAGTATACCAGAAAAAACCTCTCAGTTCTCGTTCAACTTTGACGAGATGGACCCTCAGCCTATTGAACATGTCGTTCTTCAATCGAATGATGTACCTCCTAAGAAATGCTCTCGTTGCAAGCAAACTTTTCCTGCTACTACTGAATACTTTCATAGGAATAAGGCAAAACCAGATGGACTGAACGTCTACTGTAAGCCTTGTCGCCATGATATAGCTCAGGAGGAAGTTGCTCGTAAACCAGACCTTCATAAAAAGAAATGGGAAAGAGAGCTTGCTAAGCTTCCTGAAAAGCAAGAGCAAAGGCGTGCCCGTGGTGCTCAAAACATGCGCGTACACCGGGCTATAAGGAAGCCTGATGCAATTGAGAATGGAATGTGCCCATCCTGTTTTATTCGCCCTGCTGAGCCTGGTCATCTTTGTGACTATCGCCGTGATAGGCAAGCGGAGTGGAGAGCTAATAATCCCGAAGCTACAAGAACTATTCATAAAGGAGTAAGGGATAGACTCCGCAAGCAGGTCATTGACGCCTATGGCGGTAAGTGTGCGTGTTGTGGTGAATCTAACCCAGCCTTTCTCTCTGTTGATCATATTAACAATGATGGTGCTGAGCATCGCCGTAGTGTTCGCCATCTCTATACGTGGCTCCGTCAAAATGATTTCCCTAAAGATGGTTTTCAACTTTTGTGTTTTAACTGCAATTGTGCTAAAGGTATCTACGGCATTTGTCCTCATCAAGCCACTTCTCCTCACTAAGTGATTGCGATTGTAGTGTAGATGTATTATTTGCATCTACACTATTTTTATTTCATGTGGTACCATAGTGAACCCACATATTTGAACTTAGCGCATGTTAGACCGGAAATAACGGTATTTGTGCCGTCTGCAATATTCGAAGTCGCACTTGCGGCCATCGTGATAGTGTTAGCTCCTGTAGTACTCACATTTGCCACTGTGCACTCCTGTCCCTGGTAAATTCCTGGAGCTAGCACACATGCGGTAACTGCTGCCGCTGGCGTAACTTGTGATGTCCCAATGCCAGCTGTAGCTATGGTCCCACTACTTGCTATGGCTGGAGCTGTTGCGCTCACAATATCTGCGAGCTTCCCATCAACCAGATTGCTCTGCTCAAACCATAAGGATAAAGCATTATCCCATACAAACAACCGTTGCTGACCACCTGGAATAATACAGCTCACACCGTCCGCAACATTACTTGTGCCACTGACCGCCATTTGCACAGTAAATGATGGAGCTGCCTCGTTCACCACGAGACACTCTTGTCCATTTCGTGTGCCAGTGCCCATGACGGCCGCTGTGACTGCTGCTGTTGGCGCTAGTCGCGCTACTCCAACGTTGGTTGTTACCGTGCCACTGCTGGCTATAGCAGGCGCTGATGAGCTCACCTGTGGAGCTGGAGCACCGTTAACTATCTGACCTGTGAGCGTAGTATAAGCATCTGCGTAGAATGATATGTAAGCACCGTTGAGCAGTTCAAGCCTTCCATCAGCGGTATTTATGTTAAAATAATCATTAAGCCCGTCTCCAAATGTCGCTTCACGCTTATTTGGTATGCTTCCCATCTGCTACGTCTCCTTTTCTCTCAACTTGTACGCTACTTGTTATACGGGCATTGAATGCAATATTATATACCACGGTATAAGCCGCGATAGTCCACAACTGTCGCTCCGTACTCGTGCCTAATTTTATACGAGATAGCATCACTAGTGAAGTTATTCCCCAGGAGTGGTGAATCTTGTATAAAAAGAGCTGGATTCACCTGTCCCCCGACAAAGCCCACTTCAACCGTATCGATCTCCCTCGGATCTGCCGCCATATACCATTTAGTCGTATCAGTGAGCTGCGGAGAGACTATGGGGGTTGTGTAGCCGAACATCGGGTTGATGTCATTATTTGCGCTACCTGGGACTCCAGCGGATTTACAGATCTGCATCGCTACAAACTCTAAATCGGGCGGAACGACCAAGAAACGCGGTCGTACACCAATGATCTTGCCCGCAAAGTCGGCCTGCTTGCGCATGGCGATGACTCCGGTTTGCATCGCTCCGCTACTAAGTGCGCTAGACCCAAGGTTTGTATGCGGTGATCCACTAGTGAAGAGAGCCGACCCATCATAGATATTTGGGTTGGTTGTCAAAAACGCATACACGAACTCAGCCAACGTGTACGCGGCAGCCTTAGCAAGCTTCGTTGGTATCTGCTTGATAGCTTGCAGATCGTCATTGATGATCGTCTCGCGGCTAATGCTTACAATGTTACCACGCTTCTGAGGTACATACGTCGCGGCCCCGTCTTGCAATGTCAAAGTAGTATAGGCGCTATCTTCTGGTACAATTGATAAACTTCCAAAGTGACCCATACGCACACGGGTCTGTTGTTTGAAGTCACGG